>NZ_JBIQOE010000313.1:0-13954 GCF_047739415.1 Mesobacillus sp. | reverse complement strand
ATAATATATACCTATTTTAGTTCTGTATAAAGAACAAGTCAAGAAGAAAATTTCAGTTTTCTAATTATTATTGTTGACTACACTGCTTCCGTTTGCTTTTTTAAGAGACTATTGAAAACACCTTTGTCCTCATTAGCAAGTTGCTTAAATCCACCCTGTTGTATTATTTCCCCTTTATCTAACACTATCACTTTATCTGCATTTCTAATAGTGGATAGTCGATGGGCTATGACGATGATTGTAACCTTCCCCTTAAGCTGTTCAAGTGCAGATTGAATTTTCGCTTCGTTTTCACTATCAAGAGAACTTGTTGCTTCATCTAAAACAAGGATGGATGGTTTCTTTAAGATTGCCCGTGCAAGTACTAGCCTTTGTCTTTCTCCTCCTGACAGTTTAATCCCTCTATCTCCAATAACTGTATCAAGGCTTTCTGGCAATGTTTGAACAAAGTCTGCTGCTTCCGCAAATTTTAATGCCTCCCACAATTCCGCTTCGGTCGCATCTGGGTTAATTAATAATAAATTTTCACGTATACTTGTATGAAACAAAAACGGATCCTGTGGCACATAGCTTATCATATTTCTCAACAACCGTACTTCACTGTCAGTAAGTACCTCTCCATCACTAAATACCTTACCTTTTGTTGGCTTGATCAAGCCCATAATAATATCCACTAATGTGCTCTTTCCAGCTCCAGAAGGACCTACTATCGCTACCATGCTATTTATAGGGATCTTCAACGTTATATTTCTCAAAGCAAAATCAGTTTCACCTTTTTGATTGTATTGGTAGAAGACTCTTTCGCATGATAATTCTCTTTTTATTGTTAATGTCTTTTGTGGAATAGCTTCTTCTTCCTCAAAGTATCTACTTGCTTCTTGCTGTAGTTCCCTGATGGATTGTATAGCCGGAAGATTAGCGGCCAGTTGTTCTAGGCTACCCTGAATATTTGAGAATCTTGGCCATAATCGTGTAAAGATGAGCATAATCAGAAGTAGTTGCTCCAATTGAGTATCAAAGACACGGATTGAAAAATAAATAACAAATGCAATAATTATGGCAAATGTACTTTTATAAATTAACTGGGAGAGTGTAGTTAATTTACGTTGAGACAATTTTTCTTCTTCAACTCTTGTATTCCATGTTTTTAACCAGTTAATTTTTATTGTTTCTAAGTTATTTGTTTTAATTTCTTTTATTCCATTGAAATCCTCTGTAAGTCCTCTAATATAGTCCTTAGTTATTTTGGTTTGCTTTTTTCCTATAGCTTGAGATTTTTTTATGAATATTCTTGAAGATAAACCTAGCAATTGCCCACAGAATAACACAAAGATTGTTATGAGAGGAGAAATCCAAAGAGCGATAAGAATCTGTATGAATGTAAATATAAGAGATGTAGCTAATTGAAGGAATACTGCTGTTCCAGCACTAAGCCTTCCTAATTCATCAGTCAATGAGTTTATTAGATCTGTTTTACGTTTCAACAAAAAGAAATCCCAATTTGCATTCAGCAGACTTCGATATGTGGCTAATCGTAGACGATTAATGAAACCCATATGTATCCTTAGATTTCTGATAGCCAAACTCCTTTGTATATAAGATTGGAGTATTACCAGCAAGGTATATATTCCTAACATAACTGGCAAGTTCAAATATGAAATCACATTCTTAACTGCATCTGAATTTAAAAAGTCTATCTTTAAGTCTGACAAACCTCCAAACTCAACCAAGTTAACTAATGGAATGACTAATATAATACCGATTCCTTCCAGCATACTTATAACCATCATACCGATCATATTAATATAAAGAGTTTTTCCCGAATAATGATGTAATTTTTTTATAAAAAAAAGCAGGGATTCCATATTTTCTCCTCCTAAACTACTGCATGTTTCTTTCTCTTTCGTAATGCCCATAAAAAGGGTCGTAAAGGAAAGTAAAGATAATGAAATTTTTTAGGGAGAGGGAAAATGGCTGCATCCTCTGGGTAAGGATGAAAAAAGCTTAAAATGAATAGAATCTTTTGCGGCCTAGACATCTGGGAAAACAAATAATGTCTATGGTACTTCGCAACTTCTTCAGCTAATGGCTCATCGTGTAGATTAATCATATCCTTAAAATAAAAAAGTGCACCCTGTGCCAATAATTTGGATTTCTTATTATTCGACATAGCTTGCATTTCCAGTGGAATATTTGTCTTAAGTAATACAGATGACAAAATAACGGCATGACCAGCAAGTGAAACTGAGTGATATTCGTGAAACAATGATACAACTTTACTCCAATCAACTTTTTGCTCCAATAATTTATGAATGTCGATTAGCCATCGTAGCCTTGACCATCCATGCCGAGCACCATGTGTAACTAGAAAGACAAACAGATCTTCTTTTCCTAATATGTTGACGCTCGATACCCGACATTTCCGCTTCCTGTTCCACAAATCTTCAAAAGACGGCTCAAAAGAAGGACCAGGATGAAGTCTCCAATGTACCTCTACCTTCACTTTTTTTTCAGGATGAAAAAAAGATAAATGATGGTGTCTCCATTTCCAGTCATTTAGAACCGTTTCAAAATAATCATCTTTTATATATCCACTCTCAATTAAGATTTCTTCTGCCTTTTCAAGTTGTTGAAATGGTACAAGAATATCCAAGTCTGAGGAAGTTCTTGATGATGTATCTCCGTATAGATCCACTGCAAGAGAAGGTCCTTTTAGAAATATTGTTGGGACATGACTTGCTTTTAATAACTTAAAAATATATTCGGTTTCCCCCAACAGATATAACATGTTAATAGTATTATTTTTGTAAGCATTGTATAAGTTTGAAGTTACAAATTCGGGTACGATATTAGCCTTTATAGCCTTAAGCTTACTGGCTATAGAGGGAAAAACTCTATGATGGAAGGACAATTTTAAGAATAATTTCCAATCGATATCGAGTTTCGAGTTAAGTTCGTCATATATATCCTTTTCATTATCACTATTTAGAATAAAAATTAAGAGTTTTAGCTCAAGGGGAATGTCCTTTAAATCCAACTTATATATTCCTTCCATATAATTCTCCCCCATTCTTTTTTGCGAATTTCGCAACGACTGTGAATTTCTTCATGACATCTGCACCTGTGACATAAAAGTCTCCCGAGCGCAGCCAAGCATGAGCTATTAAACCGCCTTCTTCTTTAGCGGTGCCAAGATAAAGCGTACTTTCAATACCTCTTCTTTTCAACATGGACATGGCTGTAATGGCTTTAACCAGGCACTTACTTTCCCAGGGGGTATATTTACTAGCAATTTCGATTGCATGCCTTATATTCTTCACTTGTTGAATTTGGACAGAGGATAAATTACTATTTAGCGGAGTTTCATCCATATGCTTTCCTAAAAAAGTAGATATTCTAGAGAAAGGTAATGCTATTAGAAACCTGGCCAAACCTAATATAAAAAAGGTCTCCAAAAATAAGCGAATTTCAGTGAAAGTCATGCGTGTAAATAAACGAATTATTCTCGAGAATCTCATATAAAACCCCTACTTAATTTATATCGTTAATTTCGATTAAACCTTCTTTATAAAGAGACTCCAAGAATTTTAAAACTTGCAGTTCACATTGATCTTTCTCAACAGTAAATTCATTGGTAAGAGACTCAATGAGATTGTTTACAGAGCATTTTGACTCGATCAAATCCCAGATTTGCCCACCAATTTCACCAAGATTATAATATTTGCCATTATCAACACTTAGCAGGACTTTTTCTCCTCCCATATCACTTGCAAAAAAACCTGCGTTACGGTTAATCATACTTTCTATTGAAAGATTATGAACACTGTGCATATACTATCCCTCTTTTTCAACGATTTTAAAAATCCCTTCAGTTATTTCATCCACTGAAAAACCCTTATCAGGCCTACTAATTTGAAACATTTTAATTTTGCTTACAAATTTAGAACAAATTTGTAAATGCCATTCCATTAAACCAAAGTCGTCCAATAAGAAATTCCTATAGGTATGTCTTAATAAAGTGTGAAGCCTCTCAAGGTTATGTATCTCTTTTATAGATACGCTATCATCCTCACTTTTTACGAGTTCAAATACACCAGCAAGTTGCAATTCTTGTTCACAAAACATAGATTTAATGGGAACCGTAAATTTCTTCTCTCTTTTATAAATTGGGTTGAATGATGTATTACTCATCCCAAATTTATGAAGGCTCTCTTCCCATAGTTTTTGTTGGGGATATGAAGGGGTAACTATCGGCTGATTTTCAGGTGTTAAGTTAACAGCAATAACATCATCGGTCAACAACTTGTAACCTTTCCTTGCCAGACTAGTCGCTAACGTTGATTTCCCTGCTCCAGAATCTCCAATGAATGCATAAACTTTCCCGTTAATTGAAAGTGCACTGCCATGTAATGGGAGTATTTTCCGCTGGAATAATATTGCTCCCATGCAAGTTCCTAGAATGTATAATCTCAGTTCATCAAAATCGCAACCTTTAAATGGAGATACTAATATTTGATTTCCATTTTTCACACAGAAGATTGAAGCTCCTGGCACTTTAAAATAAAATTCTTCACCCTGGGTTAGAAGCATTAGTGGAGTTTTATCTAAGACCGATGAATATTGGCTTAAGTCAGAAACCTTAATCTCAAGGTCAAATTGTTCCTTATCGAGGAGAACTGCACTTAACTCCGGAAGACGTATGTCACTTGAGATATTCAAACCGAATGCTTTATATAAAAATTTATTTATGGTTAATTTCATTGACTTCTCTCCACTTCACTATTCTAATAAGCCCTTATACAATTAAATTGTATAAGGGCGCTGAAAATTAGAGCCTTCAATGATTAGCTTTTATGCAAAAAGCCGATTTCATCTTCATCTTCAAATTGAGCATCCACATCTCTAATGCCAGGACCTTGCATTGTCATTTTAACGTCTAACACTTCTAATACTGGTGCTTTCCACTCTTTCTTCATTTTTTCACCTCCCTTCAATATTCTTCCTTATAAACTTATAAACAATGAAACTCCTCATCAACACTCTAATTTCAGGATTAAAGGCATCCTGGGGAAGTGGATTGCATCGGTATTTATCAATAAAAGTTTTAATTACTTTTTTGTTAATTAACTCAGAAGCAGTATCACTATTATTAAAGTTATCCAACTCGCAAATAAAATTCCCCCATTGAGGTATCATCCTATGTAACCAGTCTGCTCCTTGCTTACCTCTTATATTTTGGTTCAATCTTACTGAGTTAGGCAGAAGATTAACTGTGGAACGTCTTACAAGAGATCTATTTTGACCCTTTTTAATGAATTGATGATCAGGCACTGATAATGTAAATTTGACAACCCTTAAATCATTTGTTGGATCCCGATTCCATGACGAGTAGTTCAATGAAGCTTTTGTACTACTTATTCCAGTTGCATTCCAATAGAATAGTTTTGCAAAATGCCTCTCCCGTTCCTCATATGCATTTATAGGTCTATTAGAAAAATAGATATCTGCCTTTTCTAACTTATTATTTACTTTCACACGTTCTGCCAGCTCTGGACTTATCCATTTTGGAAAACTATATAATTCGTTGTTTGAGGCAAGAATCGGAAATGCTTTTTTACCAACGACTTTTAGTAATCTGGATTTTTCAACCTGAGAAATCCTGCAGTATTGGTTTACTTCTTGAAATAGTTTCATCCATTTTAATTTTCTTAAAAGAGTCGCATAGTAATCTAAAACAGGTCCCCACGAAATTGTCGCATTTCCTCTAGCACCACTTAAAAGTACTTTGATTCCTTGGTGTGAAGCCTGCTCATATATACCCTTTACCCAAAAAGAATTTTCAAAGAATTTATAAGGCATCTCCATAATATCCAGCCAATCATCAACATCGGAAAATGGATCATTTCCTTTAAAGTCTAAATAATTATCTTTAATATTCCCTACATGTTTCACAGTTGACTTTATATAAGGACTTTCATCAGGCAATGCATACTTCGGTGTCCAGTCCTCGAAATCATATACAGGAATATAACTATAGGTATGTAGTCTTTTGTTTTTCTCCTTTAAAGCTTTAGCCGCAAAACTTACCACTGAACCCGAATCCAAGCCTCCACTTAGATGCGCTCCAACTTCTCCAATTGACCGTATCCTTGATGTCACAGCCTTATTGAAAACTTCTCGAAAAGCTTCTTCATACTCGAAGTCTGTTTTCAGTACTAACTTTTCACCCATTTGGATATAGCTATATCTCTTTAAACTTACCCTGTTATTACTAATTGAGATTGAATGGGACGGGGGCACTTGTAAGATTGTTTTATATACAGTTGAATTTACATCTATAGCATCAACCATGCCTGGTATTGCCAAAAACTCAGCCATCCACTCTTCATTCAATTCCTTCTTAACTCCAGGCAAAGTAAAAAGAGGCATAATGGTAGTACAAAAGGCAAACATCTCATCGTCTTTGTAATAATATAAAGTCCGTGTCCCGGAAAAATCTCTCGCTCCAAATAGTTTCTGGTTTCGTTCATCCCAGATCATATAAGCGAAGTCTCCGACAAGATGTTTTGGGGATTCCTCTCCCCATTTATAGTAAGCTAGCAAAATGAGCTGGCTGTCTGGCATGTGTTTTTGTTTTGATCGCTCGACTTGAAGCTTTTCGAATAGTTCTTCTCTGTTATCTATAATGGCGTCTGCAGTGATGACGCATTGTCTTTCGGAATCATAGAAGGGCTGCTGCTCTCCGACGGATTCTGGAGTGATCCATTGCGCATGGTTTCCAATGAAGGCATTGTGTCTGTGCCAGACTTGGATATCGTCTGCGGGGAATTTTTCAAGGCCTTTCATTATGTTCCTTCCATGTTCGAAGGGAACTTGCTCTTTTTTCAAGTGAATGATTCCTGCAATTGCGCTCATGTTTTCCTCCTGGCATGGTGTAACTTAATAAAGAATTCATCCGTTCTTTATATAGAACATATAATTAAATTACCATCTATGATTTACAGTGTCAACAACCTTGGAAGAATTTATTTTCAAAATATTTAAGTAGTCAGAATTCCTCATTTCTCGACAAAAAAAACAAGCCTAAACGCTCTTAGGCTTGTTTTGATCTTTTAGATAGCAGTTTCTTTCTCGTATTTCTCTAAAGCCAATACTACATCGAAGTAATCGACGGATTTCAATTGTTCATTGAACTCATGTCCTGATTCCCAAGTTTCTTCTATATAAATCTCCATCACCTTCTGAGCACGTTCATCCCCACTCGCAGCATATTCCAACGCATTTACACTCTCAAAAATCTTCACCATCAACTCAGCCACACGCTTGGAGTGAAATGTCTTATGGTCATGGGATGCTGTCTGCAGAGACAACAGCAGTTTCTCTAACTGCTCGATCCCACCATGAACTTGGTCTACATACTCACCTTCCAACCCAACAACACGCTCTTTCATCTCCTCCAAAAACAACTCTCCAGCTCCAAACTTCTCCATCAACCTCAACACTTCCAGCCCAAGGATATTCGCTGTCCCTTCCCAAACAGTCAGTACCTGAGCATCTCTCAGTAATCGAGGCGTAACAAAGTCTTCAATATACCCATTTCCTCCGTGCATTTCAATGGCTTCATGTGCAAAGTGGACTGCTTGTTCAGCACTTTCTTTCTTCAAAAGGGCGATGTAAAGTCGATTCAAAAAGATATCTTTTTCTGATACTCCCGCCTCATTCCTCATGACTTTCTCAAACAACGGAAGGTACTTGAACACTGTCCTGGTTTCGACTTCGAGCTTCACAGCCATTTTAACGAGAGAATCTTTAATCATTGGAAAATCGGCCAACTTCTTGCCGAAGGCGTCACGTTTCAGTGCATACTCCCGTCCTTCGCGATAGGCTCGGCGCATGATGCCGAGTGATGCGACGGTGTTGCAGACGCGGGAGAGGTTTAATGCTTCCATCATGTAATAAAAGCCTTTTGCTGGATCTCCTATGACAAATGCTTCTGCTCCGTCGAACTCAACTTCAGCGGATGGGACTGCCCGAACACCGAGCTTATCCTTGAGTCTGCGAATCTTGATGCCGTTGAGTTTTCCGTCTTTTTTGCGCCATGGGACGGCGAACAATGTGAGACCTTTTGTGCCGGATGTGGCTCCTTCTTTTCTTGCTAAAACCATTGCGACGCCGCACATTCCTGCGTTGGAGGCGAAGTATTTTTCTCCGTAGATCTTGTAGCCGTTCGCTGTCTGGGCTGCCTTCACTACGTTTGCGCCGACGTCGGATCCGCCCTGGCGCTCGGTCAGGAAGGTGGCTCCTTCGTATAATTTAGTTTCTCCTGTCGCTAAAACATGGGGCAGGAATTTCTCTTTTAGCTCTTCAGAGGCGTATTGGTCCAATAAATAAGCAGTTGCCATCGTCAGTGTGACCGGGCAGTAAAAGCCTGGCTCTGTTTGGGATAACAAATAACCCTGGGCAAAGGAATAAATGTAGTTTCCCTGGCGACCTAGTTCTGGGATTTCCTTATGGACGTAGCCTACAATTCCCGCGTTGTAAGACTCTTCAACCGTCTTCCGGTAACCATCATTCACCCAAACTTCAGATATGTCATCACCATATGCATCGAACTTAATCAGCTTTGGTTGCCCTTCCCTGTCGGTAAACCTTGCCCTTTCGTCAATCTCGTTTGCGCATTTTTCACCAAACGCAAGTAACTCCCGATCTGCATACGCAAAAAATTCCTCATCCAATAATTCCTTCAGCAATGCCCTAAACTGCGGTTCTTCTTCGTAAAAATTCATCCTTGTAACCTCCCCTTAAATTCAGTCATCAGTCTTTCGATTTCCTCTTTGATTTCCTCAAGCTCAGCTATTCTTTCATTCACTTCTGCAAGTTTCTCTTCTCCATACTGAATGGTCCGCTTCAGTTGTTTTTCGCCGGACCGATCCTCGTCGAAAAGCAACACCATTTCTTTAATTTCCTCCAGCGAAAAACCGAACCGTTTTCCTCGGAGCACGAGTTTCAGCTTTGCTACATCACTGCTGGAATACATCCGCCGTCCTCCTTCAGTGCGGGAAGGCTTCAGCAATCCAAGCTCTTCATAATACCGGATGGTTCTTGTGGTAATCCCAAACTCCTCGGCGAGATTAGAAATTGAATCCATACTAAAACCTCTTTTTTAACAGAATAATCAGTAAACTAATTTTACCATTGACGTTAACGTAAAGAGCAACTGTAAAAAGCCAGATTCGTAAATTGAATCTGGCTCAGTTTCTAACGTATACAAGCGGATCGACGCTGTTTGATTTTTCATAGTTCCACTGGCCTTCGTGGATTTCGAAGTGGAGATGCTTGCCCCTGCTGTCGCCGGTGTTCCCCATATAACCGAGCATTTCGCCCTTGCTGATGGATTGCCCGGTGGTGACAGTGCTTTTTTCCAAATGGGCGTAAAGGGTTGTGAATGTCTTGCCGTTGATCTTATGGGTGATCAGGACGCAGTTGCCATATGTGGCTGAATAATAAGAGCGGATGACCGTTCCTGAAGCAGCGGCGACCACCTCGGTATCAGGCGATTCGTCAGCGATATCAATCCCTGCGTGAAGCTTGCCCCATCTGGGACCGTAGCCTGAAGTCAGCTCGCCGCTGGTCGGTATGATGAATATCTCTTCTGGATTCGCATCTAGATATTCCTCACGATGATTCTGATTTTCTTTTAAAATCGCAATCTCCTGGGATGCCAGGTTGACATAGACCTCATACATGTCCATCAGCTCTGATTCGCTTTCCCGCTTTGTATCCTGAACACGATCAAGCAGGCGCTGCTTTTCTTCGGCCTTCTTTTGCAGTTGAGCTTGCAATATCTGCATTTCTTTCTGTTCTTTCTCCAGTGAAACAATCTCCTGCTGGAGGAAAATCTCTTGATCCTTCAATATCTGCAGGTCTGCCTGATGTTTTGCCATTAACTCTTTATCGGCTTTAATGATGGTGCCTACGACAGTCGCGACATCGAGTAATTGGGATAGATTTTTAGAGTCAAAAATCATATTCACGTACATTCCCAATCCGTCCTGTGCCTGCATCGTTCGCAGCCGTTCTTTGATCCGCTTTTCGCGCTGGACGATGATGTCAGCAAGCCCCTCGATTTCCGCTTTCAAGTCTGCTACAGATTTCGCAGATCCATCAATGGCGGTTTGAAGGTTACGGATTTTCTGGTTGACCTCTGCCACCTCATCATCCAGTGCCTTTAGTTCGGAGAGATATTTTTGCTCAGCCTCATCCATTGCGTCGATTTGCGCTTCTTTCTTGGTAAAATCCTGCTTAAGGTCCAATCGTTGCTGGCGGATGTCTGATAGTTCTGCAGCTTCAGGGGGATGAATCCCTGCCATGACTAGTCCCATTGCGATTGCGGCCGCCCAACCTTTTTTCCTCATCACACGCCCCCTACTTCTTAATTCTATTAACTAGTATATAGGCACTTAATTACTAAAACTGTCGACTTCTGTTGTCGCTTTTCGTTTTTGCAGAAGGACAGTAGCAACTTTCACTTCCTGCTGTCATAAAGTAAATGGATGTTTGCGTAAATACACTAAAGTGCTAAATCAATCGGGAGGGGATGAGAGAAATTGAGCAATGCCGCTTTGAAGTATCAGTCAAAACTGGACTTAAGGGAGACAGAAGTTGAAATCAAGAAAACAAAGGATATTTTTGAAAGCAATCTTGCGGAGGCACTGGATCTGAATAGCGTGTCGGCCCCGATTTTTATAAGAGGCGGGAAGGGGATCAATGATGACTTGGCTGGAAATGAACGGATTGTTTCCTTTGACGCACTTGATGTGGAAAACGAAAGGATTGAAATTGTTCAATCGCTTGCCAAGTGGAAAAGGATGGCGTTGAAACGGTATGGTTTTTCTCAAGGCGAGGGGCTGTATACCGACATGAACGCGATTCGGCGTGATGAGACTCTCGACAATCTTCATTCCCTCTATGTGGACCAATGGGACTGGGAAAAAGTAATCTCCCGAAAGCAGCGGAATGTGAATACACTGAAAATCACTGTTAAAAAAATTTACGATGGCATCAAAAGGTCGGAAAGCTTTTTGGCAAAACTTTATCCTGTTTTAAACTCCACCCTGCCGAAAGAAATAAATTTTATCTCCTCACAGGAACTGGAGGATCTGTATCCAGATCTTTCACCAAAGGAGCGAGAGGATATAATCACAAACAGGTTCGGGGCAGTTTTTATAACTCAAATAGGGCATGAGCTTCGGTCAGGCCAAAAGCATGATTCCCGTTCACCTGATTATGATGATTGGAATCTCAATGGCGATCTTTTGCTCTGGTATCCACCTTTGGGTCGGGCAATCGAGATCACTTCAATGGGTGTCAGGGTTGATGAAAAAGTTCTTTTGGAGCAACTAAAGCTGTCCGGCCAGGAACAACGCATACAATTGGAGTATCATCAGGCATTATTGAATAAAGAGCTCCCTTACACCATCGGTGGCGGAATCGGTCAATCACGGCTGTGCATGTTTCTTCTGCAAAAAATCCATATTGGTGAGGTGCAGGTATCTGTGTGGAATGAGGAAACGATCGAAGAGTGCGTGAAACGGAACATTCATTTATTGTAAAAAAACTCAATCCCGTCCGGAAGTTTTGCCATTAGAAAAGCCACTTCAATTGAAAGTGGCTTTTTCAAACTTATTTTTGAATTAAATAATCCACAAGCTTCGACTTTGGCTTCCCAAAGATTTCTTCCTCTAAACGCTTGCCTGTTGGTGTTGCCGCGAGTCCGCCTGCTGCTGTTTCCCGCAGTGCGGATGGCATTGTCTGGCCGATGGCGTACATCGCGCCGATGACTTCGTCGCACGGGATTCGGCTTGTGATGCCTGCTAGTGCCATGTCGGCAGCAGTGATGGCGTTCGAAGCACCCATTGCGTTTCTTTTTACACATGGAACTTCAACCAGTCCTGCAACCGGGTCACAGACTAATCCAAGCATATTTTTCAACGTGATTGCGAATGCATCAGATGACTGCTGCGGAGATCCGCCAGCCATTTCAACGATTGCAGCTGCAGCCATTCCAGCAGCGGAGCCGACTTCTGCCTGGCAACCGCCTGCTGCGCCGGAAATCGATGCGTTATTCGCTACGACAAAACCAAATGCAGCTGTCGTGAACAGATACTCGATCATCTCCATGCGTGTCGGGTTCAGCTTTTCTTTTACTGCAAAAAGTGTCCCCGGAACGACGCCTGCTGATCCAGCGGTTGGTGTCGCGCAGATGATGCCCATTGCCGCGTTCACTTCATTCGTGGCAACTGCCTTGCTGACAGCATCCAGTAATAGATTGCCAGCCAGCGATTTGCCGCTGTCGATGTATTTTTGCAACAGGACTGCATCCCCGCCTGTAAGGCCGGTCTGGGACTTGACACCATTCAAGCCTCTTTCCACAGCGCGTTCCATGACCTGCAGATTATTGTCCATCTGGGCAATGATCTCCTCACGGGAACGGCCTGATACTTCTATCTCCTGCCGAATCATGATTTCGGCGATTTTCACCTGATTTTTTTCAGCTAATTCAACAAGCTCCGCAACATTACGAAACATGGCTAGCCCTCCTGATGTAACTCATATTTAGTCAACGAGACGGATAACCTGGTCAACGCCATCAAGGGCAGTTAACTCGGCATAAACGCCGTTCTCGATTTTGTGGTCCATTTCAATGACCATTACTGCTGTGTCTCCCTTATCTTTTCGCGAGACTTCCATATGACCGATGTTAATCTGATGCTTTGATAAAACGGTCGTCACGGCTGAAATCAGCCCGAATCTGTCATGATGGACGACCAGGATTGCCGGATTGCCACCGGACAGCTTCAATTTGAACGAATTGATTTCTGTAATCTCAACCGTTCCGCCCCCAATGGAAATTCCGACGATTTCGAGCTCCTTGCCTTGCCCATCATATAAATTTATTTTTACAGTGTTCGGATGCTCCATAACAGCATCCTCCGCAATGAATTCAACTTCAAGCCCAGTTTCCTCAGCGATTTTCAAAGCATTGGGAATCCGTTCATCAAATGTATCAAAGTCCATGATTCCTGCTACAAGTGCCAAATCAGTTCCGTGTCCTTTATAAGTTTTTGCAAAAGAGCCGTACAGGGAGATGACGGCCTTTGTCGGCTGCTTCTCGAATAATGTGCGCGCTATGCGGCCAATCCGCGCAGCCCCTGCTGTATGCGAACTCGAAGGCCCGATCATCACCGGACCAATAATATCAAATGCAGAACGATATTTCATGGTGCACTTCTCCTTTTACCAATCTATTGAAAGCGATTTCATATATTTACATTTTCAAAGAGTCCCAATCATTGTTATCTTACCACATTATATATATAGTTTAATCATAAATTTAATGGAAGTTAAAAACCACCCCGACGAAATGGGATGGCTAGTTCACACTGACTTTATTTCTGCCGCTGTTTTTTGAAACATACAGACCTTCATCGGCACGGTTCAGCAGCGAATCGATGTTGTCTCTTCTCTGGTAACCCGTGACTCCGAAGCTCGCCGTCAAACTTCCAGCTCCTTTGAAGCAATGATTTTCGACCAGCTTGCGGAAGTGCTCTGCTTTTTCATAGGCCTGTCCGTCGGTACTATCCGTAATCAGGATGAATTCCTCCCCGCCCCAGCGGCCGAACTGGTCACCATCTGTTAGATTGCCAGAGACGATGGCAGACAGCTCCTTCAAAACACAGTCCCCGATTTTATGGCCAAAGTCATCGTTGACCTTTTTAAAATGGTCGATATCGAAAAAGATAATTGAAAACGCCCTTCCATCCTCCGCAGCCTCGAGCTTCTCCTCGAGCCAGACATCAATCTGGTGCCGGTTCGCCACACGGGTAAGGGAATCAATATAGGCGTGCTTCTTAAAGAAATCCCTCTCTGTAAAAGCACGGAACATATTTTGCGC
>NZ_JBIQOE010000312.1:0-4011 GCF_047739415.1 Mesobacillus sp. | reverse complement strand
CAGCAATGGAGCAAGCCTTTGAAAACATGGGAAAAGTCCAGGACGTTCCAACGCTCCTGGTGCAGGGCGGCGATGATCGGATCGTGGATAAACGTTCTGTCAAGGAATGGTTCAACAATGCTCCGCTGTCGGAAAAAAGATATAAAGAATGGCCTAATTGCTATCATGAAGTGTTCAATGAACCTGAACGCGAAGAGGTTTTTGACTATGCACATGATTTTGTCATCAGCCAGCTGAAGGCAATTGGATATGTTTACTAGAAGGTGTTGTTTTACATGGAAAGGATGAAGGTGTATACATGTTGATTCCATCAATGCCAATCAGTTTAATGTACCGTGTATACAAACAAGTCCTGCCTCAAGTGCACAGGGAGCTGGCGTACTGGAAGAGCAGGGCAGAGGAAATCCCGAACCCAGAATTAAGGAAACAGGCACTGGCCAGTATCGAGCATAAAACCTTCCATTGCGAAGGAGGCTCGATTTTGAGCCTGACTGCGAAAAAGAATTACAAAACAGCGATCCGTTTCATAGTTGCTTACCAGACCATCAGCGATTACCTGGATAATCTTTGTGACCGCAGTACATCATTGGATCCAGCCGATTTCGCTGGGCTGCATGAATCAATGGCAGACGCTTTGAATCCGGACCGCCAATTGAAAAATTATTACCGGGAGCGGGAGGACCAGAATGACGGGGGATATCTCATTGAGCTGGTGACTGTCTGCAGGGAAGTCCTGTCGGAGCTAGATCACTACCAGGATATCCAACAGCATTTGAGCGATCTTTGTGATTATTATTGCGATTTGCAAATCCACAAGCATGTTGAGGTAAAAGACCGTGTGCCAAGGCTGCAAACATGGTTTGACGGCCACCGTGACAACATTCCCGAGATGGAGTGGTATGAATTCTCAGCCTGCACCGGCTCGACACTTGGGATCTTTTGCCTGGTGAGCTACGCGCTCCGCGATGATTTTAAACCCGAATATGCCGACAGCATTCGCAAGGGATATTTTCCTTACATACAAGGCCTTCACATCCTGCTCGATTATTTCATCGACCAGGAAGAAGACCGCGAAGGCGGCGATTTGAATTTCTGTTTTTACTATGAAAATGAAGAAGCTTTGTTTGAGCGGCTTCGACATTTCGTGGAAAACGCTGATCATCATACAGCCAAGCTTCCGCATCAAAGATTCCATAAACTGATTAACCGCGGCCTCTTAGGCGTTTACCTGTCCGATGAAAAAGTAAGACGCCAGGAAAGAATCAGGAAGCTGGCCAGGGAAATGATCAAGACAGCCGGCCCCGTCAGTTACTTCTTTTATATTAATGGACGAGCTTATCGGTCATTACAGAGGTGGGTTCCTTCGGGAGTGGTTAAGGCGTTTATTAAATGATAGTGAATTTGTGAAAAGCCGGGTAATGAATCCTGGCTTTTTTGGTTTTGACCCTTTGACTTGCCCGGTCTCAGTTCAAGAGGGAAAAACGGGGAACATAACCCCCGGAAATGTGCCCTGTTCCTGTTCAAGAGGGAAAAACGGGGAACATAAACCCCGGAAATGTGCCCCGTTCCTGTCTAAGAGGGAAAAACGGGGAACATAAACCCTGAAAATGTGCCCCGTTCCTGTCCAAGAGGAAAAAACGGGGAACATAACCCCCGGAAATGTGCCCCGTTCCTGTTCAAGAGGGAAAAACGGGGAACATAAAGCGAAATATATGTCCGATATGGCAAGGTTACATTCTTATCCCAAAGAAAAAAGCCTTCGCTTTAGGGAAGGCTTCCTATCTCTTCTCAATCGCAATAATAAATGGCGGATTATTTTTCTGGTTCAGGAATTTATATTCCAATACATGTGCGATATTTTGATCCAGTGACTTTACATAACGCAATAGATACTCTCGTTCTACCTTGCCTTCGGGATGTCCGTGGTAAATCACAATTACAATGATGCCTTCTGGGGCCATGATTTCCAGCAGCTGATCGATGGCCTGGATGGTTGTCTCAGGAACGGTGACGATGTTTTTATCGCCGCCGGGCAGATATCCGAGATTGAATACCGCACCGGTAATTTTGCCGAAGTGCAAAGGCGGGATGTATTCTGTGATGTTTTCATGTCCGGTATGGAACAGTGTGACCTGATCCTGCAAACCATATTCGCGAAGCTTCGTTTTGCAGGACATGAGCACTTCATCCTGGATATCAAAGCCGTAAATCCTGCCAGCAGAGCCGACCAGGTTGGCTAAAAATAATGTGTCATGTCCGTTGCCGACTGTGGCATCAACAGCGATATCACCTGGCTTCACGGCAGTTTCAAGAAGGTTCCTGGCAAATGGAAGGATCCGTTCAAGCTTCATTATCAATCACCACTTTGTTCCCGGTATAAAATTTCCCCTGCCAGCTGTCGCGACGCTTCAATTCTTTATCAATCGCGTTCAGTACTTCCCATTTATTGACGCTCCACATTGGCCCGACCATTAGCTCGATCGGTCCATCCCCTGTAATCCGATGGATGATCATTTCAGGAGGCAGGATCTCCAGCTGGTCACAGACCAATTTTACATAGTCCTCAAAGCTAAGAAATTCAAGCAATCCTTTTTCATACTGCTTAACCATCGGGGTGCCCTTCAACAAATGAAGAAGATGGATCTTGATTCCCTGAACATCAAGCTTCGCGACTTCACGTGCAGTCTCCATCATCATTTCCGGAGTTTCCATCGGCAATCCGTTGATGATATGGGAGCAAACCCTGATGCCATGCTTACGGAGCTTGTCCACGCCTTCTTTGTATGTTTCATAATCATGGGCGCGGTTGATTAAATTGGCTGTTTTTTCATGAACTGTTTGAAGTCCTAGTTCAACCCATAAATACGTTCGCTCGTTCAGTTCAGCCAAATATTCCACGACATCATCAGGCAAGCAATCCGGTCTTGTTGCAATCGAAAGCCCGACGACTCCATCTTCATTCAATACGCTTTCGTACTTCTCGCGCAGCACTTCAACTGGGGCGTGAGTATTGGTGAAAGCCTGGAAATAGGCCATGTACTTGCCGTCTTTCCATTTTGTATGCATTTTTTCTTTTATCTTTGCGAACTGTGTGCCGAGATCTTCTACTCTGTCACCGGCGAAGTCTCCTGATCCGGCTGCGCTGCAAAACGTGCATCCTCCGTGCGCTACCGTGCCGTCGCGGTTAGGGCAATCGAATCCGCCATCGAGTGCCACCTTGAAAACCTTATGGCCAAAGTGGTTCCTTAAATGGTAATTCCAAGTATGGTATCGCTTATCGTCTGTTGCATAGTAAAAAGGGTTGCTCTGATTCATGCCAGAAACCTCCTAAAGCCTGTCTGTCAAAAAAAATTAATAATAAAAATTGTACCATTTAGGAATCGTGAATCCAATTGCAAAAAGATTACAATGTGTACCCAACATAATTGCCATCATTAAACATTGGCAAAATCGTGATAGGAAAATGTATTGTGAACAAAATAAAGAAGAAGCAGACTTTGCTTCAGCATCAAGTAAAGGAGGGGCTACAATTGGCAACACGTCAATCGGTTGACCAGTTACTTCAGCAATGTGAGGATGCAATCAATCTTGCCCAGGATCAATACAAGAATGCCGCAACTCAGCAGCATTATAATGATGGCGATTTCACCAATGCACTGCAGGCGCTTGAGGATGCATACAATGATTTGGCCAAGCTTGCATTCAGCGCGAATGCCCAGCAGCGCGACCAGCTGCATCGGATGAGACTTCAGCTCCAGCAAGTCCAAACCAATATGATTTTGCTTGATCACTAAACAGGAGGGGAAACATCTTGAAGAAGCGCTCAAAGCAGAATAATCCTGAACAAAAAACAAGGAACGGCATCAATAACCAGGATCTTGAGCTTGGAATGGATCATGATCCGGTAAAAGAAGCAAAAAAAAAATATGAACAAAGCGGCGGGCAGCCCGTAAAATCAAAATTCCATCCTGAACCAGAGCAATCTTCATAAATTTGTAACACCCTCACTTC
>NZ_JBIQOE010000311.1:0-42620 GCF_047739415.1 Mesobacillus sp. | reverse complement strand
TCCTCAAGCTCCATCGCCGGTCGCAGCACGCCTGAAGCTGCATTGTTAACGAAGATATCGAGCCGTCCGAATTCCGCTTCGATTTGTTCGAACATTGCTTTGATTTTGCTGACATCCCCGACATTCGCCTTAACGACAAGGACCTTCCGGCCAATGGCTTCGATTTCCTCTGCTGTTTCCTGAGCTGCCTTTTTGCTGCGGGCATAATTGACAACGATGTCATACCCTTCTTTTGCGAGCTTGAGGGCAGCAGCTTTTCCGATTCCCCGGCTGCTTCCGGTAATAAGTGCAACTTTTTGTGTCATGTGAAAATCCCTTTCTATCCAGTTCTTGCTAAGAAAAGCGCAAGCGCCTTGGTCAGCCCCGAAAAGCGCTGGAGGGCCGACCGGTGAAGTCGTTCTTTGACTTCATTGGGCGGACCGAAATCGAAATGTATAGCCGACTGTCTAGAAACGCAGAAACTGGAGACTCCGACAAAGAAGCGCTGTTTGCTTCTGCCGGCGGAGTTGAAGTTTCGGAGTTTCTAGGAGTCGAAACTAGACAAGCGACTCGAGGGGCTAGGCGCTGGAGCTAGACACTAATCTAAGTGCTGAAAGTTTAAACTTTCATTTAAATCTAAGCAGAACCTTAATTTTGTTTCATTTTAGCCTGTTCAGGTATATAAGACAATAAGGATATGTTCCTTGTCCATGAAATCTGTGATAAAAACCCCTGATATTGAAAACACTATTCTTTAGGTTGATAATCTTACGAAAGGATGATTCCTGATGTATGTAGGCCGCGATATGACTGAATTATCGATGATGTCCAAAACCGATTGGAAGGATAGCGAGCTTGCTTTTTTCCATCATTCTCTCCAGCAAATGGTCCCTTACCTGAATGCCGAAGGCCAGACGATCCACAGGGAAATCGTTGAAGAAATCGAAAGCCGTGGCGGTTTGAACCGCGGCGAAGCCGATTATACGCATGGAACGAAAGTAAGCTACGACTGATATTCGAAAAGCGAGAGCGCCTTGATCAGCCCCGACAAGCGCTGGAGGTCCTGACAGTGAAGTCGCTCTTTGACTTCACTGGCAGGACCGAAACGTCTCGAGGAGTTAGGAGCCGCAGCAAGACAAGCGACTCGAGGGGCTAGGCGTTGAAGCTAAACACTAATCTTAATACTAGGAGCTTATATTTCATTTTAAGTAAATAAGACTGCTAATCCCGATGGTTAGTCAGCCTTTTTATATTCAAGATACTGCTTGAGCATTTTTTGGTATGGTACCGGAAAGGCAAACTCCTGGATTTCCTTTTCGGTAACCAATTTTAGCTGTGGCGTCTCGGAGATTTCGCCGGTAAATTGTCCGCTGAATACCTGTATGTTCCATACCAAATGCGAAAATACATGGTCGATTTCGCCTATGGAATCACCTATCTTTGGTGATAAGCCATAGTTCTCTTCAAAATGCTCCGCCAGTTGGTCTCTTTGTCTCTGGAAGTCGAGGCTCAGCTCAACAGTCGGGAACTCCCACAGGTTAGCCAGCAAGCCGGTTCCAGGTCTTTTCCGAATTAGGATCCTTCCTTCACCATCTCTGAAAACCCCAGCCGCAAGCTGTACGTTTTTCTGTTTTTTCTTCTTGGTTTTTACCGGCAATTCATTTTGAACTCCCTCATGGTATGCCTCGCAGTGTTCCCTGACCGGGCAAAGCAGGCAGGAAGGAGAGGTCGGGGTGCAAATAAGAGCTCCAAGCTCCATTAACGCCTGATTGAAATAGGAGGGGTTCTCATGAGATATTAGCTCCCTGACCCCCGCTTCAAAAATTTTACGGGACGCTGGCCTGGCTATGTCCTCCCAGATCAACAAAATACGAGATAATACCCTCATGACATTCCCATCGACCGCAGGCTCAGGTTTTCCATAGGCAATACTCAGGATGGCTCCGGCAGTGTACGGGCCAACACCTTTTAAAGCTGAAATCTCTTCCGGGGAATCCGGGACTCTGCCGCCGTATCTTTCCTTTACTTCTTTAACTGCGGATTGTAAATTACGGACTCGGGAATAATAACCGAGTCCTTCCCATGCTTTAAGGACTTTTTCTTCATCAGCGGCGGCTAGCGCCTCTATCGTTGGAAAGTTTTCCAAAAATCGATTAAAATAAGGGATGACAGTATCTACTCTAGTTTGTTGGAGCATGATTTCTGATACCCACACTTTGTAAGGATCTTGGTCCTTTCTCCATGGCAGTTCTCTCTGCTCACTTACAAACCATCCTATCAAGTCATCCTGAAAGGATTTTATATCCATTTTATCTATACATTTCTTGATGTCAGTTGCCACTTTCGTTCCTCCAGGTGTTAAACTTTCCGGATATTTGGGAATATAATATTAACGCTTCTGCTTAATCGCCATGAAGCCCATCCGTTCCAACCCGCCCGGGACAAAGTCCTCGAGGATACCGAAGACGGAATGGTTCCGGGATAGCCGCATTTTTTTCAATGCATGGTAATGGGCTTCGGTCGGGACATAGAATGATTCAACGAAAAAATTACGCTCTTCCGATTGGCTATATGAAAACATATCAGCTTCAAAATCAGGAAGCATTACTGAGATTTTATCGATTGTTTCACGGTATTGGCTGAGCAGATTTTGTTTTACTTCATACTGGACGATCATCTGAATCAATTTATTCAGCTCCTTTATGTGTTTCGTGAAGGGACTGATTGATACAGCCCTTTAAAAGTAAACTATTATTCGTATTGTGACAAGGACTTTTACCTGCCAAACCCTGGTTTTACGTAAAAGAAATTTTTAAAAAAGGAGGCTGTTTCCATGGATACTGGAACCCATGTTGTGATGGGATTCGCTCTTGGCGGGTTAGCTACTCTTGACCCTTCTGTCAGCGAAAGCACCGCCACTGCCTCAAGCGTTCTGATTGCTACACTTGTTGGCTCGCAAATCCCTGATATCGATACTGTTTTAAAGTTGAGGAATAATGCCGTCTATATACGAAATCACCGCGGCATTACCCATTCGATTCCAGCAGTCCTCCTGTGGCCGCTGCTTATTTCTGGGACAATCTACTTTTTCTATCCAGAAGCAAATTTGCTGCATTTATGGATTTGGACATTTATTGCTGTATTCCTTCATGTTTTTGTCGACATTTTCAACGCCTATGGGACACAGGCATTGCGTCCTTTTTCGTCGAAATGGGTCGCGCTGGGGGTAATCAATACATTTGACCCGATTATTTTTGCGCTTCATGTCGTCGGGTTGTTCCTCTGGGCATTTGGATATCACCCTGGATATACATTTTTAACGATCTATGCAATCCTGGTGTTCTATTATATTTACCGCTTTATCATGAAGCATCGCATCAGACGGGCGGTTGAAAATATTGTTCCGGATGCGACCGATATCATCATCGCCCCAACAATGAAATTCAATCATTGGCGAGTAGCTGTGATGAATAAGCACCAGTTCTTTGTCGGCCGCGGACACAAGCACCATGTAAGGATCCTTGACCAATTCAATCGTGTACCCGTCCCGGAAACTCCAGTATTGGAAGCAGCAAAAAAAGACAAGAACCTGTCAGCGTTCCTGTCTTTCTCACCAGTCTACCGCTGGGAATGCGATGAATATGATGACTATTACGAAGTCAGGTTCATTGACCTGCGCTATCGCAGCAACGGACATTATCCTTTCGTCGCTGTCGTGAATCTCAGCAAGGATCTGGAAATACTCAGCTCCTACACGGGCTGGATATACAGTGAAGAAAAACTGCGAAAGAAATTGGAATTCCTTCCTGGAGAAGGATAGGACCGGGTATTTATCACCCGGTTTTTTTATGTAAATTTTTAGCAGAAGTGTGGAGAGTTGGATTCGGGTAATTTGCTTTCTAAAAAAGAATGGTTTATCTTACCGGTTTTATGAACTCTCCTTCTAACCGGGCACTTTTCCGCTGATTATGTTACCGGTTTTATGAACTCTCCTTCTAACCGGGCACTTTTCCGCTGATTATGTTACCGGTTTTATGAACTCTCCCTCTAACCGGGCACTTTTCCACTGATTATGTTACCGGTTTTATGAACTCTCCCTCTAACCGGGCACTTTTCTGCCAATTATGCTACCGGTTTTCCGGCTTCTCCTTCTAACCGGGCACATTTCTACTCTTTTAGCGACTAACACATTCTTTGGCCGAAGCTTCATAAAAAAATCCCCGCCAATGCGGGGATTTATACATTAATGGGTTTGACCTGAGTCCTGACCTAATAAATGCTTATACTTCGGGTTCCTGGCAACAAATTCATGAAGCTGTCCGCCGTAATTTTCGATCCATTGACGGACCACTTTTTCGGTCATTTCGCTGCCCATATATTTATGTCCTGCTTTTGCGTAGGTTGACTCGAAGTCTCCCCACAAAAGCTCCACCCATGTCAAAGCCTGCTCATAAGAGATGCCATTGTTTTTTTCCTGCAGCAGGCTTGCTAGCTTCTCAAGATTTTCTTGCAATCGTGTTCACCCTTTGCCAATTTTTAATGTAGTTATGAATGATTGTATTTATCCAATACTATAAATGCGTGCAGCTTTTTTGGCATACACGTAATTTTACCCGTCACGGAGGGCAATATGCGAAATAAAGTAACTAACTTCCCAAACCAGAACAACAATAAGCTCGAGGGCGAACCCCGGGCAAAAGCAGAATATGCTTCGAGAAGAGCTGATGGTACCATCAATACTCATCCGCAGGAGCGCATGTACGCATCATCTCACCGTGAAGATGACACTTCAGCGGTCATAAAAGACCATTAAAAAGAAGTTTCGTTTAACAGCTGGACTACGGGCAAAGCCAGATACTTAAATCTGGTTTTGCTCCAATTTTAACAAAAGGGAAATTGGCAGTGCCTCTTCTCTTCCGTCACCATTTAGACGAGCACCCCAGGCAAATACTCCATTCATATAATCAATTTTGAAATAGGTTCCTGGGTCCCCATCGATACCATAGATTTCTCCCGGCTTGAAATCATCCGGGTTCAGCATATATGATTTGGCCATGGCAATTTTCCGTTCATATACGGCAAGCTCACTAACCATCCCCATCTGCTCTGCTTTTCTAGCCTTGTCACGGAGACTGGCAATTTCCTGATTTAATTCATATTCAGATAACTCGCTGTATCTTTTTTCTCTGCCCATGTATATTCACTCCTGGATCATTTTCGTTTTAGGTTCCTTCCATCACTTGTTATAGCCATCTTGAAGCAACCTACTATTATCATTCAAGCATTTAAGTTATAACTAAATTATAGCATGTTATCTTAAGGAGGCTATCATGAAAGCAATCATTGTGACTGGTGCCGGTACCGGCCTTGGGAAGGAGCTAGCGCTTCTTTTGGCCAAACAAGGTTACCATTTGATCCTAACAGGAAGAACCGAAGATAAGCTGAAAAACGTACAAACCCAGATCGAAGAATCAGGAGGGAGTGCAACAGACCTTGTACTTGATCTCCGCAATCTGGAAGACATCAAGGAAAAAGCCTTAATGATTAGTAAAAAATATGAGATTTACGGACTGGTCAACAATGCCGGGCTTGGTTATTTCGGTCCATTCTCAGAGATCTCAGATAAAGAAATCGAAGAGATGTTCCAGACTAATGTATTCGGGACTATCCAGATGACGAAAACCATCCTCCCTTACCTGGAATTGAATAATGATGGACTGGTTCTCAACATCGTTTCGACCGCGGGACTTCGCGGGAAAAAGAATGAAGCAGTCTACTGCTCCAGCAAGTTCGCCGTAAGAGGGTTCACTGAGAGTTTGCAAAAGGAATATGAAGGAACGGGAATCCGCTTTGTCGCTGCTTACATGGGGGGCATGAATACTCCGTTCTGGGAAGAAAGCGACCACGTTGCTGACCCATCAAGACTTCGCTCTCCTGCTGAAGTGGCGGAAATCATCATTCAAAATCTAGAAAAAGACGAAATTGTTATAGAATCCAAAAAATCATGACATTGTCATGATTTTTTTATTCCTCATTTTCTTTTTCAGTAATGAATTCATCAATCATTTCCATTGGGAACCCTTTACGGTACAATGCCATTTTCAGCTTCTGCCTGTATTCACGTTCTGGCAGTTTACTGTATTTGTTGTGCAGCTTCTCCCCCTGGATCCTTAATGCATCCATCTCATCGTCTTCTTCTTTCTCCACTTTTGTTTCATCCAGGGCAGCCCGGATAATCGCGAAGGAGTATCCTTTACGCTGAAGCATCTGCTCTATTTTCTGTTTAAGGATTTTTGAAGAATCTTTCTTATTCTTCTGTGCATATTTGTCACTAAGCTTAATCGCTTTTTCCAACTGCTCATCGAACGAAACCTCTTCTACTACCTTAGAGATCAAATCTGGAGATATCCCTTTATTCTTTAATTCCATTTTAATGACCTCGGCTCCCTTGTCCGTTGTATTAAGCTGGGTGCGGACAAATGCATTGGCAAACTCCTCGTCATTCAGGAATTTGTATTCATATAATTTATGGATTGCTTCTTTTATGACGGGATCAGCGATTTCCTTTTTCAACAGGTAGTCACGCACTTCAGCTTCAGACCTCATGCGGTGAGCTAAGTAATTGATTGCCGTATTATAGGCTTTGCGGATATCATCCTGGAAAAGCATCTCTGTTACGGAAAAGTCATCGAGCTCCATCCCTTTTTTCAGGTTGTGCTTAATCAACACATCTTCATCAACGCTGAAGGCATACTCTTCCCCTCTGCCGCTGTCGGTAAAAATGCTGTATCGTTCCTTATTATGTTTTTGTACAGAAATCTTTGTAATCACTGGCATGTGATTTTCACCTCTAATGAAACTTTAACACATTCAAAGGAGGTTTATCATATTAAAAGAAGTACTATAGTAACAAGAGAATTTATTTGAGGAGGATCTTGATGAAAATTGCGATTACCGGAGGCACTGGACTTGTCGGCCAAGCGTTAAGCAGTCATTTAATACAGGCGGGCCACCAAGTGTCTATATTAACTCGGAATTCAAGTGAATCACAAAGCATCAACTCAAAATATGTTCAATGGCTCAACCCCGGAGACAGACCTGAAAAGGAGCTTGAGGGCATTGATGCTATAGTCAATCTTGCTGGCGCGACAATCAATAGCAAATGGACGGATGAGTATAAAAAGAAAATCATTGATAGCCGACTGCAGGCAACATCTGAGGTAAAAAGATTTATTGAAGAACTTCCCTCAAAGCCTTCTATTTTAGTCAATGCCAGTGCAGTAGGTTATTATGGCACCTCATTAAGCAAGGAATTTACAGAACAATCAAATGAAGGAAATGACTTCCTTGCAGACACAGTTGGTCAATGGGAAGCTTCAGCCTCCGAGGTTCAACACATGGGAGTTCGACATGTACTTTGCCGTTTTGGTGTCATCCTTGATAAAAACGCCGGTGCTTTACCGCGAATGGTTCTCCCTTATAAACTTTTTGCTGGAGGAAAGATTGGCTCGGGCAAGCAATGGCTTTCATGGATCCATATAGAGGATGTCACACGCGGGATTATGTTCGTCATCGAGAATACTAAAGTGTATGGTCCTGTTAATTTCACAGCGCCTTCCCCGGTTAAAATGGAGCAGTTCGGAGAAACCTTATCCAGAGTTATTAATCGCCCTCATTGGATGCCTGTGCCTTCAGTTGCGCTAAAAATACTTCTGGGAGAAATGAGCATTCTTGTACTGGAAGGACAGCGTGCTATTCCAGAAAAATTGCTCAACACAGGTTTTACATTCAGGTATCCAGAACTGGAAGATGCACTGAAAGAAATTTTCGACAAATAATGCTGTTTAATACCTTTCAACAAGGAAATACTGGTAAAGTAAATCAATTTGAAAGGGTGGCAACCAATGGACAAAAAGAAACGTGATAAAACCAAAAGCACTTTATCAAGCATGCAGGAAGTTACATACAGCCATGAATTCAAGAAGGCAGACAGAGCAGCCGGCTATACAAATGGAAAGAGATAATAAGCATTAAGCACCTCTTTCTTGCAGAAAATAAAATGCTTCTTTTTCCGTACTTTTATCCTGAAAGGGGTTTTTTCGAATGGGTCGTTCTCATGGACATAAAACACGTGACCGAAATAAAGCTTCGCTTCCTCAGGTTCCAAAGAATATGAAATCTGATGGAATTGATGTGGAATTCAACCGAGAGCTTGCCGATCAGGCTGATCTCGAAGCGCTGGCTCGATCGAGGGCTGCGGATGGACGTGCAAAAAAACACCGAAAATAACCCATAATAAAAGAGAAAGCAGAATCCATCCAGGATTCTGCTTTCTCTTTTAAGGGGAAGGGGGAATAAATCAACAGTTAGCATCGGGATTTATATTGTGAATGTTTTCACTAACTTTGATATCTTTACTATACGCTCTCTCTCCAAGTTACACAATGGCTTTCACCAATTGTTCAAAATAATTATTTTCTGCAGTTATCAACATTAATGTGGATAGTGTGAACAACTCTGCAAATCACTTACTATTATTGAATTTTTAATCATGCAATTTTTTTTAAGTTTTTTTGTGGATAGTGTGTATAAGTCTGTGGAGTACTCGAAAAACAATGATTTTACCTGTTGATAAGTGTGGTGATAAATAATCGCCATTAATATTACCCTAATATTAAACGCTGCAAACCATTATTCATTAATGAAGGCTTAAATAATTTACATAAATAAATCAAATACTATTCCTAATTGGAGCTAATTTTTTAACAATACGGAGGGATTCCCATGGCAAGAAGGAATAAAATACTTGTACCTGAAGCTAGAGTGGCATTGGATGATCTAAAGGCGCAGGTAGCGGGAACAATGAAATCGGAGGACGCTAAATACGAAACAGCCAGGGAGATTGGTGTCCCATTGAACAAGGGGTATAACGGAAATCTTTCAACGCGAGAAGCAGGTCGAGTTGGAGGCAGACTGGGCGGAAATATGGTTCGCGAGCTCGTTAAAATGGCTCAGGAAAATCTGCGTAAACAGTAAGGATTTCAACTATTTGTAAAAACGATTGACAGCTGCTGGAAAATATCATATAATGATAAAGCTTCGCCAAAAAGAAGTAACTTGAATCACAACTATAATTATGTAAACAATTAATGGCGTTCTGCTTTTATTTTTAGGTATCAACTTATTCACACTGGATCGGCTTCGGAGCCGTAAGGATACAAGAGAGGTAGGGCTTGTGTCGTTTAGGTTTAAAAATGGTCAAGTGGAAATTGTACCGCGGCAAAGTTTATAATGGATGATTTTTTATACATCTTGTGGAGTAGCAAGTTACTTAAAAGCGAACCGGAATCTGGTTCGCTTTTTCTAATGCACAAACAATTTAGATTGCATTATTCATTTGGGTCTGTTCAGTATGATCAGATGGTTTCTGCTTGTATGTCGGCAGGATTATCGTTACTTCTGTCCCGACTCCCCTTTCGCTCTTGTACGAAATCGTACCTCCCATAGCCTCAATGATCTTGATTGAAACCGAAGTTCCAAGTCCTGTGCCTTTATCTTTGGTTGTATAAAATAATGTACCAAGTCTGGCTATTTGCGCACTATCCATTCCCTTTCCCGTATCCGAAATCACTACATATGATTCATTACCGGCCGAAACCTGGCTGATGTTGACTTCCCCGCCCTCATCCGTAGCCTCGATCCCGTTCTTTATAATATTCACTAGAGCTTGTTTCAACTGGTTCCTGTCGGTTTTTACATAGACCCCCCACTCCAGCTGGACATTCACCTGGACTCCTTCCTTTGCAGCGAATGCCTCTAAAAGCAACGTGACTTCAGTAATGATTTCTGCCAGCTCGGCATCTTCCTTTTTTTCGAATTGAGGCTTGGCGAAATTCAGATAATCATTTATGATGGATTCCGCCCTGCCGAGTTCAGTCAGGACCAGGCTCAAATAGTAATAATTATCCCCTTTTTCTTGCTTATGCATCATCTGCAAAAAACCTTTTACCACTGTTAATGGATTCCGGATTTCATGCGCGATTGATGCAGCTAGTTCACCCAGTGTATTCAGTTTTTCAGCGCGCAGGATCTCTTTTCTCATTAAATCCTTCTCGATCAAGGACTCATTCAGAATCGCTGCTACCCAAACGGCAAAAACCTGTATTGCGCCAAAAATCCCTACATTCATCATGATTTGATTTGTGTCTTCAGCTGTTGCGTCATTAAGAAAAATATTGGCCACAAGAATCAGCAGCATTGAAAGTGAGGGCCATAACCCTACAAGGACAGTTGTCCTAATTCTCTTCTTTGCATCGAATGTCCAAAATTTCTTCATGAACATGAATGGAATAAGAGCTGCCAGGAAACCGCTCGCATATCCGAGCAGAAGGTCCCCGCCCATAAATGTCCTTGTGGCCAGGTAGGAGACCAAGACCATAGCACCAGCAATCGGGCCTCCATATAAAAAGGCCAGTACCATTGGTACGTAACGAAGATCCCAGTACAAACCACCTTCCTCAAATGAAAACGCAAGAGAGAGAAACACCGCGAGACTTTGAAGTACCCCACACAAGTAAGGGGACTTTCCAACACTTTTATTATCAAAAAGAACACTATGAATAAAGATTGGCAGAAGTATAATAAGGACGTTTAAAAGAAGTTTCTCAGCAAGCATTTCATCTTCTCCATTCGAAGAGGTTTGGTTTTTGCATAAAGCCATATGGATTCCTTCTCATATTAGGAATACGACAAACTTTTCACGAATCCTCTATTGCCCGGGAAATTTGTCATATTTTATAAGAAAAGCGCAAGCGCTTTGGTCAGCCCCGACAAGCGTTGCCCCGCCTAACCACATCGTGTTACGAAGGGCTATAGGAAGTAAAAAAGGAAACCCGGAGGCTTCCTAATAATTCATTAACATTTTCTTTTCCAGCTGGCTCGTATATAGACTATGGTAAAACCCTTTTTGGGCCAGCAATTCGTCATGGCTGCCTTTTTCAATGATCTGCCCATTTTCGATTACGATAATCTGGTCTGCGCTTTTAATCGTATTCAACCTGTGGGCGATGATGAAGCTTGTTCTTCCCTTCAGCAGATGCTGGAGGGCTTCCTGGATTTTAAGTTCTGTGATCGTATCAATACTGCTCGTTGCTTCATCGAGAATCAAAATTGAAGGATCAGCCAGGATTGCCCTTGCGATGGACAAGAGTTGCTTTTGTCCCTGGCTGATGCCAGCATCATCCTGGCTCAACACGGTGTCATAGCCTTCTGGCAACCGTTGGATAAAGGAATGGGCATTCGCTGCCTTTGCAGCCTGCTCTACTTCCTTATCTGTTGCGTCCAGCCTGCCGTAGCGGATGTTTTCCCTTATGCTGCCCTGGAAAAGGAATGAATCCTGGAGGACAAATCCCATTTGTGTCCGCAAGCTTTCACGGGTGATTTTTTTGCTGTCATATCCATCAATTAAAATCTTACCTTTATCCGGTTCATAAAAGCGTGAAATTAAGTTGATGATCGTGGACTTGCCGGCTCCTGTTGGTCCAACCAAGGCAACACTTTGGCCTGGTTCAGCATTGAAATTCAAATTAGATACGGTATCTCCGCCTTTTTCATATGAAAAAGATACATCTTTGAACTCGACCTTTCCATTGATATTCTGAAGGGGGGCAGCTCCTTTCTGATCGATCGTCTCTTCTTCTGTATCGATAATATCAAAAACCCTGTCAGCTCCTGCGACCGCAGAAAGTAATGTATTAAACTGGTTGGACAGGTCATTCAGAGGTCTTGTGAACTGCCTGGAGTACTCAGTAAAAATGACGATTGTCCCAATCGATACGTACCCTTGAAGCGCAAAGTAGCCGCCAACTGCCGCCACAATGGTGAAGCTCAGGTTATTGAGCATATTCATCAATTTCGGAATAAACCCCGTAAAGGTCTGAGCCCAATAACCGGACTCTTTTAACTTCTTATTTTTAATGCGAAATTCTTCAATTACTTTCGGTTCCTGTGAGAAGGATTTAATGATTTTCTGGCCAGAAATCGTTTCTTCAATATATCCATTCATTTCACCAAGCCGGCGTTGCTGTTCTTTGTATAGCCTCCCTGTCCTGCTCGTAATCCACTTCATCCCCATGAACATTAGCGGCACAATGATCATCGTGACAAGCGTGAGCAACGGGCTCAGCCAAATCATGACAGCAAGGGTTCCCACCAGCGTAAGCACGCTTGAAAAAATCTGGATGACTGAAGAATTCAGGGTTGCGCTGACATTCTCAATATCATTGGTTACCCTGCTCATCAATTCGCCATGCTGACGTTTGTTGAAGAAATCAATCGAAAGCTTATGGAAGTGTGTGAAAAGCTGTTTCCTCATTGTATAAACAGTCTTCTGGGCAATCCCGATCATCCAGTAGCTCTGGAACCATAAGGTTAAAGAGTGCAGCCCATACACAACGCCAAGACCGACTAACAGCCAAATGAATCCGTCAGTGGACTCTGTCGCAAAATACTCATCAATTCCCCATCCTATCAGGAATGGTCCCAAAAGACCCAGGACCGAACTGGCCACAACCATTAATAAGACAAGGATCAGCAGGCTCCGCTGGTCTGCAAGGTATGCCCAAATCCTTTTAACCGTTGGCGCAATTCCCTTTGCGGAATTAGTCTTTTGCTCAGTTTTGCTCTGCTTTTTTAACACTCTGCCTTCACCTCCCCGAATTGGGACTCGTAAATAGCCTGATAAAGGGAAGAATGCTTCAGCAGATACTCATGGTCCCCGGATCCGATTAAGGAGCCATCTTCAAGCAAAAGGATTTTGTCAGCTTCTTTAGCTGTGCTTATCTTTTGGGTGATGATGACTGTTGTGCATTTGTATTGGCTTATCGAATTAAGCAGCTTTGCTTCCGTTTTCAGGTCAAGCGCACTTGTGCTGTCATCAAGCAACAGGATTCTCGGATTTTTGATTAAAGCCCGTGCAATGGATAGTCGCTGCTTCTGTCCGCCCGACAGATTGACGCCTTTTTGCCCGAGAAGAGTATCATATCGATCAGGAAGTTTTTCAATCGTGTCATGGATTTGGGCATCCGAAGCCGCTTTAACCATTTCCTCATCGGTGGCATTCTTTTTACCCCAGGCCAGGTTTTCCTTGATGGAACCAGTGAACAGCATAGCCTCCTGAGGAACGTAGCCAATTCCCTCTCTAAGACTTTTAAGTTTAAAATCTCTAATCTTCCGGCCATCGATTCGGATTTCCCCACTTGTTACATCATATAACCGGGGGATAAGCTGGAACATCGATGTCTTCCCGGCACCAGTAGCCCCCAATACAGCCACTGTTTCACCGGCAGCAATGGAGAAGGATAGATTCTGGAGTATTGGGATATTGGTGTTCGGAAATTGGAATGAAACCTTGTCAAATTCAATTTCCCCTTTGGTAATCCCATACTCCTTATTGCTTTCTAGTGTATCTTCCAGGTCGATTTGCTCATTCAGGACATCGGTCACACGCTCAGCAGACGCCCGGGCACGGGATAACACCATGATAATCCAGGAAAACATTGAAAAAGCACTGGTGATCCTGGCCGCATAATTGACAATCGCAACCACTTCACCGACGGATACGCTTCCAGTCTGGACTTCTATTTTCCCAAACCAAAGAACAGCGATCACACTCAGGTTCATGAATAACAGCAGGACTGGTATCGTTACCTCAGTAACCCTTAAAGCGAACACCGTTTTATCCTTAAGGTTATTGTTCGCATTTTCAAATCTTGTACCTTCATAGCCACCTCTGGCAAAAGCCTTGATCAGCCTCATGCCGACAAGATTTTCCCTCATGACTCCGTTCACTTTGTCGAGTCGTTTTTGGACACTTTTAAATAAGCCTGCCGCTTTTGTCATGATCCATATCAGGAAAATCAGAAGAGGCGGAATAATGATGACAAATGCGAGCGACAATTTCACATTGACGAGCATGGCCATAATGATTCCCCCGATGACCAACAGTGGAGCACGCATCGCAATCCTCAGGCTCATAAAGAATGTATTTTGCAGCTGTGTCACATCATTGGTGATCCTGGTAATCAATGAAGATGATGGAAAGCTACTGAAGTTCGTGAATGAAAAGGCCTGGACCTTGGCGAACAGCTTCTCGCGCAAATCATAGCCAAAACTTTGGCCTGCATGGGCAGCGATAAACGAATTCGTGATTCCGGATGCAAATGCAAGGAATGAAATAACGAGCATTATTCCGCCTAATTTGATGACAGTATCCAGGTCCCTGGCTACAATTCCTTCATCGATGATCTTAGCCATCAGCAGCGGCTGCACAAGTTCAACCGCGAGTTCGACGAGCATCAAGCTCAGCGCAGCCGCAATCGGGATGCGATATGGTTTTACAAATGAAAATATACTCATGAAGATGAGACCCCCGTTGAAACGATCTTGATTATTTCGGCTTACGAATTTTATATCTACTATCATACCTCTTTTGGTGAATTTTTTGAATTGAAAGAGAATAATTTATTTTGCCTTTGGATGATTAAATTTTGTTATTGGCGTCTTTATACATCCTATGCTGTGTTAAATTTGACTGTTGATTTCCGTTCCAGGCGCTTCGCTTTCCGCAGGGCTGGCGCTGAGCCTCCTCGGAGCAAGCTCCTGTTGGGTCTCACCTGTCCAGCTGATCCCGCAGGACATTGATTGAGCTTCCTCGAACCTGCCCACGCACGATGGAAATGCGTTAGCATTTTCGGAGGAGTCTGCCCGCCTTACACTCCAATCAACAGGACTTAATAACAACAATAAGCTTTAAAACAGTCTACAACTAAAAAAGCAGCATCGTTTATCAAGACGATGCTGCTCGAAATATATTTTTTCTCTTTTCTATTAAGAGTTCTGCACCAGATGATCTTTCAACTGGTCTCTTAGTGCGCGTTTCAGGAATTTGCCGACCGAGGTCTTCGGAATTTCCTCCATAAATATAACATCATCCGGCAGCCACCACTTGGCGAACTGTGGGGCGATAAATTCCAGTATTTCCTGCTTATCAACCTTGCCTCTATATTGTTCCTTCAGTACGACACATGCAACCGGGCGTTCTTGCCACTGCTCGTGCGGGACAGCGACGACACTTGCTTCAAAGACAGCCTCGTGAGCCATAAGGGCATTCTCAAGATCGACTGATGAAATCCATTCGCCGCCGCTCTTGATCAGATCCTTCGTACGGTCGACCAGCTTGATGACGCCTTCTTCGTCAACAGTCGCCACATCGCCAGTGTGCAGCCAGCCATCGCGGAAAGCATCTGCCGAACGCTCATCCTTGTAATATTCGTCCGCAATCCAAGGTCCACGCAACAATAATTCTCCCATTTCCTCGCCATCCCACTTGACTTCGCCATTTCCGCCGATGACCTTCATTTCTAGGCCAGGGACAAGGAGACCTTGCTTGGAGCGGATGTCTAAAATTTCATCTTCGTCCAAGCCGACCTGGTAGCTCTTCAAACGTGATACAGTTGCCAGCGGAGTGGTCTCGGTCATGCCGTATGCGTGCAGGAATGGAATCTTATATTTTGTTTCGAATGCTTTGATCATGCCACGCGGCGCTGCAGAACCGCCACATACAATCGATCTTAGTGAAGATGTATCATAGCTTCCTTTTTCAAGCTCATTCAGCAAGCCAAGCCAAATTGTCGGCACCCCTGCGGTGAAGGTGACTTTTTCTTGTTCAATTAGATCAGCAAGCAGCTTTGGAGTGAATAGAGGTCCAGGCAGTACCTGGGTCGAGCCGAACCATGTCGCAGCGAATGGCATGCCCCAGGCATTGGCATGGAACATCGGGACCACAGGCAATACGACATCAGTTTCAGAAAGTGCTGCCGTATCCGCCAGCCCGAAAGCGTAGCTATGGAGGACGATGCCTCTGTGGGAATAAACAACTCCCTTAGGATTGCCAGTGGTTGCAGACGTGTAGCACATCCCCGCTGGATCATTTTCATCAATATCTTTCACGAATTCAAACTCCGGACTACCCTCCCGAAGAAGTTCCTCATAAGAATAGACAGGCTCCAATGTTGTTTCCGGCAGCTCGCCTTTGTCGGTCATGATGATGTATGCCTCTACTGTTTTAAATTGGTCCTTGCTTCGCTCAATCAGCGGCACCAGGTCTTCATCGACGAGCAGCACCTTGTCTTCTGCATGATTGATAATGTAAGAGACGTGTTCAGGAGACAGTCGGATATTGATTGTGTGAAGGACAGCCCCCATCCCCGGAGCGGCGAAGTAGACTTCAAGATGGCGATGGTGATTCCAGGCAAACGTGCCAACTCTGTCGCCTTTTTCCACACCGAGCTTTTCAAGCGCACTGGCAAGTCTGCGGGTTCTCTCGCCAATCTCCTTGTATGTGAATCGGTGAATACCTGATAGTGTCCGTGACACCACTTGTTTTTTCGGGAAAAACTTTTCTGCTCTCTCCAATAGTGATCCTACTGTCAATGGAACATTCATCATACCGACATTTCCCCTTCCGCTTTTTAAAATAGGTCTTACCTGTCATTCTAGTATTTGCTGCTTTTTAAACTAATCCAATCTCTTAAAATCTCTTCTGTCTGTTCTCCTTTTTTCGGCGGAGCTGATCCCTCTTGTGCTGGCAAATCTCCGTGTATTTTGATTTGGCCTTCTGGCATTATAAATTCCTTTTCTCTCCAGTATGGGTAGTGGGCCAGTTCTCCCGCCTCAAGAACAGGTGTGAGACAGCAGTCGACCTTCATGCCAAAATCAGCCCACTCTGAGAGTGGCTTACTTTTAAACAGCTCAACAAGCTCAAGGTAAACAGGATTTGAGCTTTTCGGTTTGGAATAATGCGCGGATAGCCAATCCTCCCGGCCGACAGCCTGGCAAAAGTTGCACCAGAACTTTGGCTCGAGTGCCCCAAGGCTGACATAGCGGCCGTCCTTCGTTTCGTACAGACCGTATCCAATGACGGTGCCGTTCAGAACGGAAACACCATTAGGATAGCCTGTTTCTTTTTCGATCAAGACATGATTTGCCATCAATGAAGCCATACTGTCAGCGATGGAAATGCAGTGATAGCTGCCCTCCCCTGTTTTCCCCCGGGCTACCAGTGCGGCAAGGATTCGCTCACTAGCCGCCATGCCCCCGATATAGTCAGAAAACGTATGGGTTGGATGAATAGGCTTGCCTTCGCTGTCCTTCATCTGGGCCAAAGCACCACTCAAGCTCATGTAATTCAGGTCATGGCTGCCCAGGTTGCTCATATCCCCATTCCTGCCGTATCCCGTCACCGAACAATAGACGATTCCAGGATTGACCTTTTTTACAGCTTCATAACCCAGGCCCAGCTTTTCCATCACTCCTGGCCTGAAGCTCTCAACAACTACATCCGCCCTGGCGAGTAAGTCAAGTGCCAGAAGCTTTCCTTCTGCCTGCTTGAGGTTGATAACGATACTCTTCTTGCCGCGGTTATGGGCGTTGAATACATATCCTTCCCCTGTGTTCCTTGCCGGGTCCCCCTCTGGCGCTTCGATTTTGACAACCTCAGCCCCTAGTTCAGCCAGCCTCAGGGTCGCAAAAGGTCCCGGGATATAATTGGTAAAGTCTACTATCTTAATACCGTCTAACATGGTAAAAAACCCTTTCCATTACGTCGGCTGCCCTTTTGAAAACAATTCTTCCATTTGCTTTCTGAGCATGAATTTCTGGATCTTGCCACTCGCATTCCTAGGGAGTGCATCCACAAACAGGTATTTACGCGGGCGTTTGTAGTTTGCCAGGCTGTCGCTGGTTTTGCACCATTCATCCAATTCCTCTTCGGTTACCTGTGGATCTTTTTTCACGACAAAAGCCGTCACCGATTCACCCCAGCGGTCATCCGGCTGGCCGACGATTGCGACATCAAGCACACCTTCATGAGCATGAAGAACATCTTCTACCTCACGTGGATAAATATTTTCACCGCCGCTGATGATCATGTCATCCACCCTGTCTTTGACCCATAGATATCCCTCTTCATCCAGGTAGCCGATATCTCCTGAATGATACCAGCCCTTATACATCGCTTTTTCAGAAGCCTCTTCACGATTGAAGTAGCCGGACATCATGCATGGACCCTGGACAATGATTTCACCGCTTTCGCCTGGTGGAAGGACATCGTCAGGATTTGAAGGGCCATCCTCGTTCGGCCTGACTATCCTGATCTCATGGTTAAGGCAAGCCTGGCCGGCCGCACCAGCTTTTGATAGCTGGTCATCCTCAGAAAGGAAGGTGATAGCAGGACCCATTTCCGTCATTCCATATGCCTGGACTAGCTTGATGCCAAGTTTGTCGTGACAGGCGCGGACAAGTGAAGGCGCCATCGGAGCAGCTCCGTACAGTCCCAGTTTCAAGCTTTCGATATTATAATCTGATAGATTCTCCTGCAAAAGCATATTCCACATCGTTGGTGCCGCGAAGAACTTAGTGATTTTCTCCGAATCTATCAGCTCAAGCACTTTCTTTGGCGCAAATTGGTGAAGGATGACATTGCTGCCGCCCACATGGATCCTCGGAAGGAACGCGCAATGGAGCTCGGCACAGTGGAACATAGGCGCAGTCACCAAACCTTTATCGTTTGCACCAAGTTTAGTTGCACCTACAACGATCAGGCTCTGCTCGACCATATTGCGGTGCTTGTGCATAACACCTTTGGGCCTGCCGGTTGTCCCGCTTGTGTACATAATGGCATACAGATCGTTTTCGTCTACCTCAATCTCAACAGGCTTCGTTTCCGCAGCTTCTACTTTTTCATGGTAGCTTTGAGCGTATTCTGGTGTATCTGCATCGATGTACCAGAAAGCGATATGCGGGTATCGCTTTTCAATGGCCGTGATAACAGGCTCTACCGCCTTTTCAAAAAGAACAACCTTCGGCTCGGCGTCGCTGAGGATAAAAGCGACCTCCTCTCCCATCAGCCGGAAGTTGATTGGATTGAAAACCGCTCCGATTTTCGCACAAGCGAAAAACGCAGTACCCAACTCCTCGGTATTGAACGTGAACGTAGAAACTCTGTCGCCTTTCTTCACTCCTTCAGCAAGGAGCGCGTTGGCAAGCCTGTTCACTTCATCATTCCATTCAATATAAGTAAAGCGGACATTTTTACGCACATCATAAAGGGCTTCCTTATTCGGGAACTTCATTACCGTCAGGTCAAAAATCTTGCCGATCGTCGTGCTCATTTGCATTCCTCCTAATAAAATGTCGGTTTTATGCTTTACAGAGTAGCTATATATAGCAGTTCCATTGGTGACCTGTTTTTCTCTTTTCTGCTGTTTTTGGGCGCCAATAGCCCTTATTGGTAACCTCTTTTTCTCACTTCTGCTGTTTTCGGGCGCCAATGAGTGTTAGGAACCTTTTAATCCAGGCGTTCAATGATGGTGGCGTTTGCCATTCCGTGCCCTTCGCACATCGTCTGAAGGCCATAGCGGCCGCCGGTTCGCTCCAGTTCACTCATCATCGAAATCATCAGGCGGGCGCCGCTCGCTCCAAGAGGGTGGCCAAGCGCGATTGCCCCGCCATTCGGATTAAGTTTTGCAGGATCCGCACCAGTTTCCTTGAGCCAAGCCATTGGTACAGGTGCGAATGCTTCGTTCACCTCGAAAACATCGATATCCTCCAGCTTTAGGCCGGCTTTTTTGAGGACCTTTTCTGTGGCGGGAATTGGTCCTGTCAGCATCAGCGTCGGATCCGAACCTACCACAACCCTGGTGTGGACCTTGAATCGCGGTTTCAAACCCAACTCCTCGGCTTTTTCACGACTCATCAGAAGCAGGACTCCGGCACCGTCACTGATCTGGCTCGCGTTGCCGGCATGGATGACACCATCCTCTTTGAAGACCGTTTTCAATCCTGCCAGAACCTCAGGCGTCGTCCCTTCACGAGGTCCTGAATCCTCGGTCATCAAAGTTGTTTCGCCATTTTCAAGGGTGACCTCCAGCGGCATGATTTCTTTTTTGAAATAACCTTCTGCCTGTGCCTTCAGAGCACGGCGATGGCTTTCGGCGGAGAATTCATCAAGCTCCTGGCGGGTAAAACCGTATTTCTCGGCAATCCGTTCCGCGGATAGTCCCTGATGGATCATCTCGTATTGTTCTCTTAATTTAGGGCTGAACGGGTTAGCTTCCTGGTAATTAGAACCCATTGGAACACGTGTCATATTCTCAACTCCGCCGGCAATGACGACATCCATGTCCCCTGCAAGGATTGCCTGGGCTGCAAAATGGACTGCCTGCTGGCTTGATCCGCATTGACGGTCAATCGTTGTTCCTGGTACTTCAATCGGGAAACCTGCAGTCAAAGCCGCTACCCTGGCAATATCCCCGGCCTGTTCACCTGACTGTGTCACACAGCCGAGGATGACATCTTCAACAAGCCCTGCATCGATTCCAGCCCGCTTAACAACCTCTCTCAAAACTCCTGCAGCCAGCTCATCCGGTCTGATATCTTTTAATAAACCTTTTCTTCTGCCAACAGGAGTCCTGACGGCTTCGACGATTACAACTTCACGCATGCTTCATCTTCCTTTCTGTTAATCAAATTTATGTCTACAATCCCAAGTTTTTAGCAATGATGGTTTTCATGATTTCGTTCGTTCCTGCATAGATGCTGGCAACCGGGATATCGCGGAATCTTCTCGCAATCTCGTATTCTTCCATATATCCATAACCTCCATGTAGCTGCATACATTCCCCGGCGATTCTCTTCGCGCTGTCTGTGAGCTTCCACTTTGCCATCGATACTTTTGTGACAACATCCTTGCCTTCGATATGCTCGGCAATCAACTGGTCAAGGAATGCTCTTCCCATTTCGATTTCTGTCGCCATCTCGACAATCTTGAACTGCGTATTCTGAAACTTGCTGACCAGCTTGCCAAATGCTTCACGGCTTTTTACATAATCGATCGTTTGCTTAAGCATGACTTCGGATGCTGTCTGTGCGGCAATCGCGACAAGCAGGCGTTCCTGCTGGAGCTTTTCCATTAAATAAAGGAATCCCTTACCTTCTTCTCCAAGCAAATTCTCTTTAGGTACACGGCAATCTTCGAAGATTAGTTCAGCCGTATCCTGGCAATGCAGCCCTACCTTATTCAACTTCCTTCCACGTGAAAAACCTGGTGCATCCCGCTCAACGACAAGCAAGCTGACACCTTTATGCTTCGGGTTCGCTTTTGGGTCGGTTTTGCAGGCTACGACAATCAAATCAGATTGGATTCCATTTGTGATGAATGTTTTTTGTCCATTTAAAATATAGTGGTCACCATCAAGGATTGCCGTTGTCTGTATGTTCGCCAGATCCGAACCCGTCCCAGGCTCTGTCATCGCAATTGCAGTAATGATTTCACCTGTCGCACATTTTGGCAGCCAGCGTTTTTTCTGTTCCTCTGTCCCGTAGGCAGTAATATATGGGACCACAATGTCGTTATGCAGTCCTACACCAACAAGTCCTGAACCCACCCGTTCGAGTTCCTCATTAATGACGACGGCAAATCCCCAGTCAACTTCACTGCCGCCGTATTCCTCATCGATATCAGGGCAAAGATAGCCCTGCTCGCCCATTTTCTCCCAGAAGGATCTCGGTATCATTCGCTCTTCCTCCCACTTGTCGTAGAAAGGATATGCTTCCTTCTCTAAAAACTTCCTTAGTGACCTGCGAAAAATTTCATGGTCATCTGTTAAATAAGGGTGTTTCATTTTTGTATCTCCCCTTTTCTCTCAAACTATTAAAGCTTCACTTCATTCAGTTTCTGGCGAAGCTGGTATTTCAGGATTTTACCTGAAGCATTCCTTGGCAATGCCTCTTCGATAAAAATCTTTCTCGGAACCTTATAGCCTGCAAGTTTTTGGCGGCAAAAGCTCTTAAGTTCCTGCTCATCAACGATTACATCCTGTTTCGGCACGATGACTGCGCATACTGCTTCTCCCCAGACTTCATCAGGCAGTCCGATGATCGCTGCCTCCATTACTGCAGGGTGTTCATAAAGAACCTCTTCTACTTCAATGGAATACACATTTTCCCCGCCCGAAATGATCATGTCTTTTTTCCGGTCTACGAGTGTGATATATCCTTCCTCATCAATCGTTGCCAGGTCACCTGTATACAGCCATCCGTCTTTTATCGTTTTTGCCGTTTCTTCCGGCTTCTTATAGTATTCCTTCATGATGGACTCACCTTTGAGGACGAACTCGCCGACCGCACCTGGCTTGATATCCTTACCTTCCTCGTCCACCACTCTGGCTTCAGTCAGGAATGCGGCTTTCCCTCCCTTTCCAAGCTGGTGCCTGTGCCCTTCCGGACCGAGCAGGATGCCGCCAGGACCAGCTTCGGTCAGGCCGCATAGATTGTAAAACTGGTCTGTGCTGAAAAGCTCCATGCTCTTACGGACGAGTTCTGGTGCCATTGGTGCAGCGCCATATCCGCATCTTTTGATTGAAGTAAGGTCGTAATCAGAAGCATTCGGCACCTGCAGCATAAAGTTGTACATCGCCGGCACTCCAAAAAAGTGGGTGATTTTATGTTGCTGGATCGCTTGAAGCGTTGTAACCGGATGAAAGTCCCTATGGATGATATGGGTGGCCCCAAGGACGACACCCGAAACCAGGAATAGATTAAGCTGTGCCGAATGGAACAGCGGGGCGATATGGAGGATTCTTTCCTCCTGGTTGATGCCCATACTGATCATCATTGTCAGGCCGACATTGAACACTCGTTTATGGTCAAATAAGGCCCCCTTTGGCCTGCCAGTCGTCCCGGAGGTATACAAGATTTCTAGGTCATCATCATCGCTGACTTCGATTTGTGGATCGGTAACATTTTCGGAAAGGACATTATTGAATGATTGATGTCCAACTGCTTTAGGGGTACCAGTCGTGATGACATTCGCTGTATTTGTTCCTTCACGTGCTGAAGTAATGATATCCTCGAACTCATCATCGCAAATCACCAACACAGTGCCGGACTGTTCAAGTATGTAATGGACCTCGGATGCTGTCAGACGGAAATTCACAGGCACGATTACCGCACCAATTTTAGCAGCTGCAAAAAAAGCAAACACAAATTGATCAGAGTTTTTCATCATCAGAGCAATTCTCTCGCCCTTGTGAATCCCCAGGGTGAGCAATCCGTGGGCAACCTTGTTCACTTCCTCATTAAACTGCTTGTACGTATAGCCCCTTCCTTCACATTCGATCGCCAGCTTCTCCGGTGTTTTCCTGGCATTTTGCCCTAAATATGACCCGATATCCATACAAAACTTCCCCCTTGGTTAAATTTGAAAACGCATTCATATTTTTATATGCAATAATTATGCCAGTTTTCCAAAAATGATAAATACAGGTTAAACCTTGAGCGGATTTTATCAGGTGTCCATCGAAGTGTACGAAAATTGGACATCTTGTTTGGACACTTTGATGACTATTCGTTTTAGCGGAACTAGCGAAAGGAAATTGGCCCATTTTATAGTGTTAGTAACTTTATTGATTAAAGTTATGTTTTCCATTGACGATTTTCTAATTTTATTGGGTGTTATGGACAACATTGATGGTGGTGTTCTATTTTCATTGGCGATTTCCACAACTTTATTGGCGATATTCTAATTTTATTGGCGATTTCCACAACTTTATTGGCCATAATTTGATTTTATTGGCGATTTTCAGGATTTATTGGCGAACTGGAAAAAACCACGTGTTTTTTCCAGTTCGTATCTAAACGCTCAACTCGTATTTCTTTATTTTTTCATAAAGACCTGAGCGGCTGATGCCCAGTAGCCTTGCTGCCTTTGCTTTATTTCCGTTCGTCTGGGAAAGGGCTTTTTTGATCGCGCCGAGTTCGGCGTCCTCGACAAGACTGATTTGTTCACTGAGTGGGCTGGATAGTTGCGAGAGTAAGTAATCCGGCAGGTCCTCTGCCTGTATTTTTCCATGCTCGGCAAAGGTCATTGCGCGCTCAAGGACATTCCTCAGCTCCCGCACATTGCCTGGCCATTCATAGCGCAGGAGGGCCCTCTTTGCCTGTGTCGAGATACCCGTGATGCTCGTTCCTAGCATCGAATTCAATTCTTTCATTAAACCAGTGATCAAATACCCGACATCCTGCACGCGTTCCCTTAGCGGCGGGATGTTCAACGATATGACGTTCAAGCGATAGTAAAGGTCCTCCCTGAACTCCCCTTGCTTCACCATCTCTTCCAGGTTGCGGTTTGTTGCCGCGATAATACGGACATCTACCTTCACCCGGACATTTCCGCCTACCCTGTAAAACTCTCGCTCCTGCAGAACTCTCAGCAGTTTTGCCTGGAGGGAGAGTGACATATCGCCGATTTCATCGAGGAAAAGCGTCCCTCCATTCGCCAGGTCAAACTTGCCGATTTTACCGCGCTGCTTTGCCCCTGTGAAGGCACCTTCTTCATATCCGAAAAACTCCGATTCAAGCAGGTCCTCTGGGATAGCTGCACAATTGACGACGACAAACTTGCCTTCGCTCCGGGCACTGCTGTTATGGATGGCATGCGCGAACAATTCCTTCCCTGTCCCACTTTCTCCCCTGACCAATACTGTGGATCTACCTTTCGCTGCTTTGGCAGCACTCTTCTTTAATTTTTCCATATAAGGATCTTCGCTGAAAATATGATCCCAAGTGAATCTTGCTGACTCTGATTTCTGAAGCTGCTGATGGTAAAAGCTAGCCTTATTCTCGGCTTTCTGAAGCCTTTTGAATAACTCGCTGACTTCATTCAGTTGGCGGAACATCACTTTACCAATCGCACCGATTACCTTGCCATCCTTCTTGATTGGAATTCGGTGGACAATATATCTTATTCCGTTCATTTCGTGAAAATCGCTGACTTCCGCCATTTCCGAACTAAATACATTGCCAAGCTTCAGTTGCGGAAGTACTTGATCAACAGGTTTAGATAAAACTTCTGTTTTTTCCAGGCTGAACAGTTCCAGCAGCGGCGGGCTGACCATAGTGATCATATTCTTTTCGTCGGTCATCAGGATTCCATCATACGCATTCTCGAGCGTCGTCTCGATTGTCAGCTTCAACTTTTTGACCGTCTCTAGTTCTTCTGCCATTTTTTCAAATTCGGAAATATCCTGGAACAACAGGATTTTCCCCTCTTCATGATTCACAGTTTCATAGGAAGAGATATGAAGAATCGATTTGAATTTTTCATAATGATGAGGCGTATGACCTTCGTTCAGCAAGCCGGGAAAAATCTCGTCAAGCTCCCTGGCTATTATTGAATCAACAGAACGGCCGCTGATTTTGGCAAAGGCTTCATTTGCATATACTACCTTCATCCCGCCGTCAGTCATGAGTACCCCGATATTGGAGTGCTGCAGGATTGTTTCCAGCTGATCCTTGAGTGTATTCGCAGATTTTAACAGGGCGACCACCATGTCGGTCTTGGTCAGTAAACCGATGACCTTGTTTCGCTCATCTAGCACAACTCCTGTGCCAACCTTGCTCGTTTTTACAATTTGCTCGATTTCCCGGTAAGGGGTATCAATCCGGATTGACCTTGCTTGCTTCTTTATGTATGGCTGGATTGGTGTCTCCAGCGGACTGCCATCGAGAATCATCTGATAAAGTCCGCTCCGGGTAAAAACACCCTGCAAATTCCGTTCAGCGTCTGTCACTGGCAGCAGATTCCACTTCTTCTTTTTAAAAATTTCAAGCGCCTCTCGTAATGTTGTTTCATCCGTGACCTCGCAGTCGACAGTAGTCACAATATCCTTGAATTCAATCAATCATTTCCCTCCTCCAAACGAGAGATTTCTGAATATTATAACTTCAATTATAAAGCATTGTCAGGTAAAGGTACACTTTTGGACGTAAAAAAACCTGCTCCCAAATGAGGAGCAGGCTCTACGTTGCGTTATAGTTGATCAATATTCTAGTAAACTTATTTCGGCTGCATACGAATGGCTCCATCCAGACGGATCGTTTCACCATTGAGCATAGGATTTGTGAGGATGCTTTCGGCAAGCTGTGCATATTCTTCAGGGTATCCGAGCCGCTGTGGAAATGGCACCATTTTACCAAGCGAGTCCCTTGCCTCTTCAGGCAGCGAATCGAACATCGGCGTATGAAAAAGTCCCGGTGCAATTGTCATGACGCGGATACCATAAGCAGCAAGCTCCCTTGCAATCGGCAGCGTCATACCGACAACCCCGCCTTTCGAAGCACTGTAGGCAGCCTGCCCGATCTGGCCGTCAAACGCAGCAACAGATGCTGTATTAACGATGACACCCCGCTCACCAAGTTCATTCGCTTCGTTTTTAGACATCTGCTCTGAAGCAAGCCGGATGACATTGAAGGTTCCGATCAAGTTGATGGAGATAACCTTCGAAAACATGTCCAGGGTATGGACTCCTTTTCGAGATAACAGCTTACCCGCTACCCCAATCCCAGCGCAGTTAACAACCGTGTTAATTGATCCGAATGTTTCAATCGCTTTACTAATAGCATTCGATACTTCTTCCTCGCTCGTTACATCTGTTTTGATAAAAACTGCTTGTTCCCCGAGTTCTTTAACGAGTGCATCTCCGCGTTCCACTGCCAAATCAAGTATCGCAGCCTTCCCCCCTTGCTCTACAATTCTCCTGACAGTCGCTTCCCCTAAACCAGACGCCCCGCCTGTAACAATCGCTCTAGCTTCATTCATTTTCATTTTGTTTGACCTCCACTTTTATAAAATTGTTAGTTTTATATAAAGCAAGAATCGTGCCAGATCTGTTTATCATGAAAATCAAGAGATTATTAGAGAGAAGTGTCCAGTATCAGGACAGTTTCATGGATAAATGGACACTTGGAGAATTCAATCCAGCTAAACTGTTTCTTGAGTTAATTTTTTTACTAGCTTGAATGCTTTATCCCCGTTGGATTGGTTTTTATCCTCGTTGACTCGAATATAATCCTTGTTGACTCGAATATAATCCCCGTTGAAGCTTATTTATTCCCCGTTAGCCCTCAAAATCGGTTTAAAAACCAATTTTGTTTCATTAAACCTGGACAAAAAAATGCAGAGCATAAGCCCTGCATTGAAATTCAATATTAAGCTGCGTTCCGTTTCATCTTGTTTTTCAGCAACAATTCCTCAAGTGCCCCTGATCCGAATATGACACCGGAAACGATGAAAATCAATCCCAGCAGGTGGGATGATGTAATATGCTCCCCAAGGAAGATGGCAGCGAACAAGATTGACAGAAATGTATTCAAGTTCAGGAAAATGGATGCTTCCGCTGGTCCAGCTTTTCCAATCGCGTAATTGTAGAGCATATGCCCTACTGCTGTGGCGAAAATCGCTGATGCAAAAAATACGCTCCACAATCCAAGTGAACCACTTCCCAAGCTTGTTAATCCATCTGGCTCCTTCCATAGTCCGATAAAAAACAACAGGATTGAACCAAAGATGAGCATATATCCAGTCAGCAGACGTGGATCCAGAGTTTTCGCTGCTTTGGAGATAATGATGAAGCTGATCGCCTGTGAGAGAATGGAAAGAAATACATAAAAATCGCCAATCGACATGCCTGAAACTCCATCACTTCCTGCCATCACAGTCAATGAGACGCCAATTCCTCCGAAGATAAACCCGAGTGTCCGTACAAATGTCAGCCGTTTACCAAGGAATAAAATCGCCATCAAAGCAGTCAGCAATGGTCCCATACCGAGGATCAGGCCTCCGTTGACAGCCGAGGTCACTTTTAATCCAATTCCGAGGAATAAATGATGACCAGTAACATTCAGAATTGAGCCACCTAATATATATATCCACTCTTTCCTGGATGGGAGACGGACTTTTTTTAAGAAAAATAGAATGATAAACACCGAGACTCCAGCCGTGAAGACGCGGAGCGAGGTGATGGTGATTGGCGGGAAATTCCCTACTATGATCTTAAGGGCAGTAACATTCAATCCCCACAAAAACATGACACCAGTAAGAATCAAATAAATTTTAAGGTTTTTCATGATGTTTCCTTCTTTCATTTAAACGGTTAAAGCATAACTAACATTCTACTCCTTTTTTATAAAAGGGCAAGTAAGAATAATTCCATTAATTTTCCACCTCAATTAATAAGTACCAAAAAGAAAGGTAAATCGTATCATAGGCTGCTAGGTTAAAAGAACGGTTTGTTATAAAATTCTTCAAAAACCGACAAAAAGAGGTTTAAAAACCAGAATGCTATTTCGGAAAGATAGAATACCGCTATGAAAGGAGGTGAAAGAATGCACTTCCGACAACTGATCATTACTGGCTTTATTGCTGGTGCAGCTATGTTAGTACCTGACATTGCTTTTGCTGAAAAAGGGTCAAATGCCGGAAAGCCACAACAGTCTGTGGCGGCTGAACAAGTTACTCTGCCAGATAAGGCGGAGAATGCCAAGACTTCTGTAAAACCTCCAGCAGAACCTGCTGTCGAAAACAATTCGGTGCAGAAGCCTGTCGTTCAAAAACCAGCCCAGGCAAAACCAAAAGAGAAGCCTGCTGATGCAGGGAATTCAAGTGGGAAAGCTCCATCATTCAAGAAAAATGAGAAAGCGGACCTACCTCAAAAGGCTAAATCGATCAACGAGAAGTCAAAACAGGTAAAACATAATACAAAGCCTAGCAATAAACCTAGCAATAAAGGTGCTTTAAAATCCATACATAATAAGGGGAATAACGTTAAAGAAACAAAGCGTAGATCACCTGGGTTAAAGGAAAAGGTTGAGCCATCCAAGGAGTCAGTAGCGCACCCGCCATTTGTTAAGGTTACAGCAAAGACGGCAAGCAAAAAAACGCCTTTAGTTAAAAATGATGAAAAGGATTCATCCAAAAACGAGAGGTATCCTAAAGGTGACAACATTCCTAACCCTCCTTCACGCACTAAGGCTTCAGGGGGGCCTTCAAGTGACAGGACAACTTATGGAAACTCGAGCACCTTCTTAAACGATAAGTGGTTTGTTTGGGATGAATCAATTTATTTAAATCTCCAACAGCCATATACATCGCGAGTTGCTGTTTTTCAAAGCCAGTGGGTCAATGCCCCGCCATCACCGCCACCGCTCAAAGCTCCTGCTTTTTTACCGTATACCGACGTAATAGCCACGGATAACGTTAAATAAAAAGGAGCGAATTATTAAAATGAATAACTATATGAATGGAACAAAAGTTGTTAAGTCTTTTATGTTAGCTGGAGTATTATCAATCGGGGTACTGACTGGAGGTCAATTCACTCAAGCAGCAGGACCTGAAAAAGTTAAGGTTGAACAATCTCATGCAGTGAAACCAGCAAAGGTTCAGTCTGCTAAAAAGGCTGACGCAAAAGCAAAACCGGCTGTTCCAGCAAAGCCTGCTGCCAAGCCTCAAGTAAAAGCACCAAAAGCGGAAGCTAAAGAAAAAGCAGCGAAATCACAGGCTAGCACTCATGCAAGTGAAACTGCTAAAAAGCACGCAGCACCAAACGCAGCAGTTCACTCAACTGTTCAGCAAGCACCTGCTGAGGAAGTTCCAACTGAAGAAGTTGTTACACAGGAGCCAGTTGTTGAAGAGGTTGTTGAAGCAGAACCAGTTGTAACTGATGACACTGAAAAAGATGCTGAATCAGAAGAAACTGCTGAGCTTGAAGAAAATACAGCAACAAAGCAAGAAGATGAGGAAGAAGCTGATCTTGACGCTGACACTGAAATGAAAAAGGAAGATGAAGAAGAATCTGATGAAGATTCTGAAGACACCGACCTTGATGCAGATGCAACTGTAAAAACTGAAGATGAAGATGAAGAAAATGACTCTGATTCTGAAGACATCGATCTTGATACAGATGCAACAGTGAAAACTGAAGATGAAGATGAAGAAGAAGATGCAGAAGAAGGTGACACTGAAGAAAAAGTGAACACTTCTGCTGCTAACAAAGCCAATTCCAATGCTTTCAACGCAAGTGAAACTGCTAAAGAGAAAGCTAATGAAAATTCTGCTGTTGCTTTGTCTGTTGAAGTGACTGAAGATGAAGTTGCTGAAGAGGAAGTTACTGAGGAAGAAGTGACTGAAGAAGAGGTAACTGAAGAAGAAGTTGCTGAAGAAGAAGCTACTGAAGAAGACGTGACTGAAGAAGACGTTACTGAAGAAGACGTTACTGAAGAAGACGTGACTGAAGAAGACGTGATTGAAGAAGACGCTACTGAAGAAGAAGCAAAAGTATCTCCTTCTGTTGCCAACAAAATGAAGTCCAGTGCTTTCAATGCAAGCGATGTTGCTAAAGAGAACGCTAACGAAAATTCAGCTGTTGCATTGTCTGTTGAAGTGACTGAAGAAGCTGCTACTGAGGAAGTTGCTGCTGATGAAACTGCTGCTGAAGAAGAGACTGAGGAAGTTGTTGCTGACGAAACTGCTTCTGAAGAAGCGACTGAAGAGGTTGTTGCTGATGAAACTGCTTCTGAAGAAGTGACTGAAGAGGTTGTTGCTGACGAAACTGCTGCTGAAGAAGTGACTGAAGAAGAAGTAACTGAAGAAAAAACAGAAGTATCTCCTTCTATTGCTAACAAAATGAAGTCTAAAGCTTTTCATGCAAGTGAAACAGCTAAAAAGAACGCTAATGAGTTCTCAGCTGTTGCTCTTTCTGTAGAAGTAGCTGAAGAAGTTACTACTGATGAAACTGCTTCTGAAGAAGTGACTGAAGATGTTGTAGCTGATGAAACTGCTTCTGAAGAAGTGACTGAAGAAGTTGTAGCTGATGAAACTGCTGCTGAAGAAGTGACTGAAGAGGTTGTTGCTGATGAAACTGCTGCTGAAGAAGTAACTGAAGAGGTTGTTGCTGATGAAACTGCTGCTGTAGAAGTGACTGAAGAAGTTGTTGCTGATGAAACTGCCTCTGAAGAAGTGACTGAAGAGGTTGTTGCTGATGAAACGGCTGCTGAAGAAGCTAAGGTTAACACTTCTGCTGCTAATAAAGCGGCGTCAAAAGCAAGTGTTTATGCAAGTGAAGTTGCGAAGAAATTTGCTGCGTTGATTTCTGCTGTCCTTGCAGTATTTGAAAAAGCACCTGAAGAGACGACTGAAGAAGTTATCGGTGAAGCAGAAACAAAATAATAGGATTTATTATCCTGGAGAGGACTTCCACACTTGCTGGAAGTCCTTTTTTTATTCCTAAATCGGCAACTAGAATACCTTATTCTGAAGTTGGGCATTTGAACAAAAAAAGGAAGGAGGTAATGATGCGCATTCGCACTTTACCTCCCCTCCTCACTTATCGCTTCTTCAAGCAGCCTGGCAAACCTTTCTTCTCGATAGGGTTCCTTTACGAAACTCTCGTCTGCTAATGTTCTCAGAAGCTTCCTTTTTACTGTTTCATCTTTGACAGCCGCTTTGATTTCTTTACGGCTGGATGCCAGGAAATCTAGATAACTCTCATATTGTTCATCAAACATTTGCTCCAGCTGGCCACATATCTTTTTTGCTAGCACTGGACTGGCTCCCGATGTAGAGACAGCAATGGTCAATTTGCCTCTTTTCATGACGGATGGAACTTGAAAATCGGATTCTTCAGGGTTATCTGCCAGATTAACCAGCTGATTCGCGGCTGCATGCTTTTTTACTGCCATGTTCGTCTCTCGATCATCTGTGGCAGCGATGATGAGCAACGCCCCTTCAAGATCTTCTTTCGCATAGGGCTCAGGCCGCCAGGAAATCTCGCCTGTTTCGGTTAGCCGCAGCAATTCGCTTGTTAATTCCGGGCTCACTATCTTCACTTTTGCTCCAGCATCCAGCAAGCCAAAGACTTTACGCTGAGCGACTTTGCCGCCGCCAATCACCACGACATTCCGATCCCGTATCCTTACATTTATAGGGTATAACATGCTTCCACTCTCCATTTATTGGCGATGTTGATTGCAAATTATATTTTATTGGCGGTTTTCACAACTTCATTGGCGATGTTCACAATTTTATTAGCGAAGACCTTATTTTTATGTTTACCTTGCTCTTGCTTCATCAACTCTTTGCAGAAGCAGCTCGCCAAGACGGTCATCGAAGCCAACTGGTTCGCACAGGACAATCTCTTTCGCCGGGTATTGAATCATTATATTTTCAACAGTTTCCTCTATTTTAGCAGTAAAACCGCCCGTATACAGGAGAAATGGCAAAATGTAAATCTTTGAGGACGAGTCGCTTTCCAATAGCTTTTCTCCAAAGAATGGCTGTGTTGTTATATATCCAGTGTCAGCTTTAGTTAAAACTTTCTCCTGAACCCTGTCCGCCATTTTCTCAAATTCCTCAGCAGCAAGGGGATCTCTGCTGCCATGCCCGACGAGCAGGATGGTCTCGGACTTCATACCTGAAAAGCCTTTTTCCTTCAGACGGTCCAGAACGATTTCCAGTATCGATTCATTCACACCAAGCGGCTGGCCATAGAATATCTCTATTTCCGGGTACTTTTGTTTGACCCTTACCAGCTCCTTTGGTATGTCCACATTTGCATGGATTCCTGGAAGCAGCAATACCGGAACGATGGTTACCGATGTTGCTCCCTTTAAAATGCATGATTCAACCGCTTCAAAAATGTTTGGCCAGGCATTTTCAAGGAACCCATAGGAAGCATTCGTAATCTCCCCTGTTGAAATCACCTTTTCAATGAATGACACAAACACCTTGTTTCCTTGCTCACTTCTGCTGCCATGGCTGATGAATACGGTTGCTTCCATTTATTTCTCTCCTTTAAAAAAACAAGTCCATTAAACGAATGCCAGTTCAGATTCTTTACTGGACAAACAATCAATCACGGCGGTTTTATCAGGTGCTTCCAAAATCTCATTCGGACATACACCGTATTCTACTGCAGTTTCTGCTGTCCTAACTCCCATACAAACAACCTTTGCTGTTTTCACGAGCTGCTGAGGAATGATTTCCTTCAGGATCCCTTCTTCAATAATTGTTTTTACAGATCTGCTGCTTGGCAAAACGATTGTATTAACCGAAGCTTCCTCAAGGACTCTTTTAAAAATTGGCGTGAATTGCTCGTCGATGACTTTTTTGGATGTTACGAACATTTCTGCATGCGGATACTTATAGACTGTATCACTATCACCTACGATTAACAGCTTTCCATCCAGAGGCATCTTCCCTTCCAATTCTGCAAAAAACCCTCTTTCATTCAATGCTTTAATAGACTTCGTTGAACAGCCGTAAAAGTCTGCTTTCACCTTTCTGATATCGATTCCTTTTGAAAATAAGATTTCGAAGAATTCCCCGACACTTTCAGGAGAGGTAAAAAGGATTTTTTCGTATTCTGGAATTCTTTCGATCACCGCCTGGTCTGATGGTACGGAAATCTTTTTCCATTTCGGGAATTCAATCACATCTGCTCCCTGCTCCATCAATTCCTTCGCCAGTTCACTCTCATCAGTTCCTGTTCGGGCAAGTAATATTTGTTTGCCAAACAAAGGTTTCTTTTCAAACCAGTTCAGCTTATTCCGAAGTGAAACGATATCGCCAACAAGGGTAATCGCAGGGTTGGTAAAATTAACTTCCTTCGCCTTTGCGGCAATATTGGACAGAGTTCCCTCCAAAGTTTGCTGCCGGGAGAAGGTTCCCCATTGGATCAGAATGACCGGGGTGTCCGCCGGCTTTCCGTGCTTGATCAAATTTTCGCTGATATAGGGAAGATTTGAAATTCCCATATAAAAGGCAATTGTGTCAATGCCCTTGGCAAGCCCTTTCCAGTCCAGTTTCGGCTGGCCATTTTCAGACTTATCATGGGCAGTCACAACCGCGAAGGATTCGCCAAATTCACGGTGTGTGACGGGAATTCCTGCATATAGCGGTGCAGATATTCCTGAAGTGATTCCCGGTACAATTTCAAAGGAAAGGCCATTTTCGGCCAAAGCAGCTGCTTCCTCGCCTACGCGCCCAAATACGCCAGGATCGCCACCCTTGAGACGGACAACGATTTTTCCTTCAAGCACTTTTTCAACCAGAAGGTCGTTGATCATTTCCTGGCGAAGGACGTGCCGGTCCGGAAGCTTACCGCAGTAGATCAGCTCGCAATCTGCAGGAGCATAATCCAGCAGTTTCGGATTGGCAAGGCGGTCATATAGAATGACCTGTGCCTTTTTAATGGCTTCCATCCCCTTAACTGTTATCAGCTGTACGTCTCCAGGCCCGGCTCCGACTAAAAATGCTCTTCCTTTTTCCATTGTGTTCCCGCCCTTTCAATTATAAGAGGGAGGTTCCCCCTCTTAGGTCATATTGTTATATACACTTCATTTTCGATTACTTCAGCATGATACGTTTTTACTTCCCCTGTATCCGGCGCCTGTACTTTCCCGTCATCCAGCGATATCTTCAGGTCGTAAACTGGACAGTAGATAAAATTCCCGCTTACGAGCGCATCTGCCAGAGTTCCGCCTTTTCTGTGAGGGCTGCGGTTTTCCACAGCCTTGACGTCTCCGCTGGATATTCGAAACAAGACGATGTTCTCACCATTTACTGTGACTGCCTGCCCTGCCCGTTCAGGCAGGGAATCATAATCAGCTACTTTGATTCTCACTTTTGTCATTTGCATCTTCATCCATCCTCCCTATTCAACCGTCACGCTGCGGACTTGATAGTACTTTTCTTTAATTCCGTTATCAGAGATTGCTTCCTGCCATGGCTCGTTATATCGCTCCAATGTCTTATCCAGTCTTTCGTTTAACTGCTTTCTCCTATTCTCATCTGCGAGGACTTCTTTGACATGTTCAAGTCCCATTCTTTCAAGCCAAGGTGCAGTTCTTTCAAGATATGCAGCTGTTTCACGGTAGTATTGGAGGTATGCTCCTGTTATTATCATTGCCTCTTCTTTTGTTTTAACGGTTTCAAGCAGGTCGGCAGCACGCAGATCGGTTCCACCATTACCGCCGATATATATCTCCCAGCCGCCATCGACTCCTACAAAGCCAATATCCTTGATTCCTGATTCCGCACAGTTTCTTGGGCAAGCAGAAACTCCCATTTTGACCTTATGTGGTGTATCGAGGCGTTCAAACTTTTTCTCGAGCTCGATTCCAAGCCCCATTGAATCCTGTGTGCCAAACCGGCAAAACTTTTCCCCAACGCAGGTCTTTACTGTACGGAGAGTCTTCCCGTATGCATAACCTGATGGCATTCCCAGGTCTTCCCACATTGCCGGAAGATCCTCTTTGTTGACACCGAATAAGCCAATTCTCTGTCCGCCCGTCAGTTTTACCAAAGGCACATCATACTTCTCGGCAACTTCTGCAATCTTCTTCAAATCTGCAGCAGTCGTCACACCGCCATACATTCTTGGCACAACAGAATATGTCCCATCCTTCTGAATATTGGCATGCATCTTTTCATTAACCAACCTTGAATCGCGTTCATCCTTATAGCCGTCATAATTGACCATTCCAAGATAATAGTTGATCGCCGGACGGCATTTCGAACAACCTTCCTCCTGGGACCAGCCGAGAACATTCATGACTTCCCTGACATTGGTCAAACCTTTTTCCCTGATTTCTGACACAATCTCATCTTTGCTTAAAGTCGTACAGCCGCAAATCCCTGCCTTTTTCGCTGCAATATCATACTGGTCACCAAGCGTGTATGCGAGGATGTCGGATATGAGCGATTTGCATCTTCCGCATGAACGGCCTGCATTCGTGCAGCCACCTACTTCATCAACAGTAGTTAACTCATTTGTGCGGATTGCGTCGACAATCGTTCCTTTTGTGACACCATTGCAGCCGCAGACAAGCTCGTCGTCGGCCATCGCCGCTACATCGCCTGCTTCTCCACCACCGCCGCAGCATCCGCTTGCTTCAAGAATCGATACACTTGTCATTCCGCTGATGTCTTCCCTTTTCGTCAGCATCCTGAACAAGCGGTTGCTGTCCTTTGTGTCACCATAAAGCACAATTCCGGCAATCCGGTTGTCACGAATGACAATTTTCTTGTAGATTCCATCAAACTCATTGTGGACCTTGATTGATTTCGTTCCTTCGTCATCACCGATTTCACCCGCTGAGAACAGGTCGCAGCCAGATACCTTCAGCTGGGTGCCACAAATCGTCCCTTCATAAGGATTCGTTGGGATACCGGCGAGGTTCGCTGCAAGAACTTTTCCCTGCTCATATAGTGGTGCGACAAGCCCATAGACGATTTCTCTATGTTCTGCACATTCGCCAACGGCATAAATATTTGGTATATCCGTCTTCATATAATCATTGACGACAATCCCTCTGTTGACATAAATGCCGCTGTCTTTTGCCAGCTGGACATTAGGGCGGATGCCGACAGCCATGACAACAAGGTCAGTCTGGATTTCGGAACCATCAGAGAATCTGAGTCCGGTTACTCTTTCATCTCCTAAAATCTCCGATGTCTGCTTTTCAAGCATGAAATTCATGCCCTGAGATTCTAGCTCTTTTTTAAGCATGCCAGACGCTGTTTCATCAAGCTGCCTCTCCATCAGGTGCGGCATTAAATGAACAACATCGACTTCCATGCCCAAATTCAGCAAGCCTCTTGCTGCTTCTAGTCCTAAAAGGCCTCCTCCGATTACAGCTGCTTTTTTATACGTCTTAGAATCTTTGATCATCGTTTCACAATCGTGGATGTCACGAAAGCCGACTACCCCATTTTTATCAGACCCCGGCAATGGGAGGATAAACGAGCTCGAACCTGTCGCGATAATCAATTCATCATAAACTACCTTGCGTCCTTGATCGGAAATAACTTGCTTCTTTTGCTTGTCAATCTCGACAACAGCTTCACCTGCGAAAAGCTTGATTCCATGACTCTTGTACCAATTCCAATCATTCATGATAATGTCTTCGATTGACTTATCTCCCTGAAGGACTGTGGATAACATAATTCTATTGTAGTTAGGATGTGGTTCATTCCCAAAAATAGTGATTTCAAATCCATCTGGCTGGAGTTTAAGCAGCTCTTCGATTGTCCTTACTCCTGCCATTCCGTTTCCTATCATGACTAATTTCTTTTTCATCTCGTTTGTCCTCCCATAGTTAAAGCATCTGTTCCGGAGTTTTCATTAATGATATTTCCTCTATGTATAAATTGTATTGTGATTTCAGTCTCCTGTTTGTGAAGTTCGTCACACTTTAGGTTAAGTATGTGCATCATTTCACAAATCTTTCAAAATTAACAATTTCCACCTTTCTTTGTAATTGCAGTTATGTTAAAGCTTAAAATGGGTATTGTACTTGTAATGGAATTAATGTAAAAGGAGGCAGGCTTCATGATCATTGTTTATATAAGTATCGCTGTTATCGTGGCAGCCCTGGGATATCTTGGTTATGTTGTTTATAAAACATATAAAGATGCCAAGCCTACGATTGATAGTCTTCAAGAGACTGCGACCCGGGTACAGAACAAAACGAATGCCATCAAAGAAGAGACCGATTCACTGAAGTTTAAGCAGCAGAAGCTGATGGCTGATTTTGAAAAGAAAAAGAAAGCTGTCAATACTGTTGTTTTTTCAGTAAAGCAGACACCGGTTGAATTCAAGAATGCACTTGTTGCAAAACCTGTGGCTGAACTTGAACAGAAGTATAAAGCAAGACAGTGGAACCGCAAGCGTCGCAACCGAACCATGCAGCCACAGTAAGACAGGGCAACTCGCCCTGTTTTTTTATTTGCCTTTGCCTGGTGACTATCTTCCTATATCCTCATTCTGATTTATTTCCCAACCAGTCAAAAATTCAACAGAAACAAGGGGTAAGATACCGGCACTAAAATTTAGGAATATTGTACGATTGCCGAAATAATTTTTAATACTTATTATGAATAAATATACAAAATACAATTTGGAGGAATACATAAATGAAGCATAAAAAGATTATCTCTGGTGTAGTCGCCGCAAGCTTGCTGGCATCCTCGCCATGGACTCCGGCGCTCGCTGAGTCTTTGAAGTGGAACTATGTAAATGCATATGAAGAAAAGGACGGAAGCTTGTTCAACAGCGAAAACTATGATTTTATGAAATTCTCGGAAATCGGCGACAAGCTCGCACAAATCGAGAAGCAATCCAATCGTGTGAAGGTAGAAGTAAAGGGCCAATCATCAACAGGACAGCCGCTTTATGTCGTTACGATAGCTGCACCTGACTCTCAGGGCAAGTTTGGCAAAATTCAGGCATTAAGAAAACAAATGTTCAAGAACCCTGGCAAGGCACAGGACTGGATTGAAAATAACCCAGACTTCAAAGTGCCGATCATGATCAATGGATCCATCCATGGTACCGAGTTTATCGGCAGTGATGCGGTCATGCAGCTGATTGAGCGCTTTGCTCTTGAAAATGACGATACAACAAAGGAAATCCTCGAAAATAACATCCTGATTTTCAATGTTGTCCAGAATCCTGATGGCCGGATTGATGCAACACGTTTCAACGGTGAAGGAATCGACCTGAACCGTGATTTCATCACCCAGTCACAGCCAGAAACCCAGGAAACCGTCGCACTGATCAAGGAATGGAATCCGATGATCTTCCTTGATACACATGGCTATGTAAAAAATTATGCACCGAACAAACAGGGTCTTATTGAACCATGTACGGTTCCACACAATCCAAATTACGAATATGATTTGTATGAAAAATGGGCAATGAACCAGGCAAAAGCAATGGAAAATGAAATCATGTCCGACAAGGAAAACTTCTCAGGCAGCCTCTATCAATCAATGGAAGGAACCTACATTCCGCAGCGTGATGACGCAGAAGGCTGGGATGATTATCCGCCAATCTTCACTCCGATGTACGCAATGTACCATGGTGCTTACGGCCACACACTTGAAGCGCCAACAAATGATGAAGACGGCGTTCGCTGGATGTATGACGCCATCATGGGCGCATTGAAAAATGCTACGGATAACAAGCAGGAAATGATCAAGGACCAGATTGAGATGTTCAAGCGCGGCATCAATTTTGATCACCCATTCCATGAAGAAGGCTTCTTCCCGACTGCCTATGTGCTGCCTGTTGATTCCGAAGATCCAACCGTAACACATAAGGCAGTTAATCATCTGCAGAAAAACGACATCGAAATCGTCCAGGCATCTAAGGCGTTCACTGCTGACGGAAAGTCTTACCCAAAAGGCACATATATAGTAAAAATGGACCAGGCAAAGGCTGGCCTAGCTAATACGATGCTGTGGGATGGCGAGGACATCACTGAAGACGTTGATGCCATGTATGATATCTCTGCATGGAGCCTTCCGGAACTCTGGGGATTCGAGGCGATTGCGGTCCAAAGTGATTTTGATGTAAATGCGACGAAAGTGAACCAAATCCAGGAACAGGGATCTGTTAGCGGCAACGGGCCATTCTTGATTCCGAACAGTTCTGTAAAAGCCGTAAATCTTGTAAACACTCTTCTTCAGCAAGGCGTATCTGTAAAGCGTGATTCTGAAGGCAATTTTTACACAGAAGCAGCTGCTAACGAAATTTCAGCAGCAGTAAAGCAATCCGGACTGCACATTGAATCAACAAAGGTTCCGGCTGATGCAGTTGAGGTTGGGGACTTGAAGGTCGCAATTTTGAAGGATGGCGGCATGGACAAGGCCCAGTCTCATTCAGGAACCAAATTGGCGCTAAAACGACTTGGCTTCGCCGTTACTGAATTAACTCCTGCAGACGTGGCAGAACAAGGTCTTTCCAGCTTTGACGTCTTTGTTTACAGCGGGACAGAAGGCTTGATCGCCAAAACACAGACACGTGCGGGCAATAAAGAGTTCGGGTTCCAAAATCCAGCTCAGTTTGATAGTTTCAAAGCTAATGTAGAAGAATTTTTAAATAATGGAGGCAAATATATCGCAGTTGGTGCTGGTGCATCCCTCGCGACAAAGACATTGGGACTAACTGATGACGATATTGTCGTTGCAGGCTACAGCAGCAACGGCATTGCAAAGGTTGATTACAGCGGCGAAGGTGTGACGGGAGGATATGGCGAGGACGACCTTGGTTTTGTTTACCGCCCTGTCTGGTATGAAAACACCGATAACGATAAGGTATCAGCAACATTTGACGACAACTCTGACTTCTTTGTCGCCGGACACTGGAAAAACAACAGTGAAGCACAGGGCAAGGCAGTCATCGTGAAAGAACAGGATAAGGACGTGACAATGATCGGCCTGGAGGCTGGTTTCCGCGACCATACCGATTATCTATTCCGACTTCTTTCCAACAGCATCTTTGAAAAATAAAAATGATAAAAGCATCGGGCCCTTGCCCGATGCTTTTTTGTTAGTTATGAGAATAGTATTTTTCCAGCAGCAAATAATCCTTCGTTTTTTGAATCTCAATATTATTAGCTAAAGCGAATTCTTCAAGCTCCAGGATGAGCTGTTCACTGTAAAAGTGTGCAACACCGAAATTGAAGCCTCTTCTTACCTTCACCACGGCATTCTTCGTCGCCCAGCCAATCCGGCCGAACTTTATTTTTTTGATTTTCTCCGGTGTCAGCAGCTTGCGGTAAATCGTAAATTTAAAGAGTTTAATTTTATATTCAAGCTGGTCTGAGGTAATCGTTAATTGGACTTGATGTAAAATAATCACCAGCACGACAAAAGTGAATGGAATCTTGATGAACCAGTTAAAATTAGGCAGGATGAACGCACTTATGAAAAGCATCGCATACAAGATTTTCTTGGACATTTCTCCTGAATAAGTCAACTAACTCCCCCCTTGCATACACCAATTTTACCAGTTAAATCCAAATAATAATATAGAAAAAAGACCACCTTTTCAGGTGATCTGCATTTTTCATAGATACAGTCCAGCTAGGAAAATTCCCAGAGCCTCTTCATATATCTCATCGAATTGCGACAGCGGCAGCGGATTTATCCCGAAACCAAGTTCGACTGTAAAACCTGGCCGGCGCCAATCCTGGATGAACCAGTCCTTATAGCCTGCATAACTCTCAATCGTTTTTACCGGCTGGTAGCCGCTCACCCGGGCAAATTCATTGACCATTGCCTCCGATTCAGGCGGCTCAAGATTTTCAAAGCCCCAATAAATGACTTCTCCCTGAGTATGGAAAGCCAAGACCCTGGCAAAATCACGTCTTCTTGTCATTTCTGCCATCGCAATCGCTTCTGGCTCGGATAATGGCTTTGGTCCAACATAATCCCTCGGCCCCGGCTGACTTGGGTTACGTTCTTTTTCAAGCTCCCATTTTGCCGGGAATTGGTCGTTCAGGTCCACCCCTCTTATATTCGCCTTCCAACCGCTGAAATCGAGGCTTCCTCGATTCAATTCTACAACTCTTTCATTCCATGGCTCTGCTTCAGGCGGTCCATTAAGCACAAGATCAACACCATCAGGATTGACCATCGGCACAATCGATAATGTCGTCTGTCCATAGAAGTTCTGCATGGACAGACCGCGTATTGAGGACTTATTTGTCAGTGCCAGCAGATAGTCATTCAGGAAAGTCATGATGATGGGAGTGGTGATCCATTCATTGGCATGAAAAGACCCATTGTAATGTACTCGTTTATTGCCGTTCCCAATCAGTGTTTCAGGTAAGCTTTTACCCAAAACTGAGTTGCCAATCGAGGGCACCCTCATGAAAGGATAGACATTTTCCAACCGTCTCAAATCACTCATCAGTGAGGCATATCCATAATTCTTTTTACCCTGGACAATTCGCCAGGTGATTCTTAGCGGAACCTTGATCATCTGTCCGATGTACAGCCCATTCGGATTAATATTCTTATTGGCCAGCAGCAGAGCATCCACCTGCAGATTCCTGCTTTGGGAAATCTTCCAAAGAGTATCCCCAGCACGGATTCGATAATCCACCGCTGCAAAACCAGGGATCCTCACCGTCTGCCCCACATCCAGTGAATTTGGGTCAATATCCCGGTTGGAATCTATGATCAACTGGAGAGGGATGTTGAAAATATTGCTGAAATACCAAAAGGAATCTCCTCTTCTCACATATATATCCATAGTGCTCCTCCTGTTCTTTCAAAGTTGCATCTATACATATGTATATGAGTAGCTTTGGAATCTATTTCAGAAGATGAAAATTAGCTTTATTTTTTCAAGCCGCGGATATAGGCGGTGACTGCAAGCTTGTAACTTTCATCCAAGTCAAGCGGCATCCCGAAACCTCTTCTTTGTTCCAGCGATGCAAACCCATGCATTAGGCTTCTCAAACCGCGGACAGCATGGATTGCTTCCACTTCTGACAAATCAAAAGGCCGAATCGCAGATACTACAAGTTCAACGATTTTTTTGCCGGCGTCATGAACATGCTCATCCGCAGGATCAGGGGCAGATAAGGCGAAATCGTACAGTCCGGGATTCTTTCTTACAAAGGTCAAATAAGCCTGGCTTAATGCCATTACTGCTTCCTCTCCTGGTGACTTGGCTTTCGCTTCCTCCGCCAAACTGTTGTACAGTTTTTCAAGTGAAAAAATGGCCAGCTCTCTTTTAATTCCCGGCAGGCCGTCAAAGTGGTTGTATAAAGAAGGCGGTTTGATGTTGAGCCTTTTTGCCAGCAAAGCAAGCGTTACATATTCACTTCCATGCTCATTCGCAAGTTCAGCAGCAGCTAACACAATCGTATTTTTATCAAGCGCAATCTTCGGT
>NZ_JBIQOE010000310.1:0-3174 GCF_047739415.1 Mesobacillus sp. | reverse complement strand
TAAGGGGGTCTGGGGAAGAGTTCCCCAGTGGGTTTGGGCAAAGCCCAAGGTTTGTTTTTTGCCATGCTGCAGCATGGCTTGGCGAAGCCAAAAGGCCTCGCAGAGCACATGAAACTTTGCTTGCAAAGTGTAGTGTGCTACACTTCTCTTAAACTAGCATTTTTCGAGAAGGAGCTGAACCCCCAAAATGAGCTATGCCGTTTTACATATGCAGAAGCTAAAACAACCTGCCATTAAGGGCATTCAAATTCATAATCAGAGAGAAAAAGAGAGTCAGACGAATGGTGATATTGATGGGTTACGTTCACATCTAAATTATGATTTGGTCAATTCAAAACCGATTGATTATAGCGAGAAGGTCAACAAAATGATTGAGGAAGGAGTGACGACTGGCAAAGCCATTCGGAAAGATGCGGTAAAGGTGGCGAGTTTCCTTGTCACTTCTGATTCCGAGTATTTTCAAAAGCTATCGGAACGAGAGGAAAAGCGATTCTTTGAATCAGCTTATGAGTTTTTTGCGAACGAATACGGAGAAAAGAATATCGCTTATGCAATGGTTCATAAAGACGAGAAAACACCGCATATGCACGTCGGGTTCGTGCCGATCACCGAAGATGGTCGGCTTTCAGCAAAGGACTTTTTCGGTAAAAAGCAACAACTGGTGAAGCTTCAAGATAAGTTTCATGACCATATGGTGCGAGAAGGCTTCGACTTGGAGCGAGGGGTCTCATCAGACCGTAAACACGTTGAGACAGCCAAATATAAGGCTCTGACGTTCCAACAGATGGAGCAAGAAGCTAAAGAGAAATATGAACAGACAATGGGGCATATTCAAGAGATTGACGACAAGACGAAGGCGATTGAGAACATTGAAGCGAAAAAGGTTCTTGGACTTGTTGGCATGAAGGAGCAGGACTACAAAAGCCTAGTAGATTATGCCACGAATGGAGTTGTCTATCAGCAGAAGGCTGAGGTTCTCCAGAAGGAGTTAGATAAGGCTAAGACAGAAGTTCAGCAATTAAAATCAGATATTCAGACAGGACAAGATAAAATTCGACAAAACTATAAAGACATCGAAGAAAATTTGGATTCAGTAGCGGAGAAAAAAGCCCTGCAAAAATTAAAGCAACATGATGTTGTAAAACAATATGGCGAGCTGGTAGAAAAGTACAATGGATTGGCTCGGAAATTTAATGAGCAATCGCAGGAGAAAAAGCAGTTAAAACAAGAGGTAGATACGCTGAAGCTAGAAAACCGGTCTTACCAAAATGAGAATCGAGAATTGAAATCGGAGAACGGGCAATTGAAGGAAAAACTCATGCAGATCAGCAAGGAGTTTTCGGCTTTTAAGGAAAGAGTGGGGAAAGTTTTACATGCTCAAATTGATAGAGTAAAGACGTTTTTAAGAATAAGAGATGTAGCCCCTAGTCATATAAAAGCCCTGGATGACAGACAAGATAAATTAGTCCAGGATTCCCTTCAAAAATTAGAGAAACCGCAAAGGGAGAATCAGCGAGGAATGGAGATGGATATGTGAATTATATATCCAGCCCCTCCTCGTCTTTCTCCCATTCTTGAAATCTAGCTAATAGATACTGCTCTTTCCCTTTGTTTCCTCGGTGAATAAGACTTGAGTGAATCATAATTGCACCAGTTTTTCTAGCAATTATTTGAGCATTTTCAAGAGTTTTTAAAGTTTCTACAACGGTTTGTAATGAAACATCACTTTTTTTAGCTAATTCTCTTGTTGTAATGATTAATGTGTTAGTCGATTTGTCCATGTTTGCAAGTATGTATTTTACTACTTGCATTTTTTTATTTCCTAATGTGTCTATAAGCTGAATTATTGCAGTTAAGTATGTAATCATGAAGCCATTTCTATCAGTCTTTTTGATTAAGTCATCAGCTTCAAATATTTCTCCTGTATCAAGGTCTTGCAATCTTCTTTTTCCTTTATAAATCACCTTGTTTTCGACTTTTTGTTTTGGCATTTTATTCCCTCCCTTATTTGTTCTAAATTTATCATAATCATAACAAATGTTCAAGAAAAAATAGAACAAATGTTATGAAAAACTAGAACAAATGTTATGAAAAAATAGAACACGCAAAATGCTCATAAACCTTGTTATATCAACTTGAAATCTATTAACCTATTTTTTTTTCTCTTTTCTATAAACATAAGGGCTATGCTCCACGCAAGGTTCGGGTAGTATTTTCTCCGCCTATCGGCTCCGAAAATCTCCACCCTTTCCCCCTTGCCTTCCGCATTTTTTGGCGGTGCTGGACTATCGCCAAGCCGAACAGACCCAAAACGAGGATCTCCGAGGGTCGGCTTGCTCTGACCATTGTACCGCCAAAAACCGCCTGTTCATCCGTTCATAATGTCTGCCTTATGCCATATTCAGCTACGCATGAAAACCGTGGGGTCTCGCCCCCACACGGCGAGCCAGCACTCACACCCCAAAACAAGGGGTACAAAAAAAAGAAGCCCTAAGGCTTCACATCTTTTTAAATTCTTTTTTTAAAGTCCTTATGATAAATAAAGTTTGAAAAGTAGAGTAACCTAAACCTGCAATAGTCAAAATAATACCACTATAAAGACCTCTCTTTCGTTCTTTTTCTTGGGAGTAATGAGTGAAATAAGCATGTGACAACGTGCAAAACGCCATACAAATAGGCATTAAAAATTTTCGCATATTTTATTCTCCTTTCTGACATTTAGACTTTCCAAAAAGAAAGAACGTATGAATGTGATAAAATAACCTTCTAACCAAAGTTCAAGAGAGTTCTATTCGCATTGAGGGCGCTTCTAAGCGCCCCTTTTGCTTTTCTATGGGGTTAACTAGGGGTAACCTCTCAAAAAGGCGAGAGAGCCCCTTGTGGCGTCTGTCAACGGTAAGCGGACCGTAGGGAGCATTAAGGAGTTGATAGACTCACTTCACCAAGACCCTCTTGGTGTGTCAAAAGGCAACACCTTTTGACCTGCCTACCGGCGAGGGAGCCCCTCAAGGATTGAGGGGTTGGGGAGTTCGATAAGGGGGTCTGGGGAAGAGTTCCCCAGTGGGTTTGGGCAAAGCCCAAGGTTTGTTTTTTGCCATGCTGCAGCATGGCTTGGCGAAGCCAAAAGGCCTCGCAGAGCACATGAAACTTTGCTTGCAAAGTGTAGTGTGCTAC
>NZ_JBIQOE010000309.1:0-2180 GCF_047739415.1 Mesobacillus sp. | reverse complement strand
TTAGCACAGAAAAATGAGGTGAAAAAGGTGGTAAAAACCAGTGATGACATGGTCTCAATCGCTCCTGAAGAGTTTGTAAAAGTGACCAAAATGAATCACATAGTTGAAGTGCAGCATATGCAGAAAATGAACCGGACAAATCATATCAAAAAATTAGACAAAGATAGATTTGTAGATATATCAACTGGCGAAATAAGAGAGTTTGAACACTCTGAGAACCGTCAGCAAAACTATAATTCTCTAAGACAAACATTTAAAAAAATCCGATATTTGATAAATAATAATTTCATAGGGAAACCTAATGAGCTACATATCACTTTGACTTACAAAGAGAATATGACCGATACAAAGCGTCTGTATAGCGATTTTAAGCGTTTTATGACTCGCCTTAAGCGTAAGTATCAAGATAAGTCCACAATAGACTACATAACCGTTGTAGAGCCACAGGAACGAGGTGCATGGCATTGTCACGTTCTAGTAAGATTCAATGATTTAGAGAAAGTTTATTTAAGCAATAATCTTGTTAGAGAGTTATGGGAACAAGGAAGAATTGTTTCTACGAAATCACTTAAGGACGTAGACAACATAGGAGCCTATTTAAGCGCTTATTTGGCTGACATAGACCTAGATGATGTCAAAGACAAGGAAACGGCCTTTAAAGTGGCTTCTGAGGGCTGTGAGATTAAAACAAAGGTTGTGGATGGCAAAGAGAAGAAATTTATAAAGGGTGGTCGGCTTCACATGTATCCTCCTGGAATGAATATGTACCGAAAATCGAAGGGGATCATCAAGCCGGAAAGAGAAGAAATGAAATTTAAGGACATAAAAAAAGTAGTAGGGTCGGCACAACCCCACTACCAGAAAAGTTATCACGTCGAAAGCGACGACTTTCAAAACACGATTTCGTTTCTTCAGTATAACACAAAACGCGATATTTAAACCAGAGAAAAGGGGGTTCCCCTACTGGTGCAAGGGGGTTCCTGTTAAGGGGGTTCCCTTGCACTGGTAGGAGGTTCCCTTTTTTATTTTCCCGTAGGTTATTTGTCAGTATGACAAACGTTTTTCCTCCTGGACAGGAGACCCGTTTAACACCCCTTTTCAGGGTGGTGTATAAATGGGCACTCTGTACCCTCGTGATGGTTCCGAAAAGGTTCTGAGTGGTCTATCCTCCCGATGAACAAAAGCGATTAAGGGCGCACTTATACAAACTCCGTTTGTGTGCTAAAACTCCTGGTGTTTTCGTCAAGCGTGTTAAAAAATATTAAAGGGAGACACAGGGTGGTTAACGAATGGTTACCACCTTAAAAAATAAAACTGAGGTGAACAAAATGCTTTATCGAAGTCATGAAGTGCAAGGAACGGATTTACCGATTTTCAGACAAAAGAGTGAGGATCTGCTGACGCATGAGGAAATGATCCTTTTGAGTGATAGGTTAGATAAATTTAAAATTGCTGGCTATGTACAGGTAATAAAATTCGGCAAAGTCTTTTTCGAACCAGTTTACGGAGTGCGCAATTAGAAAATTAGAACGCTGCATAAACATTTCTGTCAACGGTACCGGACCAGAGGGAGGATAAGGAGTTGACAGAACCACCAGACCCAAACCCTCTTGGTGTGTCAAAAGTGAAACCTTTTGACCTGCCTACCGGCGAGGGAGCCTCCCATGAATGGGAGGTTGGTGGGTTGATTTTTTAGTGTAATAGATTCTCATTGACGATTTATCAAATCAGATATATAATTTTACTAAATCGGTAATAGGAGGTTAAGGGAATGTCAAATAACAATGCGGTAAAAGTTATTGCTCAGGTTTCGCAGTCTATTAATGCTCAGCTGGTGGAAGAGTCTGAACGTTTGGGGATTCCGAAGACGTCAATCGTTACGATGGCTCTTGAGCAGTATTTCAGTCAAAAGCAGGCGATGAGAGCTATGTCTGATATGGGACAGGTCATCCAGAAGCTTGAGGATTTGGAGAAGCAAGTTAGGAAAAATAACGGCTAAAAAGCGTCCCTCTATTTATTAACTTGATTTTAATTAAACATTAGCACAGAAAAATGAGGTGAAAAAGGTGGTAAAAACCAGTGATGACATGGTCTCAATCGCTCCTGAAGAGTTTGTAAAAGTGACCAAAATGAATCACATAGTTGAAGTGCAGCATATGCAGAAAATGAACCGGACAAAT
>NZ_JBIQOE010000308.1:0-6734 GCF_047739415.1 Mesobacillus sp. | reverse complement strand
CTGGATTGTAAATCCTTATATTATGATTTGTGCACCTAGAAAAAATAATGTTCAACTGGACAAGCTAACCATGAGATTATTTCAACATTCTTTGAAAAATCTTAAAGATCAGGATGGAAAAAAGGTAACTTTACCTGCTAGATTTTTTTAGATCGTATCATTTCGATACGGTCTTTTTTTTGTATTAATGATTTTTTCATTACTTGGGATTTTTTAGGTGTCATGAATTCCTGACATTTTATACGTCTTTTGTCAGGAAAACCTTACACCCTAAAAACCTCAATAAACCCAGTCATATCAACGCTTTAACCCACTTTTAACAAACTCTCTCTATTATCACTATTGTTTAATAGCAATTCGCCCTCTGTTTGGCAATACCTAATTTTATATATTTTTCGTTGTTGCCTTAAAGGCTTAAAGGTTGCCATCAAGGCAACCAAAAACCGTAGTAAGGGGGTTCTATCTCTCTAAAACATTTTCTTGGGATTTATGCTTCTGTTTAGCTTTTTGGCGTTCCTGGCGTTGTCGCTCGAATTGCTCTTTCTTCTGGGCTTCCTCAACGCCTTGGACTGCGGCCTGCAAGAATCCTAAGTTAAATTCATTGCCTTTGCCTTGGTCAGCTTCCTGGATCGTATTTTCGATTAGTGGCTTTTTGTCCATAGCCAGGTCTAACTTTTCTCTGTGTTTGTCGAAATTTGTCTTATCGGAAAAGCCTAGGCTTTCCAAATTCTTTGTTAAACGCTCTCGATCAGAAAGGGCTTGACGATATTCTTCCTTTGCAGTTTTAGAGAAAAGCATTTTCCCTTTCATCAGAGGGTTGTTCTCGTATTTTTCGATTTTGGTTGATACTGCTTCCAGGTGTTTAAAGTGTGTGGCAGCGGTCGCACTTTTTTGATTTTCTTTGGCCAATGTCTGTAAGTGAGATTGGGCTTTTTCGATAGCTTCGGTACGCTCTTTGATTTCTGCCTTGATTTGGCTTAATGGAACAACCTGGCCTGCTTTTTCATTGATGGACTTTATCTTCAAAGCGTCCTCATATTTCATGAATGAAGAAGCTGTTTTTAATTCTGGATAAGGGGCAGTAATCTGACGGATTTCCCCTTGCTTCAAGGCTTTTTCGGCTTTGTCTAATACTTGGCATTCAGATTTAATTTGCTCTTTTTGCTTGAAATGAGTAGTGACCTGTTTTTCCTTTTCTTCCTGGAACGTTCTGCGCTGATCCATGAATTCTTCTTTGGTCGAGAAGGATAGTTTTTCTCGGTGGTAATTCAGTTTTTTATCGTGATAGCTATAATCCTTCTGGAATTTCTCAATGGCCTGTTCTGCTCGTTCTTTGGTTTGGCGATTTTCTTTTAGCTTCAACGGATTGAACCAGTTGATATTTTTAATATCATTTTCCAGGCGTTTGACTTGGTTTTGAATCTGGTCCATCTGGTGGAAATGGTCGCCTGCTTCTTTGAATTTAGAATCTTTCCATTCGGTAAAGCTGGCCTGCTTCTCAATGCTTTGCTCCCATTTGTCTATTTGAGCCTTGCGATCCTTGATTTTATCAAGAGTCACAAAACCTTTTACAGACTTTGTTGCTTCTTTGATGTCGGCCTTTTCGGAAGGGGTTAGGTATTTGCCTTTTTCACGCTGCTGTTCAAGATTTTTCTTTTCGGCTTTATATTTATCTAGTTCTACAATGTTTTTGTTGTAGTCCTGGACTTCTCGATTTATGTTTCCTCGTTCGGTCTGTACGCCACGTTTCTCCATCTGGTGGGCTACATGGCCAAGGTGAACAGTCGGAAGCTGTTCAACCCCTCTGGCTTCGTTGGAAAGGTGGGAAATGCGCTCCTGGACTCCCTCTTTCTCCAATGCCTTATTGGCATGATTAGCCCATTGCTCTCTCCATTGTTCCAGAAGTTTTTTGTCGTTCCACTCACGGTTTTTCACAGTGAAGCCCTGTTCTGAAATTTCCCTGGTGGTCAACATGACATGGGCATGGGGATTTTCTTTGTCATCCCTATGGATGGCCACATCGGCAACCATGCCTTTGCTGACAAACTCCTTCTGAACATAGTCATGGATCAGTTCCTTTTGATGGTCGTTGGAAAGCTCTTTTGGCAAAGCAATATTGATTTCTCTGGCCAGTTGGGAATTAACCCTCTTTTCAGCTTTCTCAACTTCATTCCATAAACGCTCACGATCCTGAACCCATTCAGGAGAATGAGAAGGGGCAAGAATCATAGTTTCTGGTTGAACATTTCTTTTATAGAATTTAACTTCTCCTGTTCGTTCATCTTCAAGACGTTCTCCAGAACGGTAACTGGCAGAAGCGACAGCCGATTGACCTTTAGCCCTGGAAATAACTTTTGCTGAAAAATGATAGATAGCCATGATTTCTCACCCCTTTCAAAGTCCGCGACACGATTAAAATTTGAACCGAAACGGATAGGGAAGAATCGCAAGATTCAAGCTATCTGTTTTGGCTTCGCCGATTAGGCGAATGGTTTTTTCCTTCCGAACCATTCGGAAGGGGAGGTTTTTCGTTCCGTAGGAACCGCACACAAACGGAGTTTGTATAAGTGCGCCCTTATCTCTTTCGTTCTAAGGGAATCATACCACAACCCTGATGAAGATTCTACCAATTTTACTGGTGCTATTCTGCTATTTTGAGATATAATAAAAGAAAAATATGGAAAGAAGGAATAAGGTGGACAAGATGGCTAGGAAAACGGATGAAGAACGATTACAAGAGTTAGAGGACAAGATTAAACAGATTGAGGAAAAGAAGCGATTGGTCAAGGCTCGCTTATCTCAAAAAGAACGAAAAGCCAGGACAAAACGATTGATTGAAGTTGGGGCAGTTTTCGAGAAGTATTTCGGAATTGAAGGCCCGGAGGAAGCCGAAAAAGTCGCTCGTGTTTTACAAAAAACAGTCGATAAAAACAGGGATAGAATTTTGAAATATCCTGAATCAGAAGAAACATTGTTAATACCTGAATCCAAAAATGAAGGTTATAACGTAAAGGGGGAATAAGGCGATGAAGTTTTCGGCAAAGCAGTTTTTCTTTCTTCCGGTGCTGATCGGTTCGGTCATCAAATTAATTTCTGGAAGAAGCTTTAAGTCAGCTATAACTTATTTTGTGGTTTACTTGGCTCTGTCCTTTGGGATTGGCCAGGCATTTAATTTCAGTTATCCAACCATCGGAAACCTTATCAATCTATATTTGTTTATCGGTATGATCTACACGATTTTCTTTCACTGGAGAGATAAAGATATTGATAGTGAAGGGGCTTTAGGAAAAGCTGTTTTTTCCAGTACTCAAGATTTGAGAGCGCATGGCCTGATTGGAAATGGAGTTGTCCTGGGTAAGAAAGATGGCGTTTTGGTAGAAAAGCCAGATACCAAGGAAGGGCATACCTTGATTATTGGTGGAACTGGTACAGGTAAAACCAGAGGGCATGGAATTCCCACTCTTTTAAGATGGACTGGCACAGGCCTAGTCATTGATATTAAAGGCGAACTTAGCGACAGGACAGCCCATGCAAAACCAGATTCCATTGTCTTTTCAACAGAAAAGCAGTTGGCTCGTTACAATCCGTTGGATTTTGTTCAAGAGATTGAGGACGTTCAGGAAATTGGCCGAAATATGTTTCCTGCTCCCAAGCAAGGAGATCCGTTTTGGGCGCAATGCGCTCAATCCGTTTTCTCAGCTGCATGTTGGGAATATCGCCATGAAAAAAGTTTTGCCGAAGTAGCGCAATTCATTTGTGCCTATTCAGAACAGGAAGTCATTGAAACCCTTTTGAAAAGTGAAAAGATAGAAACCAAGATTCTGGCCAACACGGTGGCCAATCTGAAACCCGAAGTCCTGGCAGGAATCTTTGCCGAAATCAGAGGGAAGCTTGCGACTATTGCAGTTGATAAAAACATTCAGTATGCGACTTCCAGGAGTGACTTCAGTCCTTCAGACATTGAAAAGAGCATGATTTATCTTCAGGTGTCTGAACATCGGCTGAAGCAATACGGTGAAATTTTCACAGTCATTATCGGTCAATTCCTTCGATACCTGACAAAGAGGGAAGAAGGAAAAACGCCTCCTGTTTTAATCATGTTGGACGAGTTCCCACGTTTGGGGAAAATGTCAGAAGTCGTTGGGGGGCTAGCGACTTTGAGAAGTCGAAATGTCCATCTCATGTTGATTATTCAATCCTTAGCACAGCTAGATAATATTTACGGAAATGAAGAAAGAAAGGTCATCGTCGATAACTGTTCTTACAAGCTTGTCATCAATGCGACAGATACCGATACCCAAAAATACTTTTCGGATATGGCAGGTCAAAAAACCGTCAAATTGAAGTCTTACTCGCAACAAGAGGGTCATCGCAAGGAACAAACCTTCACAACGCAAGAACAGAGTGTTCCCCTTATCCGTCCAGAAGAGTTTGGTGTCCTGGAGAAGCCTATCCTGTTCGCTTACCGTTTAAGGCCAGTCGAATTGGAAAGAGCGTTCTGGGATCAGGACGAGGAAATGAGAAGCCTAGTCAACAGCAAGCTCCAAGTATCTTAACTGCCAGCGCCTTTAGGGCGCTCATGGTTGCCTTGATGGCAACCTTATTTTTGAGGGAGGGATTTCTTTGTTGAAAGGCCATGAAATTCTAGGAACGGACAAGCCCATTTACTTTAAAAAAGGTGAGGATCATCTTTTCTATGAGGATCTTCTTTTGATGGATGAAAACCCTGATGACTATGAAATAGCAGGCTATGTTCAAGTCATAAAAACAGGAGAACCTTTTTTCTTGCCGGTCTATCAGCTTCTTGTTCCAGAAGTGAAAAAAAGTGCAAAAGTGCTTCCTTTCAACTTGAAATAAGTTACCTTTAATGATATGATAAAAGTAACTTAAATCAAGAGGGGATGAAAGCAATGTTTTTTAAATGCTCGAAGTGCCAGAAAGAATTGTCATTGCAGCCGAATATTTTTGAGAAAGCCTACATGGGGCATGACACATGCCTGGATTGCAGACCAAAGCATGGAGGAAGCAGGGAAGGGGCAGGCAGGCCATCCCTGGGAACGACAAAGAAAGTATCCGTCACCCTGCCGGATGACATTTGGGAGAAAATCGAGGGAGCAGGCAACAAGTCAGCGTTTTTCAGGGATTTGGCTCTAAAGGAATTTGAAAAATGATTTGTTCATACTGTCAGGCGAAAAACAGTCAATACGCCGATGAATGCGACTTTTGCCAAGCACCATTGAAGAAGCCAAGGCCACAATTAAGGGATTTGGTTTACTTGGAACAATGCGAGCTGCCATTCAAAGAACTGACTTTATTTCACACTTATGATTTGCTAATTTTGCTTCGATTGGTCAGGGAGGAAAGAACAATCACCTATAAACTCATGAGAAGCGTTCAGAGGGCTCCAGAAGGCGTTGTGGTCGATTCTGACACCTTAGACTTTGCTGAACAGGAATATAGGCGTTATACGGCTCGTATGAGGGTCATAGAGGGGATTTTGATAGATAGGATGGGGTACAAGCCTGAAAGAGTGGATGATAAGCTTCTGGATCGTTTACAGGCGAAATTAGAAAAGGGGGAGAAGATTTGAGGGGTGAATTATTTGTGTTGAATGGTAAACTGTCATTTTTTTTTAAAAAGAGCGATGTGAAAACCACTGCTGATAAAGAAGCAATTAGAAAAATGATTTATCACTTGTTTCATACACATTCAATTTGGGCTCAATATACATTACAGGATGTCGAAGATATTATTAAAAAATCAAAGTCAGTTCATATTGGTATTTCTATGAACGATGCTGAGCAATCACCAGATTTAAAAATTTATAATTACTCTGGAAGAGATTATAAAATAGTGCAATTAATCCATGAAAAAGGAGAAAGGTTATAGAAAAAGAGGGGAATTATTGGTATTGTCGAATTATAAAGAAAAAGAGAAAAACCGCCCATGCTTTGGTCGGCTTGGCGGTTTCTCAAAACAAGCAAGGGATTAGTCCCTTTATTAACTTTTGAATATTTATATTCTACCATATTGGGACTAATTCCTGCTACATAAGGGAGAGAAAAAGTAGTGGGGAAAAATATTATAGACTTTGAACAAGCTGAAAAAAATGCTAGAAAAAGAGATTTCGAGAAAGATTCAGAAGCTAGATCAAGAGCAGAAGAACTAAAAAAATCATTACTAGACCAATTAAAAGAACTTACTGGTGAGGAACATTTCATTGGAACCAGTAAAGACCCATTTGCAGGGGAGCCATTTAATCAAGTCATGCACAGAAACTTAGATTTATTAAATCGAATTGGGTATCTTAATCAGGCCGAAGGTGATTTTTTATTCAGGATTCAAGCCTATTTAGAATTTAAAAGTAATGTGATTATTTGCAGGGAAGATAAATTTAAAAAGAAAAAGAAAAATGTTGAGGATGAATTTGAACTTCCGCAAGCTGCAACAGTTTCAGACATTGCTGAAATGATAGCGAAATCAAGGCAACAGACATCTTTAATTATGAACTCCTTGAAGAAAAAAGAAATTTTACTTAATCCTGAAGGGGCAGGGCATATCATTGAAAATGGACGTACTGTAAGCCCTAGAACCTGGATTGTAAATCCTTATATTATGATTTGTGCACCTAGAAAAAATAATGTTCAACTGGACAAGCTAACCATGAGATTATTTCAACATTCTTTGAAAAATCTTAAAGATCAGGATGGAAAAAAGGTAACTTTACCTGCTAG
>NZ_JBIQOE010000307.1:0-66838 GCF_047739415.1 Mesobacillus sp. | reverse complement strand
GTGAAGCAATAGAGGATCCGGTCAATGCAAAATATTTAGATGTTATGAGACAACAAGAAACATTTAATCTTTAAAGGGGGTGATAGTGGATGAAGTTGGACAAGCAATCTGAATTAAGAAAAAAACTGAAGAAGATGCTAGTTATTGTTTTAATCATCCTTGCGTTTTTGGTAGCTATTTATCTAGTAGTTTCGAATTTGTCAATAGGACAGGGAAGTTTAGAATCATTGAGGGATAGTCCGATTGGCTGGGTATTCAAAATTGCAGATAGAATGGGGTGGTTTTCGGCTCTTATTGCATTTTTCCTTGTTTCGATAACTGTCTATTTTACTTATGACGAGTACGAGAAGAAAAAGGCAAAACAGTTAAACGAAAAGCCTGTACCAGAAGGGAAGAAATAGTATCATGGATAAAAGTTTCTTAGTTAATTCGTTTAGTAAACCGAATGAGATAGTTAAGGGTGCTTTGGGAGAGGGTATGTCTTTTGGTAATAGTCTGTATCAGAATGAAAGAAATAAGTTGAACAAAGAATTAGAATTTACGGGTGTTCTAGGATCTGGTAGAGGTTATAACTCTAAATTTGATACAAGGGAAATGATAACTGTAAATTTTGGAGGAAAGCTAGTTTCAATGACTATGAATTATTATGAGTTTTTAACTGGACTACCGTATAGTAAAAAGAATGATTGAAAGGAGGTGAAATAATGATAAATAAGCTTAAATTTAAATCGAAAAAGCCTTTTAAAGCTAAAGCTTTGACTGTCACTAAATATGTATTTTGGGCTTTTGTGATTTTAACTTTCGTTCGGGGAATGAATTCTTGGGTGAACAATGGGGAAACAATGGCACAAACAAATAATGAAATTCCTTATGTAGTGAGTGGTGCAGCTCAAGGATTTGCTGAAGCATTTTCGACGGATTATCTAACTTTTATTCCAGATGATAACCAGGAATATTTAGACAGAGTGCAACCTTATTTAGCTTCTAGTCTAAGGACAAATATTCCTCTTGATTTAGCGGCAGCACCAAAAATGACAGTTGAGGCAGCTCATGTTATTGATTTTAAACAAATTAATAACGAAAAGGCTGATATTTTTGTAAAGGTAGATATTTTTGCTGAAGGTGTAAAACCTACTTTGGAAGAAGTTGACCCAACATCTACTGAAGAGAAGCTGCAATCAAAAAAGCTTACGAAATACCTCCAAGTTCCGGTAGCGTATAAGGATAAAAAGCTTTTTATCTATGATTATCCAACATTCGTAAACTTGAAAGAAGATTTTAAGGGAGAGGTTGTAACCGTTCCAGAATTAAGTAGCGTAGATGCTGAACTTCAAGAAGTGATGGAGAAGATGACGACTGATTTCTTTAAAACGTATTCAGAAGGTAGTAGTAGCCAATTAGCTATATATATGTTAAATGGCAATGAAATAAAGGGGTATGAAGGATCTTTAACCTTTACAGGTATGAATTCAGTTCAAGTTTTCGATTTTGTTAATGAGCCTGGAACTGAAGAAAAAGCAGAAATAACAGAAGTTGTTGTTTATGCAGATTCAGCGTGGGAGGATCCTCAAACAAAAATAGTCACAGATCAACATCATACCTTACTATTTAAAAAAGAAAATGATAGATGGTTAATAAAACAATTTTCAGGAGGTTGGAAGCAATGGAAATGATAAAAAAGGGAAATAAATTATCGAAATGGACTTTTGCAGTTGCAGTTGTATTAGTGGCAGGGGTAATTACACTATTTTCAGGGGATTTAGCTTTTGCGAAAGGACCAGGCGAATCTGCTGGAAAGTGGGTACAAGGAGAAGTAAAAGGGTTATTCATGGGTGTAGTTGCTCTTATTTCACTTGGTGCTCTTGTTAAGAGAGAATTTGGTTTTCTTGCAAAGTTTGCAGTAATTGCTATGGTAGTTGGATTATTTATCTGGGCACCTCAAATCCTTCAATCTTCTGGTTCTAAATGGTTTAAAGAATTATTAGGACTATAAGTTATAAGTAAAGGATTGATTTAAATGGAATTTGAAGAGAATGGTCATGTTTATGTAAGGACATATAAGAGGGTTTGGAGATTTGAACGTTACTTTTATAGTTTCGATCGATTCAAATTACCTCGGCCAATAACTTGGTGGCAACTTTGGTATTTCATAATATCTGTTCTCGTAATATTCCTGGTGGATAAATCTACGTTTTTGCTAGATTGGTTAGGTTCTAGTCTTTTAAAATATTTAGCTCTTCCTAGTTTAGCAGCTTACTATCTAAGTCGGATAAAATATGATGGGAAAACGCCTCATAAGTGGATGTACAGCTTGATTAGGTTTTATTTTACGCCAAAATATTTTAGTCGCTATCAACCAGTAGAAAGATCAGGGAGAATCAGAATATTAGGAATGCCACAATTTAGAGAAAGATATGAAATTGAAGTAAGTGATAAAGAAAAAAAGAAAAAACGCCGCAAAAAAGCGTAACGGGTCTTGTATCAGAAATCGAGGGAGGACGAAAGATGAAGTTTCCTGTTGCATATTTTGAGGGAAATCTAGTAATTACGCCTGAAAAAGAATGTTGGGCTGGTTACGAAATTGAAGGTTTCCAATATGATCATAAATCTAAGAACAAAAAAATTCAGGATTTTAAGCGTTTAGTAAGCTTTTTTACGAGTTTAAAACATGAATGCCGGATAATGATCCTCCCTCGTGTTTATTCTTTTCATGAGCATTTTGATGCCCTGAAAAATCAAATTAGTGGACCCTTTGCAGAATATGCAAGGGTTCACGCAAATGACACGAGGGATTATTTAATAAATTTACTAGGTAAGGAAGGTTCTAACCATTCTCAGTATTTGTTTATTAAATTAGATACAAAAAGAGACTGGAATGAAATAAAGAAGTCTACAAAAGAAATGGTTAAATCATTTTTTTTGGAAGCTAAAAGGGACGTAGAAAAAGCTGCCGGATTTGCTGGTATAGAAATTTTTGAACATGAATTTAATACCATATCTGGTGTTGAACAACAAATTTACAATCAATATAGGGCAAACAGTTTTTCTTCAGGAACATCATTAAGACGTTTAGAGGAATCTGAATTAGATTGGATATGTCGCAGGCCTTTCTGGCTTGGAATCGGTCAACCTCCAAAAAGTTCTTTATTCCAAAAAGAAAAGAAAACTGTTGTTAATAACTCAATTGTGCCAGATGGTGTTTATATCAATTCTAATAAAAATAAAGCTGATAAAGTCACTAAAAAAGATAGAAAGGTAATCCGGCCTAGAAAATCTGAATTCTTGAATCTAAGTGAAGGATTAGTACATTTAAAAGATAATCGTACAATAAAACTTACTCAAGATTTAGAAGGGGAAATGACTTCAAGTTATTGCTCTTTTCTAACAATCTCAGATATTCCAGATGGTTATTGGATACCAGGTAATGAATGGCTTTACCAAGTTCAAGATGTTGACTTTCCTATAAGTGTTTCGGTTCATATCGTACCTATGGATCCAGAAACAAGTAAACGAAAAACATTAAATAAACAGCTTGAAATTGAAGAGCAAGGAAAAATGACAAATGAAGCTGGTAAGGATCTTCATTCAGAATTACAACAAGCTTTTGAATCAGTAAAATCTTTGGAACATGTTTTAACTAATTTTCAGTTTCCTTTGTTAGATGTATCGGTAACTTTCGAAACTCACGCAGAAACAGAAGAGGCTTTACGGGATCAAAGAACATGGTTAAAAGATATATTTAATCGAATGGATTTTACGTTGGTATGTCCGGCCGGAAGTCAAATGCAACTAATGCAAGAATTTATTCCTGGATCCAAAAGAAATACAGAAAGGGATTATATTCATCGAATGACACCCCCTGAGCTGGCTTCATCGATGATAGGGGCGCATCGAAAATTAGGTGATAATGAAGGTTATTTTATCGGTTTTACTGGAAACTTAAATAAACCTGTGTTTTATAATCCTGGTCTAGCTCCTTTAGTTAATAAATCTGCTTCAGGATCCTTTACTGGAACATTAGGGGGAGGTAAATCTTACGCCTCTAATCTAATCGGTGCTTATCTAAATGCCTTATATGGGGGGAAATGCTTAGTTATAGATCCTAAAGGTGATAGAGGAAAATGGCAGAAGTATTTAAAAGAGTTTGAAGGGGAATTAGAATATGTTACGTTAAATGACCGTAAAGAGGATTACGGTAAATTGGATCCGTTCGGTTTCCTTGAATTTGATGAAGCAGTTAGGGTTGCACAAAACATAATTACCTATCTTGCGGATATTAAAATAGGTGACGATTCTTATGATTCTCTAATTGATGCTTGTGAAGAAATGAAGGGTATCAATAATCCTTCCATGTGGAAGCTGGTTAGTATTCTTAATGGAATGGAAAAAGATGAACATGCTTTAAAGTTAGCTAGGAAATGCCGATCGTTTCAAAAAGCGCCTTATGGAAAATTGATTTTCCATGATGGTGAGCTGAACACTATTAAAGTTGATAAACGAATAACTATTCTGCAAGTCGATAATTTGCGTTTACCAGACAAAAAGAAGAAGAAGGAAGATTATGATATTACAGAAATGCTTTCTGTTGCTATCATGTATCCAATAACTTCATTTGCAATTAAATTCTCTTTATCAGAAGAATTTACTGTTACGGTACTAGATGAAGCTTGGGCTGTAATGACGACTCAACAAGGTGCAGAATTGGTTGATCGATTAATCCGGACCGGACGAAGTTTAAATGCAGCAGTTTACGTTATTTCTCAAAATGTTCGTGATCTAATGGATGCTAAGAATAATCTTGGTGTGAAATTTATATTTAGATCCTCAGACAATAATGAAATTGATGATATTCTTGAATTTTTAAACCTAGAAAAAACTGAAGAGAATTATGAAATGGTCCGAAACATTCAACCTGGGGAACCCTTATTGCAAGATTTAGATGGAAACGTAGGATTAGTAAGAATTGATTCGGTCTTTGAACATATTCATTTAGCATTAGAAACCACTCCGAAGAAGAAGGAAGAGGGTGGAGTAGCTTGATCAAAAAGGCTCTTTTGCTTATCCTTTCTCTTTCTATTATTTGTTTTATTCCTAGTTATGAGGCTCAAGCTCATGCAGCTGAAAACGATCCTCTTGACGAAATGTTAGATGTCTCTGGGAGTAAATCAAAAATTAAAAAGGAATATAAAGAAGAGCCTTTATTGAACTATCAATTAGATGCAGATGAATCATTCTTTGGAAGTTTTGATATGTTCAATAAATCTCTTCATGGTTTAAATAATATAATTTGGTATGTAAATATTTTCATAACCAAGTTAGTTATTATCCTTCTAGAACAAGCTTATACTTTAGACTTGTTGGGGTCATTAATAAAACATGTAGATAAATTAGTAACAGGAATAAAAAGATCAACTTGGGATGTATTTGCTATTCCTTTTATGGTTGTTGCTGCCATTGTAGCCTTAATTAATTATATGATGGCTTCTAGAAGACAAAAATCTTGGGAGCAAATAATTGTTTTATTCATCCTTATAGGTCTTTCAATGTTATTTTTCACTAAACCAGCTGAAATGCTTAAGACTTTTAATGAAGTCTCTAAAGATGTTTCAGGTGATGTACTTTCTTCGACAATGCCCATTGCTTATAAAAACGTAAACGGTATTGATGATGCTGTTGTAGTTATGGGTAATACAATTTGGAAAAACCATGTGAAATACCCTTGGTATATACTTCAGTTTGGTTCAATTAAAGATGGGAAAGTGGATGGACCTAAACTTTTAAAATTCAAGCCATATTCAGATGAGAGGAAGGATTTTGTTTCTGAACAGGTTGAAAATGGTAATGGAATGATGGAACTGATATATAGTTTAGGGAGATTCATCCTTGTATTATTTTATTTAATTTATACGCTTATCGTTTTATTGATGGTAGGTATATTTAGTATATTGATCCTGGTTTATCAGTTAATTCCTCTTATCCTATTAGCCTTTACAGCTGTAGTATTTGTCATTTCACTTTGGCCGGGGATGGGATTACTTGTAGTACAACGATGGCTGGCTCGAATTGCTAGTGCTGTACTAAGCAAGGTTTTCATTAGTATCTTTTTATCTATATATATGATACTTGCAACCTTGATGTATGAAGCTTTTGATGGCAGAATTATTCTTCAGCTAATAGCTCTTTTTGTAGTTTGTCTTGTTTTAATCCTAGAAAGACAAAGAATAATGGGGATGTTTCAGGCTATTCCTAAAGGTGCTAATGCAGTTGCTAATGAAGTCGAACGACCATTTGATTATAAGGAACGTATGAAAGGTAGGTTGTTACAGGCAGCTGCTTTAACATACGCTGGAACAAATGCTTATCGTGCATTTAAGGGAGTAAACAATGCATGGCAAAAGAAAAAATTACGTCCAGATGCAATGAATTATCTTCAAAATAAATATGATAAAGAAAAAGGGCTTGCGGAGCAAAAAAGTCTAGAAACTGGAAGACCTGTTTATTATAGCGATTTTGTTAAACAAGTTGATGAAAGAATGGAACAGGGATTACCGCTATTTACAGGTGATCAAATTGAAAACGCAACAGATACGCTAAGAGATATTAAAAAACAAAAAGGCGATTTTAACAGGCTTTATCTACCAACAGGCTTAAATACTACAAATCCTGATACTTATACTGATGCAGCCCGTTCATATCAGAATCGTCTTAAACAAAAACAACAAGATTTCGATAGTAAGCGTGAAGCTCATAAATTAAAAGCTGATCAGACAATGCATAATTTAAGAGCACCTTTTCATTTAAAAGAAGATCCAGGTATTCCAATGTCTGATGCTGTAAAAGAAAGACAGAATCAAGCTAAAGAAATGGCTTCTTTACAGCAACCGATATCCAACATGGCAATGGATGAAGTGGCTGCTACAAATGAAAATAATAATCAGATAAACGGATTTAAAGTTAATGTACCTACGGATCAAACTAAACCACAATTTGATAATTCTTATAAAACACCAGAAGGGGATATTGTCGGTCAACGTCAAGAGTATGCTAAGTCATTGAAAGGACGAAAACCAAAAGCTTTATTTAATATTCCTCCTAATGTCTCAAAGCTTACTGAAGAGCAAGCTTCACAACATGTTAGTAACCAATGGGATAAGGCCCAATCTAATATGTCTAAGCAGGAATTTGTTGCAGGTTTAAAGCAACAACAAAGAGATTCGTATGACCAATTTAGTCACTTAAATAATTATCAGAAGTATGAAGAACAAGGTAATCTTGAGAAATATAAAGCGTTATGGCCTAAACAAGCTGAAGAAATTGAAGGGATTAAAGCTTCGACTGGCAAATCTACAGTAGAGTTAAGGGATTCTGCACAACAAAATTATCAAAATAATAAGGTGATTTTAAGTGCAGCTAAGAAAGATCTTGGTATTAATACTGAAACGCTGGTTGCGGTTAAATCACCAAGTTTATCTAATATTAAACGAGAAGTTGAAATAGTTGCAAATGCTAATCCGGTCGATAAAAACACTATTGCAGACAGACAAGCAATTGCTAGAAGTATTAGAAGAAATCCACCGAAAAGTGATTTTATGATTCAAAATAATATTCCGGATCTATCAAATCAGGAAGTTCAACAACAGGTAAAAGTTGAATGGAAAGAACAAGGTGGAAGTACAAAACCTTCTCAATACGTAGATGTTCTTGTATCAAAAGCAAATCAAGCAAAAGGTGAGCTGAGACAATTAGAAGTTTACCAACAATATGAGGCAAAAGGAGATTTGGATTCGTTTAAAGTCCATTTTAAACCTCAAGCAGAACAAATCGAAAAGCTTAAAAATTCTTTAAAGGTTGATACACCTGAATTAATTAATATGGCGAAAAAGAATGTTCAAAACTTAGAATTAAAAGCAAATACAGCTAGTGAATATTTGAATTTACAAACGAAGGACGTAATTAAGGTAAAAGGTCAAGGGAACCAGGTGAAAGAAGTAAAAGTAAAAACACCTGGTGAATATGAACATAAGATACTTTACGGAGATATGCCAAAGCAAGTTGATGTGAAAGTAGATGATGCTTATAAACAATCGATTGTTAATGATTGGAATAAGCAAAGAAATCTTTTTGGCGTTTCAAGAGAGGATTATGTACAAACTCTTGCTGCTACAAAGAAGGAACATTATGGGCGTTTACAAACCTTTAAAAATGCGAAAAGCGCAACCACGGATCCTAATGAATTGGCTCAATTTGAGGAAATGTTTCAAAGGCATAGAGCTGTTTATCTGGACGCAAAAGAACGTCACAAAATTGCAGCTGATATGTTAGGAATTGAACCGAAAAAGTTTTCTAAAAAGAAAAAGGACTAGGGGAGGAAATAAATTGTTTCTAACGCTGAGAAATCAGGAAGAAAAAGAGACAGTATATCAAATAGTTTTAGAGATTGAGAAAGAAGAAACTAGCGATAAATATATTGTTTGCCATAAAGTAAACTATGATGATCCAGCAATATATTTAAAGCTAATTGAAAGTAATGGTATGACCAGTTATGAAGAGATCGATGACGATGAAGAGTATTATCATGTAGACCAAGTATTTGAAAAATTTTTAAAAGAGAAAGTCCCTGTTTAGGGGCTTTTTTAATTCCTACTGGCCACACTCGGAATTAAAATTAAAATTTTTATATATTGTTCGTGTTTTTGATCAAAAATCACAGCTGCAGCGACCGGATCACACCAGGAGTTTTCTCCTGAATCCGAACAATCGAGCCAACCGGCAATTCCGGAATAAGGATATTAGGGAACTATTTCTAAAATCCTACCCATATCTCCTAAACATTTTCCAGTCTTATGTCGATATAGTAAATAGGCACTATTTTTTTATAAAATTTTCCTACCTAATCATTCTTTGGTCGTGATAAAAATGGTAGAATATTTATAAATAGTATTATTTTAGAAAAGGAGAATTTAAAGGATCATGCTCAAAGGGGATACAACAAACATTCTAATTAAACACTTAAATGACTGGTACATTCATCTTAGAAATGGAAGTATAAGAGAAGCAAGTGAAGTTAAAATGACCGTAAATCTAATGGGCGATGGTCAAGAAGACGATAATATTTTATATTATTATGCTCTGTTAGAACATTGGCATATGTTATTGGAAAATAAGATATCTAAAAAAGTAAATTCTGAGCATAAAAGCCTACTAATCTATTATTATCATTATTTTCAGGGATTATATAATTTTAGTCTTAGGCGGTATGAAGATTCGTTGGCCCATTTTGAAAAAGCTGAAAAAAATTTGCACTTAATTGAAGATAAAGAAACATTGTCTGAATTCTATTTGGCTATTTCAACTGTTTTTTACAAAATGGATTTTTGCAGTAATTCCATAAGTTATTTAGAAAAGGCTTTGATGTTTTTCGAAAGACAAAACCAATATCAAAAGGAATGTACGGAGTGCGAGATACTTATTGCAAAAAATTACGTATCCTTAAATCAGCTGGACAAAGCACAAACTCATATTAATAAGGCATTCGAATACTCTAAGGATATTGAAGAAAATAACGTTGTAAGAAAGGTTTTTTTATACCAAGAGATTCTAAACACGAAATTAAATGGAAATAACAAAACTCCTGATTCGAGTAAGAAGGTTCCGAAACAAAATAAGGCAATTTATTTACTAAAAAGATAGAATTATCTCCTACCGGCATAAGAGGGCTGGTTTTTTTTACACCTTTTTTTATTTCTGTTAAGGTTGGTTTATTACCTAGATTCATGTATAATAATGGTAAGGTTTATTACATTTTTGAAGGGGGTTTGAATAAATTGGCTAGGCAGCAAAACTTAGATATTCCTAATGTTGTAGCAGATATGTACGATCGTTTAAAACATTGTACTAAAAAGAACAAAACAGATTTCTTAATTGAGTGGATCTTAGAAAGTTATAAAAATACATTTCCTGATCATTGCACGGTTATTCAGGATATTGAAATCTGTTTTGTAAAGAAATCTAATTTAGACAACATGCTAAAAGAAATATCTAAACTCGAAAAAAAGGGTTTAATTGTTGATGATATTCTTATCAAAAGCTTAACCGAAAAGTATCAAGGTTATCCTCTTGATTGGATTCGTTAATAGTTTAGAAAGGGGTGGTTGAATTGCCGGAAGCTACTGAGAATCTAGAGGTGCTTTTAAAATCTCAGCTGGATAAAGTCTTTGAAAAAGGAGGTGTTTTAGAAGGATATTTTGATGGTTACGAGCCTAGACCTAGTCAAATAAAAATGGCTAAAACGATTATTGATGCTTTAGTGTTAGATAAACACGCATTGATTGAGGCTGGCACAGGAACAGGTAAATCATTAGGCTATGCAATTGCAGCGGCCTTATATTCGATTTTTGAAAAGAAAACAATCATATTAAGTACACATACAATTACTTTACAAAATCAGTTAATTGATAAGGATCTGCCTCTAGTTCAGAGAGTGATTAAGGATTTAACAGGTGAGGAAATCAAATATGCATTGGCTAAAGGTAGAGGTCATTATTTATGTACCAGGAGGCTAGTCGATTACTTATCTGATGGTTTAGAAAAAGAGAAGCCTCACTTGGAGGAAGCTCAATTAGTAGCTAAACAATTGGGAAACATGAGAACAGGGGATAGAAGCGAAAGTTTAACTGATATTCCTTATGAACTATGGCAAGAGATCAGAGGGGAAAGTGATGATTGTCTAGGAAGTGACAGCCCTTTTTATAATGGCTGCTTTATCCAGGAAGCAAGAAGGAAATTGAAAGAATCTCAGATTATTGTTTGTAATCATGCTTTGTTTTTTACGGATCTTAATTTACGACAAAAAGGTCTTAGTGGGATTCTTCCTGAATATGATGCCGTTGTTTTTGATGAAGGTCATCGAATAGAGGATGTGTTCTCTAATTTTTATCAAAAGAACATATCATTAAAAGTGGTGTCTAATTTATTTGATCGTTTCCTCGATCGTAAATCTAAATGGATGAAAGAAGAAATAGAACCTTCGGATGAAAATGAAGAAGTTATTACTATTCCTGAAACATTCATCGAACGTGTCCAGGAATATAAACAAAAGATCTTGTCTGATTTACTTTTAATATTTGCTGCTGTATCAAAAGAAATGAAAAGGCATAAAAAACACCAGTATTTATTAACGAACTCGATTATTAAAAGTAATAAAAAAATTGATTATGCCTTCAATGAATATATCAAAGAGTTGAAAACACTAAGAATTTCTGAGAATTGGGATCGTCAGATTAATAGAGGGCTAGAAACATACATTGAATCAGTTATTACAATTAAAAAAGATATTTCACATTTACTATTAAATAAAGATTCGGATAAATGGGCTAATTGGGTAACTTATAAAGCCCGAAAAGACGATCCAGAAGAGGAAGATGACTTAAGTCTAGCTGCAAAAATAAAATTCACTGGTTCCCCCATTGAATCAAATACAGTCTTAGAAAATACTTTGTTTAAAGATGTTACTAGTATTATAGCAAGTGCAACTTTAACTACAGCTGGCAACTTTGATTTTATTTCTAAAAGGTTAGGTATCGGCAATGATTATATTGGTGTTCAAATAGATTCACCGTTTAATTATAAAGAACAAGCCCTTTTAATTATTCCGGAAAATGCTCCTAATCCAAAGCCTAAAAGACGTTTAAATGGTACTATGCCAAGGAAGGATCCATATAAAACATATATAACTGAAACATGTAAACAGATACTTGAATTTACAAAGGGGAGAACGTTTATTTTATTTACTTCTTATCGCCACTTACAAGAAACATTTAACGAGTTGCAGCCCTGGTGTGAAGAAAACGGCATAATTCCTATTCAACAAACAAGTGGGACCGACCGAGAACAAATGATACGTGATTTTAAAACAGAAGAAAAAGCCGTTTTATTTGGCGCTGAATCCTTTTGGGAAGGTGTAGATATTCCTGGTGATGATTTAGTATGTGTCGTTATTGTAAAGATTCCTTTTCCTGTTCCTTCGGAACCAATTGCTGAGGCTAGGATGGAAAAACTCAAAAGAGAGGGAAGCGATCCTTTTTATAATTATTCTTTACCTATGGCTATATTAAAAATAATGCAAGGTTTTGGCCGGTTAATTAGGCGTGTTACAGATAAAGGAGCTGTCATAATATTAGACTCCCGTACTATTAATTCCAAATATGGATCTAAAATTATTGATAGTTTACCGGATGTACCATTATCTTATGAAATTAAAGATATTCAAAAAATGATTAAGAAAGGTGATTAAAACTTGGATAAAGTGATTACAAAAAGGTTATTGATAACCATGATTGATAGCCTTATTTCTTCTTTGGAAAAAGAGAATCCAGAGTATTATTTTGCAAGTGGAATAGCAGAGAATCCAATTATTAAAATCATGTGTAGAGAGTTAAATTATAACGGCTATTTTTTTGCAAAACGATTAGATGAGGACGTTGTAACTTTTGATATTGAAAGGCTGGAAGAGGTCAGAGATTTATTAATGGATGAATTAAATATTAGAACCAAGAAAGGTATTTATGATGAAAAAATCAAGAATATCAGCTAGTGAAATAAATGAGTTTAACTATTGCCCTTATAGCTGGTTATATAGTCATAAGTTTGGTAAGAAGCATATTTCAAAGCAAAGTAGAAATTTTATGATGCAAGGTACAAAATATCATGTTAAGCACCAAGAGAAAGTAAAGAAACAACAGCCGGTTACATGGACTATTATAATCCTAGTTATTTTAGCTATAGTTTCTCTATTTTTCTTTCTAATAAATTAACAGAGGGGGGAGGAATCCGCTATTAAGATAGTCCTTTTTTTATTCCTAATTGGTTTGTGCTTTTTTGTATATCATTTGATTCTTAGAAACATTCGAGGAAAGTTAATTTACACAGATGAACCAGGAACAGAATTATTAGTTTCAGAAGTTTATCAAATTGATGGAAAACCGGATTATATTTTTAAACAGCCTTTTGGTCATTTAATGCCCCTGGAATTGAAAAGAAAAAAATTAATTGGTTCAGATCCTTATCTGGGTGATGTTATGCAGATGGCAGCGTACTTTTTATTAATTGAAGAAAATTATAAAAAGAAGCCTAGATATGGAATCATCGAATATAAAAATAAAAAATGCTTAATTCGTAACAGTTTTCTTCTTAGAAAAAGGCTCATACGTCAAATAAACGAAATGAAACAGGTTAAGGAACAAGAATATGTGAAAGGATTTAGGAAAAATAAAAATAAATGTACAAATTGCAGTCATAGGCCGATTTGTAAGGTATGATAAGGGGTGTTGTGATATAAATGGAGTAAGGACGTTTTTTCAGCCTATTGTAGAGCTTGCTAATGGCCGTATTAGAGGTTTTGAGGCATTGTTAAGAGGAAACATACCTACTGATGAAATCATCTTAAGAGCGCAAAAAACGAATGATATAGTTAATCTGGATCGATGGTCAATAGCTAATGCGATTAACAGTATCCCAAAACTAGATCCTGATCAAAAATTATATATTAATTGCCATCCAAAAACTTTAAGATTAACGAATGATTTGATAAATTATGATACGATTCAAAAATCATCCATTTTACCGGAACAAATTGTTATAGAAATTACAGAACATGAATTTTTGGAGTTAAGAACATTTTGGTACCATAAGAAAAAACTAAATGAAATCGGCATTAAAATTGCTATTGATGATTTTGGAAAAAATATTAGTGATCTTCAGTATTTAATTAATCTAAAGCCGGATATTGTTAAACTGGACAAGCTTTTTGCACAAGAGATTTTTGACCCGCTCCCCCAGAAATACATTAAAGAAATCGTACAGCTGCATAACAAGTTAAATTTTGAAATTGTAGCTGAAGGTATAGAAAATCATAATCAAAAATCTATGTATGAAATGTTAGGTATTGAATACGGCCAAGGTTGGCTTTTTGGCAAGGCGCAGCCGGAAATAGATAAACAGAAATATATAAATATATAGGGTATCATAGGTCAAGGACTGATCAGTTTGTAAAGGAGTAGAAAAGATGAGTAAAAATTTTGAAATTCAAGAAAAAATCCTAAATGAAGTAAAAGAGCAAAAAATACCGATTACTTTATTTCTTATGAATGGCTTTCAAATACAAGGTAGGGTTGAAGGGTACGATAACTTTTCAATACTTATTAATAGCAATGGTAAACAGCAACTAATCTATAAACATGCGATTTCAACAATTGTACCTGGTGAAAAAGTAAAAAAGAAGATATAAAACCAGATGGCCCCTTCCGGACTGACTTCCGGAGGGGCTTTTTCGGTCTGTAAGGGGTAGGGTTTGAATTTGGAAACTAGGGTGTAGCTTAAGTTAGAGGGGGAGACAAGTTTTAATGTTTGTCCCGCTCCTTTCTCTTAAAATTTGTTTTATACCTTGGGAACCAGAAAGATAAAAGAAGATTAAAACCAGATAGCCCCTTTCGGACTGACTTCCGAAGGGGCTTTTTAGTCTGTAAGGTAAAAGGGGGAAATGTTGATTTAATAGGCTTTTTAAATGAAATTAAGGTATATTAATCTTGTTTTTATAATGTATAAATGTTATAATACTAAGTAAGGAGGTAAGGAAATAAATAAAGGGCAAATATAAAAAAACGCTCAAAATTAAACAATCAAAACTAAAGAAGAAAGTTGGTATCGAGATAATGGAAAAGAGGATTCTAGCAGACTTACAAAACCCAGAGGAAGAATTTTGGTATGTAACATTAGAGGAAGGAAAGGATTTTCTTTCTAGGCTATGGGTAGATAGTGAAGATGATTTTGAAACTGAAGAAGAGCATGAGGACTTTATGGAAAAGATTGATAAAATAGATAACTGGAAAGAATTAGATGATAGGTTACAAGGTTGTGATTATGGTATTTTTGACAATGAGGAAGAACTAAAAAATTGGACTTTTGAAGAGGTAGCATAAATATAGTTTTAGAGGATGGATAAAAATATTTTATCCATCCCTTTATTTTAAAAAATAATTGAAATTCCTACATGAAATCATAAAAAACTATTGTTTTTATAATGTATAAATGTTATAATTGTATCATAAGGAGGTGAGGGAAAGCAATAAAAATAAAGGGCAAATATAAAAACCGCCCAACATAAACAATCAAAATTAAAGAAAAAAGGATGAAAAAACAATGGAAAAAATAAGAGAAATCGTAAGAATCAAACAAGAGGTAAAAAGAGGGGTTTCAAAATTTGATACGACTAAAATCAACAGTCCGCAGGATGCAGTGAAATTAGTCACACAAGTTATAGGGGATGAAGATAGAGAGGTTTTACTAGTCTTGGTGTTAAATACAAAAAATCAAGTAAATGCCATTCATAGATGTCATATAGGAAGTATAAACGCTAGTATAGTACATCCTAGAGAGGTCATGAAGGCAGCGATACTTAATAACGGAGCATCAATTATAATCGCTCATAACCACCCTTCTTACGACACATTGGAAAGTGAACAAGACAAGGAAGTTTCGAGAAGGATAAAGGAAGCCGGAAAGATACTAGGAATTGAACTACTAGATTCCTTGATAGTCAGTAATGATGAAGGGAATTACACTTCCTTAAAGGAAAAAGGATACATCTAAAAAAGCAAGGAGGAAGGAATCCCCTCCCTTCCTCCTTTATAAAAATTATCTCTTATAAAATTCCATTAGTTTTAATGAATCCTTTAAAAACGAAAAGGAGTAAGTACAATGAAAAATATTAACTTAGTTTTATCTGTAAAAAAAGATGATTTAACTTATGAGGTTGTGGAAGTACCTTTCCCGAATCAAACAGAATATCAAATTTTTACTATTTGGAACGAAACGCCCCACAAACAAACATACAATGGTTATTTTCTTGATAAAGACGAGGCTTTGAAAGAAGTATTCAGACAAACCGGAATTGCTAGAAATACAGATATGATCGGAGCCTAATCTACACTCAAAATTAAGGAAAGGTTTAAGAAAAATGAATGACACGATAAATATATTAGCTTCATTCCTAAATATAAGTGAGAATGATTTAACTTTGTGGAGTGATAATAGCATTACATTAAAGCACAATGATAGATTTGAATACATTGTAACCAGAAAAGAAAAAGATTGTTATATGGAGTTCTTAGGAAGTCACAAGGGATTTAACATTTATAAAAACTAAACATACTAAAATTACCTAAAGGAGATATTTTAAAATGAATTTAATAGATATTATTCAAGATGAAATGTTATCAGATGATGAATGCACAGAAAAAAGGACAGCTAATTTAATACAGCAATATGAAAATGCTACTCAATCAGAAAAAACAGTTATTAATGAATTGTTTATTACTCTAACAGGATGGTCATATGAATCATTAGTTGAAAAGTGCAAAGGATAAAAAATTAGAGCAGCTGTTTTGGCTGCTCTTTTGTTATAAGTTTTTACGAAAAAGAAATAAAAACACATGATTTTAATTGATTTAATGATGTATAAATGTTATAATTGTATTATAAGGAGGTGAGGGAAAGCAATAAAAAAATAAAGGGCAAATATAAAAACCGCCCAACATAAACAATCAAAATTAAAGAAAAAAGGATGGGTTTATAAATGAAGCATACTGTTTTTATTGGTTATGATATACCTGAAGCGTTAGATGTTAAGTATGACAAGGTTTTCCCGTTACTTGATAAAGAATTTAAGCAGATAGAATTAGAGGGTGATTTAGTTCATGTTATAGAAGGTGAATCCAGTATAAATTTTATTGAGGATATATTAAATGCTTTTAATACTTTTTACGATATTGGATTAACTTTAGATATTAGACCACTTTAAGCACCAGTTAAGGTTAGGGCTTTATGCTCTAACCGGTTTTACAAAAGTTCCAGGAGGAGGGAATGAAAATGGCTGTTAAATCTTTTTTTAGAAGAATGATTGAAGAAAAAGAATTGTTAGATGAAGTTATCCCTATTGAACACAATGGTTTTCAGCATATCGTAGAGGTTGGTTACTTACTAGAATTAATCGAAAATGCAAGTGAAAAAGAAAGGGAACAAATTAAAAATGCCTTCAGCTTAATTGATTATAGAAATGGTGATTTGATGCACTATTTAAAGTTTTTGGCCGGAGCGTACATATCTACTAACTTTTAAATATGGGGTACAGCCAACATTTCGGAAATTTTGTACGTTAAGCAAAATTCGACATAGCATAAGCCAAATACCTATACGCTAAGGGATTTGGCTTATGTTATGGATTAGTTTTTATTTAAGGCTCTTAATGAATTAGCTGGTAATCTATTTGAATTAAATTTATATTCTCCAAGGAAATTAATATGTTCCCATCCTAAAGGTGAAATGTGTGGAAGTAATTCTTCTTTTAGGACAATATTTTTCCTAAATTCCTTTGTTACTTCACTTAAATACACAGTATTCCATACGCTTATTGCATTGATTAATATATTTAATGCGCTAGCTCTTTGAAGTTGATCTTGTATGCCGCGTTCTCTGAATTCACCACGTTTACCAAAAAATAAAGCTCTAGCCAATCTATTCATGGCTTCTCCTTTATTTAGTCCACGATGTATCCTTCTTCTTAATGTTTCATTTGTTATATAGTCAAGAATAAAAATAGTCTTTTCAATTCTTCCAACCTCTCGAAGGGCTGTAGCTATTTTATTTTGTCTTGCATAAGAACCTAATTTCCCCATAATTAATGAACCAGAAACTTTTCCTTCTCGAATTGAATGTGCCAGCCTTAATATATCATCAAAATTCTCTTTAATAACGTTTGTGTTAATCTTACCTCGAAGTATGCCTTTTATGTTTGGAAAATCATTAGGAGAAGAAATGGTATATAATTTAGCGTCACTTATATCTCTTAGCCTTGGCGCAAAACGAAATCCTAACAAATGACTCAATCCGAAAACTTGATCCGTGTATCCGGCTGTATCAGTGTAATGCTCTTCAATTATAAGGTCAGATTCATGATGTAATAATCCATCTATCACATGTACGGCATCCCTTGCATTTGTATTAATAACTTTTGCATAAAAGGAAGAAAACTGATCACTTGTAAAACGATAAATTGTTGTACCTTTTCCAGTTCCATAATGAGGATTTGAATCTGCATGTAATGATGATACTCCGACAGGGACACGCATACCATCTGAAGATGATGCTTTCCCATCTCCCCAATATGATGCTAATGATAGACGGTGCTGATAATTTACCAGTGTAGCTTGAGCACGAGTCATAGCGTCTTCATGTAATCTCCATTGCATAACATTGGCCATTTGGCGATATGAAATATCAGGAGTTGCTTCGGCCATTTTAGTTAATCCAATATTTGTCCCCATCGCCATTAACGAAGCCATCGCAATAGACTTTTCTTCACCTTTAGGTGGTTGATTTGAGGAAGCGTGAACAAATGATTCATCAAATCCAGTCCATTCAGCTACCTCCATTAATAAATCAGTGAGTTTAACTCTTGGAAGCATATTATAAAGCGATAAGCTGAAATTTCTAGCTTCTTCAGGAGTATCAGCTTGAAGTCTCTCAACATGTATCTTTTGTTTTTCAATGTTGATACTTTCAACTTTATCAATATTTTTGGAAATCCATTGAAGTTTAGTATTTAAAGTCTCACATCTTTCCTGTATATACTGTTCAAAACTTACATTAACAGCTATATTAGTCCCTTTAATCTTTGCTTTTCCCCAATCATCTTTTGACACTAAATATTCTTCAAAATCCTTATGTAATCGACTACCTTCAACCCAAACATCACCAGAACGGATATAGTTTTTGAGTTCTGTTAAGGCAGCCATTTCATAATATTGACGGTTAATGTTACCTTCATCATCAAAAACATGTTTTTGCCAACGTTTAGGAACAAAACTTAAAGGTGAGCCATCAGGGATTTTCCTTTTTCCAGAATCATTTAATTCTCGTATGGTATCTAGTGCTTTCATTAAAGGTTCTGCTGATTTAGTAGATTTGAACTCTAAAGAATCCAACAGGCTTGGAGTATATTTTCTTAAATAGTTATATCGAGTTTTTATTAAATCGAGATAATCATAATCCATTGGTCTTGATAATAATTTAGCTTCTTCAATCGATTCTACAATTTTCTCCCAAGGCATTACTTGCTCTAGTGCCACATAGGGATCGATTCCTTCCTCTTTGGCATTAATTAAAGCCGTTCCTATATCTGCGTAATGCACAACTTTTTCATTTACTGACTTTCCATTTTGTTTTTGCATCTCCTCTTGAGTTTTTCTGCCTTTTGCTTGTAACACCATCATTTGTCTATCATGAATTTCAATGGCATGGTCAGTTAAGTCTTGGGAAAGAGTGATTAAGTGAGCAACTAATAGTGCATATCTTTTATCTTCTTTAAATCTTCTAAAAGAATGGGGTTCATACCTAGCCCCAATTCGTGCCAATTGTAAAAGTCTATTGGGGTGTATTAATGCCGTATCGGCTGCAATATTTAGTTCTTTAATGTACTTTAATCTTTTTATGACCTTTAAAAAAGAATCTGGTGACGACTGTCCTGGAATTTCCCGAAGCCAAGCTAATTGGGTTTTATTATTATTTACCGTTAGATCGATCAACTTTTCTAGTTCACACTTATGTCTTTCAGAAAGATTATTTGTTAGTATGGCATATATTTTTTTCTCTGCACGCGTTCTTGTTAGCCAAACCATCCTCTCGATTGTTGGTATTGCAGGAAGGATTATTTTTTCCTTTCTTAATAAATCGATTGCAGTACGTACTAGATACATTGAATTTCCATTTTCCAATGCGGACTTTAAAAGAACATTAGAAATCGTCCGATAATCACTGTTATTAAAGTTTCTATATCCATATACTTGACGTATTTCTTCTAAATGCTCACGCCTTGTTGTATCACGTTGAGCATATGAAGAGTAAACCTCAGGATCTACATTAATTTGATTAGCTACATATTTAATAAGGTTATCGGGTATTTCTAATATATTAATTATCGTGCAGCCGGGGTTTCTAAGAATGCATAATTGAAGTGCGAACCCCAATCGATTATGATCTCTTCTATGACGATTTATAACATCAATATCATAGTCCGATAGACTGTAATAAGAAGTAAATTCATATTCCGATAAATTATTAAGGTTTAAAATTTCCTTTCGCTGTTCTGGTGTCAGCAGTTCTTTCACACTCAAGTTAAATCAATCCTTATAAATATTTTTTGTATGAGTCTAATTTACTTTGTCTAAATATCTATACAGTGAAGTTTTGCTGATTCCCGTTGCTTCTGTAATTTCGTTGATTGTATAATCCTTACTTTTATACATTTTTATCGCCATTTCAACTTTGTCCCTTTTCTTCGATGGTCTGCCACCTTTCCTTCCTCTGGATCTTGCTGCTTGAAGCCCTGATTTTGTCCTCTCGCTAATAATATCTCGTTCTAACTCTGCAATATTTGCCATTGTACGAAAGAAAAACTTCCCCATTGCAGTTGAAGTATCAATACTGTCATTAATAGAGACAAAATCTACGTCCATATCATTGAATAATTCACTAAGTTCAATTAGATGTTTTGTAGAACGTGAAATACGATCAAGTTTATATACAACAATTTTGTCGCCACTGCGTAAGACTTTAAGAAGCTCTTCTAATTGGGGTCTATCTTTTCTAGTTCCAGTTAATTTTTCTTTATAAATCTTTTCTACTCCAAACTGAGTAAGTGTATCAATTTGCATATCCAAGTTTTGTTCTTCCGTACTCACACGCGCATAACCAAATATCATCATTCATCACCTGCTAAAAGTTGTTTATAACCCTATATTAGCACCAAAAACGATGTTAGTTATCATAAATGTTACTTTGTTTTTGGGAATGGGTTTTGGTTCTATTAATCAGCAAAAATAGGTTGTTTTCTGATAAAGTGATTAGTAGTACCGTAAACGACCGTTTATGGGGCCTTTTAGTCATAATACACTTGGAGATTGGTGGTGATTTAAAGAAGAGCTATAACGGAATGACTTAAAACATTAATAAAATAATAAAGACATAAAAAGAAGCTCGGTAATACCGAGCCCGTTTTGCTATTATAGTTAAGATTTTTCATCAAGGTTATGAAGAGTAGGCAATGTTTCACTCAATCGTATTGCTGCTATTAGACCTGCACTTAATGGTAAGAGAGCTACTAAACCGATTGCCCAATTAACGTTTAGTATATCAGTTAAGAGACCTGCAAATAATGCTCCGAAGGCATATCCACTATCTCGCCAGAAGCGATAAACACCCATTGAGGAGGCTCTCCATTCTGGTTGAGCCACGTCACTGATAGCTGCTTGTAAAGTGGGATAAACCATAGCAGTTCCTAAACCTAGAAGAATAGCTGCCACTAACCACATGCTATATTGACCTACAGATAAAATCATCCATAGTGAAAGGGCCTGAAGCCACATCCCACCAACAATTAACCACTTTCGTCCGATTTTATCGCTTAATGCTCCAGTGAATAGTTGGAAAAATCCCCATGAAGCTGGATAGATGGCAACCAGCACTCCAATTTCTGATACAGTTAAGCCAGCTCCAGTAAAGAACAAGGGAAATAACCCCCAAGCCATTCCATCTTTAAGGTTTGTGCTTAATCCTGCGAAAGTGATGCTTGATAAACTTTTATTTTTAAACGTTGTGTTTTTGAATACTTCTTTTGCCGATAAAGTTGTGCCTTTATTAGATGAGTTTGATTGTAGTTTAATATGTGCTTCTGTATCTTTTACAAGCAATGATAAGATAAAGCCTATTACCACAATTACAATCCCTATATAGAATGGTTCTGGACGATTTGAATAAGTGGAGGCAACAAAACCAGAAACAGCCGCCATAACTGCTACTCCTGTGTATCCTGCAAACTCATTTAATCCTACCGCAAACCCTCTTTGTGTAGGCTTAGAAACATCAATTTTCATATTTACGGTCATAGACCAAGCTAACCCTTGGTTTATACCTAAGAAAATATTTGCCACTACAATCATCCACCATGAAGTTGCGAAAATAACCAGTAATGGAACGAGTAAACCAATACCCCAACCAATAAGAAGGACTTTTTTTCTTCCTAATCGGTCAGCAATGGACCCTGCGAAATAATTAACAATCGCTTTTGAAAAACCAAAACTAATAATAAAAGATAATGCTGCACTTGCAGATGCTAATCCAAAGTCTTCTTCACCAATAATTGGGAGGATAGTTCTTTCCAAACCAACCATCGAACCGACGAAGAAATTTGTAACAACTAAAAGGATAAAGTTTAGTAAATTTTCTTTAATTCCAATTTGTACTTTATTCAATTCTGTTCACCTCCAAAAAGGAGAACCAAAAGAGGTTCTCCACTTTATTATTTTCCTTGATTTGTTTTTCTCATTTCTTTAAATCCTTCTGGTTGTGGTGGTACGTCCGTCGTCATGAATTCAACAAATTCCTTCTCGTTATCGAATTTCATTGCTTGATTGTTACGTTTTTCAAATCCAATGGTTGAAGAAGGTTTACCACTTAGTCCACGTCCGCAAACAGAACCCGAAAAAGCCCCCGGATACAATTCAATATGGTCATCTAATTGAATAATCTTTTGTAGACTTTGATATAAGTTCTTTGCACCTTCTTCTATAGAAGAAGCTAACTCAGTCCTACCGGCATCTCCAACCATTAACGTGTGTCCTGTTAAGACAAACCAAGGATCATCTATTCTGCTCTTATCAGAAACAACGATTGAAATATGCTCAGGGGTATGGCCAGGTGTATGCATAAATGTTAATTTTGTATTCCCTGCAAATAATTCGTCTCCATCTTCCACCGGAGTAAAGTCATAACTTGTATCTGCGGAAGAGTGAAGGACATATTTTGCTCCTGTTTTTTCAGCTAACTTTCTTGCACCTGATACATGGTCTGCGTGTAAATGCGTATCGATAACATAGACTATATTCATTCCTAATTTTTGAGCTTCTTCTACATAAAAATCAACTTGATCTTCAAGTGGATCAACGACTACCCCTGATGATAGGCTTCCACAACCAAATAAATATGATGCTGCTACTGGATTTGTATGCAAATATTGACGAAATAACATGTAAAATTCCTCCTTAACTTTAATGAATGTATTCAGATTGTTTCCACTCATTAACCCCTTCTTCAATTCGATAAGCATCATATCCAAGGGAGTTTAGAATTTCAACGGCTTGCGTAGCAAATATACAATATGGACCACGACAATAAGCAATTATCTTTTTATCTTTTGGAAGGGAAGAAATATGTTCTTCTATATTCTGAATAGGAATTGACATGGCACCTTCAATATGTTGATTTTCATATTCCTCTTCAGCCCTAACATCTATTAAGACGGCTTTTCCATCCTGTATCTCCTGTAATATATCTTTAAGTTCTACTATTTTAATTTTTTCATTTTTTCCAATATAGTCTTTCCTCCAATGTGTAATATCGGTAAAACGCATTTCGGCTACATTCCTAATTGAATGAATGACTTCAACCACATTGTCGTCTGCTAAAGAGTAATACACAAAATTCTTATCCTTACTAAATTTAACAAGCTTGGCTTCTAACAACGATTGAAGATGTTTTGATGTATTGGCTACAGACATCTTTGTTTCTTTGGATAGTTTCTCTACAGTTTTCGGGCCTTGTGATAAATAATCTAAAAGCTCAAATCGTTTAGGACTAGAAAGAGCTTTACTAATTCGAGCAAATTGCCCATATATAAGGTCTTTAAATTCTCTAGGATCCAAATTTATCACCTCTATTCTGTTCAACTAATTAGTTGAATAGTTGTATTGTATATTGTAGAATAAAAATTGTAAAGTGAATTGATTAAGACAAAAGGTGTTGATTGGCTTAGACACATCTTATTGCAATATTATTAGTTATTGATTATCGAATAAACTTGGAATAATTTCCATGGAAAGATGGGGTGATTGATGTGAATACAGCAGATGATTCAACCCGGAGTTACTTAGACTCCCCTGATAAACTACAAAAGTTATATAGACGCGTATTAATTGTAGTGAGTTTATCACAAATTTTTGGCGGAGCAGGTTTAGCAGCAGGAATTACTGTAGGTGCCCTTTTGGCTCAGGAAATGCTTGGGACAAATGCGTTCGCCGGAGTACCAGCTGCTTTATTTACTTTAGGTTCTGCAGGGGCAGCATTAATAGTAGGAAGGCTTTCTCAACGGTATGGACGTAGAACAGGACTTACAGCAGGATTTATAACTGGTGGGATTGGTGCGATTGGTGTTGTAATTGCAGCACTGATAAATAGTGTTTTTCTTTTATTTGCCTCTCTTCTGATTTATGGTGCAGGTACAGCGACTAATTTACAAGCCCGTTACGCAGGAACCGATTTAGCAAATAAAAAACAGCGAGCAACTGCTATTAGTATTACCATGGTTATGACAACATTCGGTGCAGTTGCAGGCCCCAACTTAGTAGATGCAATGGGGAAGTTTGCCCTTTCTATTGGAGTTCCGGCACTTGCTGGTCCGTTTATTTTGTCAGCGGTAGCCTTTATCTTAGCAGGTCTTGTACTTTATATTATGCTTCGTCCAGACCCACTCGATATTGCAAAAAGGATAGAAGTTTATAAGCAAGAACATCAGTATGAAGATGATTCAGAACCCGTTGATATAAAAAATAAAAGGGGCGTTATTGTTGGTGCCAGTGTTATGGTGCTTACCCAAATTGTGATGGTTGCCATTATGACAATGACACCAGTCCATATGAAACATCATGGTCATGACTTAAGTGAAGTCGGTCTTGTTATTGGTTTTCATATTGGTGCAATGTACCTTCCATCACTCTTCACGGGGATCCTTGTTGATAAAATCGGTCGAACAGCTATGAGTTTTGCTTCTGGGGTTACATTACTACTGGCTGGTTTATTAGCAGCTCTTGCACCAAGCGATTCTATGATTCTCTTAGTTATTGCTCTATCTTTACTTGGATTGGGATGGAACTTTGGCCTAATTAGTGGGACAGCACAAATTGTTGATGCAACAGAATCTTCGACACGTGCAAAGACTCAAGGTGCAGTGGATGTTTTTATTGCATTAGCAGGGGTTTCTGGAGGAGCAATTTCTGGAATGGTGGTAGCTAATTCAAGTTATACAACATTATCATTAGCAGGAGGGATTTTATCCTTATTACTTATTCCAGTTGTTATATGGTCTCGTGGAGGTAACAAAAAACCGAGTAATAAAGAAAGCAAAGCTCAAATTTAATTTTAGCCTGAAATTTCATAATTAATTTTGAGGCTGAATTAAAAATAAAAAATTAAGTGGAAATGATCATGACGAAAAATTATAAAGGGTTTACGTCGAATTTAATCCATGTAGGGTAAGCCTTAATCAACCAACGCATATAAACACGAAGCGCCTCCTGGTACGATGAACGTATCAAATTAAGGAGGTGCTTTTTCACATGTCGAAACAAAGACTGACAATTGTCCCCGTTACAATACATTCCGAAAATAAAGGCACATTTAATGCCTCTTCCTCAACAACCACTTCCAATAGCGCTTGCACTATCAAAACGGCAAACGTGGAAATCTCTTTCTTCAACAGCGTGGATGAGCAAAACATCCAAACGGTCATGAAGGAGTTGAAAAATCTATGAAACACGACTAAGTGTAAAAACTACAAGTTTTTATTCTATTAAAAAGTTTAATCCTTTACAAAAAAGATTCTGAAAGAATGTTCTTAAACAGGTGCTTTAATTTAACAATCCAACCTAAAAAAGTCGGTTCCTTAGCGTACAGGAATTCGACTTTTTTAGGTTAAGATTCCCTTAACGTACAAAATTTCCGGAATGTTGGCGGTACCCCAATATGGGAGATTTTAAATCTCTCCCCCAACGGAGGAATAAGGATGAAAGAAAAAGTGTTAACTCTTCAAAATAAATTGAATGAATTAGTCGATAAAGCGAATAACAATGAAATTCCATATGAAAACATTTTTAACCATATTAGAATTCGTGATTTTTTACCTGAAACAGAAATGATTGCTACTATATGGAACATCGAGGATCTTAGAGAAAAGTTCCCTGAAGATACACCGGATCATGTTTTAATTTCTGCATTACGTCAAATTTCCGGAATGTTACAAGATGTAGCTGTTACGGCTGGACATGAAGTAATAGCCGATAACGTAGAGCCTTCCTCATTCCTGGATGATGATTTTATTCCTGAAGATGAAAATGCGACTTGTGGGAATTGTGGAAAGACTTTTCATGAAAATGAAATTAATATGATTGATTATGACATTGATGTTTGTGGAAAATGTGAAAAGGAATTGTATCTTTAAAAGTAGGTAGGCAGCCATAAAAAGGCTGCTCTTTTTGTACTTTCCTAGATGCTAAATAAAGTTTTAACTAAAAAACAAACAAATATACTAATTTTCTATTGTATTTATAATGTATTAACGTTATAATTACATTATAAGGAGGTGAGGGAAACACAATAAAAAATAAAGGGCAAATATAAAACCGCCCAACAATAAACAGTCAAAATTAAAGAAAAAAGGATGAAGAAAATGTCAGGAAAAGTTTACGAGATCGTTACCAAAAAGATTATAGAGCAATTAGAAAATGGCGTAGTACCTTGGAGGCAACCTTGGACAAACTTTGGACGTTCGGTAAATTGGGTCACTCAAAAAGCATATCGAGGAATTAATGTTTGGTTGCTTCCTCCTGGGGAGTATGCTTCAAAAAAACAAATTCTAAAAGCCGGAGGAAGAATCAAGTATGAAGAAATGAAAAAATCAAAAATTGTGGTCTACTGGCTTTGGAAGGAGATCGAGGACAAAGAAACGGAGGAAAAGAAAAAAATCGCAACACCTTTCTACTATCAAGTTTGGGAAATCAATACACAGGTTGAAGGGTTACAGAGTAAAAGAAAAAATGAAACTTTTGAACATAGTCCAATAGAAGAAGCTGAAAAGATTTTCAAGGGATTTATAAACAGCCCAACCTATAGCTTCAAGCCTGAAGGAGCCTACTACCAACCAGGCCGGGATCATATCAATGTACCACCATTGAAAGCCTATAAAAATCCTGATGAATATTATTGTACTTTGTTTCATGAAATGGTCCATTCTACTGGTCATAAAGATAGATTGAACCGTACAGGAATAACGGCTCTAGCAAGCTTCGGTAGTGAAGTTTACAGCAAAGAGGAACTAGTTGCTGAACTAGGCGCATCGTTCCTATGTGGAATCAGTCGAATTGATAGCAGCACAATTGAAAATAGCGCCTCATATATTCAATCCTGGTTAAATGCATTAAAAAATGATAAACGATTAGTTGTACAAGCAGCTAGTCAAGCCCAAAAAGCAGCTGATTATATTCTTGGAGTGAAATATGAGGAAGGAGGGGACGCTTAAAGCGTCCACCCCTTTTCGAAGGGGCGAACACAAATATGAAATTAAAAATAACTCCACCAAGAGAAATAAATGAACTTATAAGTAAAGGCGCTATATTTTATATATCTCACTCAGGCGGGAAAGATTCTCAAGCAATGTATATACTACTTAAAGATTTAATTCCTGAAGAACAAATAGTTGTAGTTCATGCTGATCTGGGAGAGGTAGAGTGGTTAGGGGTTCAAGATCATATTTTAAATACTATAAAGCATGATTTAAACGTTGTAAAAGCTGTAAAAAGGAATGGCGAACCGAAAACGTTATTAGGTATGGTAGAGGAACGTCAAAAATGGCCGTCTAGTAGTTGTCGACAATGCACCAGCGACTTGAAACGTGGACCTATTATGAAATTTATTAGGAACGACCTTAAAAAGAAAGGGGCAACTCTAGCTATAAACTGCACAGGAATTCGAGCAGAAGAAAGTGATGCACGAGCCAAAAAAAATCCATTTGCTTTGAATAAGCGAGAAAGTGTGAATAAGCGTGTTCAACGTACTGTATTTGATTGGATGCCGATATTCGACTTATCAAAGAAAGAAGTGTTTCGTTTAATCGAGGAAGCGAAACAGAGACCTTTCTGGGCTTATAAGAAAAACGAACGTTTAAGTTGTGTATTTTGTATTATGGGCAGCATAAATGACTTACGTCATGGGGCTGAACAGCGACCTGAGCTTTATAAAAAATACGTTAATCTAGAAAAGCAGATTGGACACACCATGTTTATGAAGGCTAATGAACCTATTTACTTAGAAGATCATATAGGAATTAAAGTAACAGCATAAATTTTAAAAAAAGAATGGAGGTTTTTCCTCCATTCTATAAAACAAGGAGGAACAAAAAATGAAATTTAAAAATCTAATCAATGACAATTTATACACAATCCTATACAGCATTTTATTATTTTTATTCCTATTAATTTTGATTTTTCAATATAAGCCAGTAAATGAAAGTAATTATGTGAGGGTAACTGTTGAATATGGTGATACTGTTTGGGGATTTGCTAAAGAATATAGGGAAAATCATAACCTGGATTCTTCATCTTTCGTTGAATGGGTAGAAAAAAATAATTATATTGATGCAGCTGATATTAAGCCAGGTCAAGAGCTGTTTATACCTGTAAAACCAAAAAAAACTAATTAATTGTAATGTATATAGTTTATAATAACATTATTAATATGTTAATATCTTAGTGAAAGGAGGTTTTAATAATGGAATATCCAGTAATCGAAGAGCAAGTAATTGTACCGGATTTAGAGCGTGAAGAAATATATAAATAAATTTTATTTATATAATTGGTTATGCTATAATTAGTTAAATCAAAGGACTTTTTTCTTTTGATTGATTGTTTATAAAACTTTTATTCCTGAATGAAATTTCAGGACTTTTTTTCTGGTATATATAATGTACTTATGTTATAATTACACTATAAATATTAATAGGAGTGAAATTTATGAAAGAATTTTTAGATTTTGAACATGACATGAGATTTAACAAGATTTATGATGAAATACCTTTGGAATCAAGAAAGGATCCAAAATGTTTATCTTTTGCTTATTTGATTGCTGGAAATAAAGAATTGGGGAAAGATCTAATACCTTATATTTCACCTAATTGGGAAAGACTTGATTATGGACCAGAGAAAAGTATTCTATCAAAAGAAGATAGTGTTTTATGGGATCTTGCAAAAGAACTTCTAGAAGGCTATACCTCCTTTGATTTTAAGGACATATTTTTTCACTTAAACGAAAGAAATCTTGATTTGGCCTTAAATGCTTTAAAGTATAAGTACAATAAAAGGGTCAATGAAATTTATGAAGCAGGGGATTACAATTCATATTTAAAATAGAAAGGTGTTCTTGAAATGAAGCTTTATTCCTTTAGTTTAGTTCCTGGTGAGGTAGAAGAATTTAAAAAAATAATTCCACCTTTCAAAAGCAAAAAGATATTTAGAAATTTTCTATTAAATGAATATGTATTACCAGAATCCTTAGTAGAGCTACAGAAAGAGACTTCAAATCCTGTAGTGCAACCATACAGAATGACAGATGCAGAAATTAATAAAATTGATTTGCTTATTGGACAAGCAAAAGCAAAGGGACATAACCTTAGTAGATCTGCCGTTATGCGGAACATAATTCAAAATTTAATTGATCGTTATAAGGATAATCCTATCCAAAAAAGTGAACAAGTTAGGCAAACATTTAAACTTCCAAGTGGAACAAAGGCACGAATTGAAAAATTAGTTCAAGATGGAAGTCTTACTTATGAATTATCAAGTTTTATCATGGATGAATATGTACCTTCAAATGATTTTCCTTCTATGAGAAACCAGGAACAAGAAGATCTAAATTTCAAATCAGATAAAGAGGTATTTGATAAATTAGACGAAATTGCTTCAGAATATGGATTTAAAAAAGGGGGTAGAGCCAAAATTTTCAGGGATGCTCTAAGTCAGTTTGAAAGCTCGATGGCTGATAATTCACCAAAGAAAACAATCCTAGAACAGCAGTTGCAAAAGGTTATAGAAAATTATAAGGAAATTGAGAACTCAGAAGTAATCAAAGAATCAATCAATAAATATTTAAACGACTAGTTATTGATTGTTCGTTTAATAACGACTTCCGGATTTGCTGGTTGTTTCGATTGTTCGGATTTAGGAGAAAATTCCTGGTGTGATCTAGTCGCTGCAGCTGTGATTTTTGATCAAAAACACGAACAATATATTATTTTGGATGTTAAAGGGAGAAATCAATGATTGAGGTTAGGATTGCCAGTATTGAAAATTGTAGTGCTGACATTATTGTTAATGCTTCTAATGGAATTGGTTATATGGGTGGTTTTATTGGTCGCTTTATAAAGCTAAAAGGCGTTGCTGAATCTTTACATTATGCTACAAAAGGAGCGATCGAAAGAGAATCTAAAAACCTTTTGAAAAGGGAACCAATAGAAGTTGGAAAGGTTTTTATTACATCAGAAGGGAATTTAAATGCCAAAAAGATTATACATGCAGTCACAATGAAAAAGCCTGGTCAAAAATCATCAATTGAAATAGTGGAGGAATGTTTAAAAAACATAATACAAGCAGTTAATTCCTTAAATGCTCAAACTGTTTGTATTCCAGCGCTTGGCACAGGAACAGGTAAAGTAAATAAAACAAAGGTAGCTGATTTATTTTATAACTATTTAAAGGACGAGAAGGTTAAGTATATAATTATTGATCCTAATGGTGATTTTTCTCGTTTGTTTAATACTGATAAAAGGAGGTTTTAAAATGGATGAAGTGGGTTTCAAAGTTGGTATTATAGCGTTTAGTATACTTCTAGTAAGTAGCATTGTTTCGTTGTTTTTTTATTAATTAATTCCGAGTTCGGCCAGTCGGAATTGTAAAGGGAGTGGTGATTTTGGAATCAAAAGCAGTAGTATCATTTGAAGAGTTTTTAAGTAAGCAGCAAGAACGATTTTCAGCACCAGTAATTATTACAAAAGATGATTGGTCCCAAAAAGAAGAATGGATTTATTCGGAATCATTCTTTGATAGTTACTATAAGTACCCCTACTATACTGCTAAAAAGAGCAAGGCAACAAGGACAAAACGTCTTAAAGAATTATTGTTGATGTACCATGAAGGGAAGCTATCAATTTCTATCGTTCATTTAGGTATAGTCCATATTTATGGTCAGAGTTTTCATATGGATTTATATTCTGAAGAATTCACAGAAAAAGGGATAGGAAAACGAGGTTTTGATATTTATAGGAGGATCCCAGGATTTCGGGTTGTTTCAAATGATGAATTTATAGCTTACCAATGGCAGCAGATGATTTCAGAAAACGGTGCTGGATCAAGAAATCCGAGGTTATCTAATATCCGATTAATGTTTAATCCTGAATTATTCGAGCAATACACGGGAGTATACTATACAGACTCAAATTTAAAATGGGTAGAACCGTTATCCGGAAGATATGATTTAGAGTGTCGTTTATGGGTATCTGATACTGAAATAAAAATTAAGAGGGATTAATTAACCTGGTAGGAGGGGAAGAATATGGACTTTCAAGATCGGTTTGGATATGTAAAAAATCTGGATGTAAAAGAGGGTGATAAAGTAGAAATAATTATAAGAAGCCCTTTATATTGTAGTGAAAATGAGGACCCAGAGTATCATTCTGGAACAGTAAGTGAGATTGTTTTTAAAGATTTTAAAGATGGTACCTATCCAATTGGAATATATGTAAAATTTGATAAAGATTCTTTATATGAGGATCAGGAAGAAGAACTTGTTCCTTTTTCTGAAATTGAAGATGTATTCGTTAAAAAATATGAGGTATTTGGTTATGGGAAATTGAACGAAGGAATGACCTTGAGTGTAAGAGGGGCTGGCATAGGGAAAATAATTTGGTTTACCTATAGAAATGGTAGTCTCATTCCTGAAAGTATTAGTAATGGATCTATTTCTATCAAAGAACCTGTTAGAGAAGAAGACAAAGAGTTTATTCGAGAAGTATTAAAATATGGAGCTGCACAGAAATTTTCTCATTTTGTTCTTTCTAAGTCCAATGAAATGTTTGGTTTAACTCCGGACCAATATGATCTATTTATGCGTGTTCATAAGCGCCATATGAAAGCAATGGGTACGGAAAACCAAAGGAAGTATGCAATAGAAAATATAAAAAAAGTTGTATGGGATAAGAAAGAAGATTGCTTAAAAGTTTACTATGATGATGTTTGGTGGCATTACGATAAACGAGAAGACTGGTATTGATGGTGTGATCAGTATGGAGCAGAAATATGAAATTTAAAATTACAGAATCAGCATTCGGTGAAATGTTTGTAATCGAAATCCGGACAGAACTTTATAGATATTTTAGAAATACTGAATTTTATCATTTAGCAAGAAAGGTAAAAAGCCTAAACCATGAAACAAACACAATAACAAATGATTTAATGAAAGCACTAGAAAAAGGAAATCTTCATAATTTTTTATTAAAAATCTCGAATGAGGAAATATCTTTGTTTCTTGAACAACAAAATAAATTAAGTCCTTATAATGTAGCTGTATGGATATACTTTTTTCATAAATTAATAGGACCTTTAAACTTCCCTGTGATTGACAGATATTTAGTACCTGTGGAAGATGGTATTCCAATGATTATAACAGATCTATTCAATTTTTTAGAAAAAGATATTGAGGAAGCATTATTTGAAACCAACTTGGTTTCTTACATGAAATTAGAACTAATAAAACGGCAACCGTATATAAATGGAGTAAGGCCTGATTTATTAGCATTTGATCATTACATAAAAGATTATCTATATATTGAAATCAAAAAAGGTTATCTTAAAGATGGATTTGGACAGGCCTCTAGGTATCAAAAAATAACAAATAAATTTATCCTTCTTATCGGTATTGGATATCCATATGAATTATTATCTAAACGGGGCTTATCCAGTATTGGCTTAATCTCATATCTTATTATTGAAGAAAATCTATATTTAATTCCGTGGAGTACACATCTTAAAAATCCTATACATTATCAAAGAAAAATCCATCAGTTTTTTTCTTTGCCTGATTCATAGCCCATCCATTTTATGATGTAAGAAGATATTAAGTAGTGAGGGGAAATTATGACGAAAGTTTATTTATTCCTAATTTTGTTCTTATTAAATGGTTGCTCAAATAGCGATGTTGAAAAAATAACTGAAGCGATCGAAGCGACTGAAAAGGTTGTTAATGTAGCTGTTGATATTAAAGAGAATATAGAACATTTAAATAGTGGTGAATCTGAAGAATATTTACCTGTTGTCCGTATAGTGGACGGAGATTCTCTTATAGTTCAGGAAGAGTCAAATAGAGAAATAAAAATAAGGCTATTAATGATAAATACGCCTGAAGTGCATAATGTGGACAAACCTGAACCATATGGACCAGAAGCTTCAGCATTTACAAAAGAGCTACTAAATGGACAAAAAGTAAAGCTTGAATACGATAAAGAAAAAACAGATCCTTACGGCAGAACCCTTGCTTATGTTTATTTGCCGGATGGCAGGATGGTTAATGAGGAAATCTTACGAGCTGGCCTTGCTGAAGTTGTAGTTTATGAACCAAATGATAAATATGAGGATGTTTTTAGAAAAATTGAAAATAAAGCTAAGTCAGAAGGTTTAGGGTTATGGAGTAATTAATACAAAGATGGATGGGGTGATAATTTATGAAGGTAAAAGATCTTATTAAACATTTACAATCTTTAAAACCTGAAGCAGAAGTTTTTGTTGCTGTCCGTAAAGGATATAGACCGATAGCTGATTTGAAGCCTGTAAAAGAGCTAGAGATAGCTTTTGAACAGGATTCTAAAGAATTAAGATACTTTATCGATGTTGATGTTGAACCAATGTATCGTATTCCAGGAATATATGAACCGTACAAAGAAAAGTAAAAAATTTATTCCGGAATATGTAGATGATATACACAAGAGTAACGTTGTTTTATAATTTCCATAAAGACATAAAGATTGAGGGAAAGGGAAATGACAGATAAAAAACTTGATATGATTCTTACTGCTTTAAGTGAGTTCAGAAGTGGTTTTTATAAATTTAAGAATGAAAGTCAGGAGCAGTCGGAAGAAAATAAAAAGCGATTTAAAGAGATTAAGGGACAACTGGAACGCATAGAAGAAACAACTCTTCGTTTAGAAGCAGAACAACCGAAAGATATTACTACGATCTTAAATCAAATTAGTAAAAAGCTAGATGAACGAGATAATGATCTACAAGCTTTAAATAAAAGAGTTTTTAGAACTGAAAGCGAAATTGAAAGGCTTGCTCGCCAATAAATAAAAACCACTATTAAACAAAGTTAATACCTTGTTAATAGTGGTTTTTTCTTGTCATCCAGTTTTTTGTTTTTGTATTTAATTATTAACTATAGAAAAATTGAATTTTATGTTTTGCTGATATACTAATTACTTTAACTTTACCTTAACTAATTTAGCACCGGTTTTTTTTGCACCCTCATTCATAAGCTTGCTAAATGTAGTAGCTGTTTTTTTAGTTATGGTGTTTTTTTTCTTCATAATATCACCTCATAGTCTATTTATACTAGCTTAATAGCATTATGGACAAGGTTTCATGAAAATAAACATTAAGCTTGTTCTATACCTCCATCCTCCCCCATATAAATCTATTAAGAATGGAAAAGTGGAAAAGTGACTCTGACTTAACATAAAAAAATTAGGTTGAGGGAGGGAAGAGAAGATGTTCGATAATTTAAATCCAATATTTAATAATACAGATCCTAAGAGCAAAAAGGATAATTCTAATACCAAGGAAGTTCAAAAGAAAATTACAAGGGCTTCTCGATCAGACAAGGGGCATTCTGTTAAGTTCCCTGTTACGATAGAGCAAAAAATAAAATTTAAATTATCATTGAAAAGATTCAGGTTTCATTTTCCCGATATAGAAATAAAACAAACTAAATATAATACTTTACTTTTGTGGTATGCCTTAGATCATTTACATATCATCGATTGGGAAATGGACTATATAGGAACTTCTGAGCATCATATGACAACAAAGCTTCCGGAATATAGGTATCTTGAAATTGGAGGCGAAAATGGTTTGGCCATTCAAAAAGGAGGATTATCAGAAAGAGAAACAGTATTTAAAATGACAATTTCAGCACTCAAGTATATTGAGGAAGGGGCGTATTATAGTGAGATCCTTCAGCAAATTAGAATTGCTAAAAGATAAATTTCGAGCAGAGAGTAAAACTTTTTGGCAGATAATTAAAGAACCACATTATAGATATTTGGAACTTGAAATTCCTTATTATGATTACTTACGGGGTAATGTGCTAATTTCAGATATGAAAGCTGTAATGGATGATTGTCCAAAAAATATAGACCTTGGGACATTGATTAATTTGCTATATCTGCAACTTCTTTATCAAGTTCGGAAGGGGATAACAACAGTAAACAACAAGAAACAAGGGTTGGATCTGCAAACATTAGGATATAAATTAGCTTCAATAAAAGACGGAACAATTTTTCCAAAAATGGTTGAGAAAATACGTATAGAAGAATTTAATCAACTTACTCCTACTACTTGGGTGCTGGAAGAACGTGAAGAAGAGGTTGAACACCAAAAGAAAAATAGACCTCAAAATGCTTATCTTACAATTAAAATGAAAACCGAAGATGTATATAGGGGAGAAGTTTTACTAAATGACCTATATAACATAAATGAAGAAATAGACTTCAATGTGGAAGAACTGATGACCATGTTATATGTTGATTTTATAAAAAAAATAAAGGACGAAGGAAATGATGAAAAGGTAATGAAGTCAATTATTGCTGCTTTTGAATATTTTGGTTAACTAAAAATATGTAATTGTTTATAAATAAGTCTAACGCTTTATCTTTGTCCTAGACTAATGGTGTTGAGGGAAACAAAAATTCGTAATAAGTGGATATCTTTAATAAAATTGTTTATACTAAAAGTAAGGAAGTAAGGAAAAATGAAAGGGTGAGAATATGGGGATCTTTAAACAAAAATCAGCGAGATTAACATCTAAAGGGCAAATTACGATTCCTAAATCAGTTCGACAAGCACTTGATCTAAATGAGGGCGATCGTGTTATTTTTGTTGAAGAAGAGGATGGAAAAATGGTTGTAAAAAAAGGTGCGCTAGTGGTCTTTGATGAATTTGCAGATGCCGTTAGCCAAGAAGCAAAAGAAAAAGGGATAACAGAAGAGGATTTATTGGATGATTTGAAACAGGTGCGAAAGGATTTATGGAATGAACGAACCAAACAATAAGCTTCGTGTATTCATTGATACAAATGTTCTAATATCCGCGGTTATCTCAGAAACATCACCTTGTAGAAATTTAATAAGAAATCTTATTCAAAATCATGTGCTTATATTATGCAGCTATTCATTAACTGAAGTTTCACGTGTTCTAAAGAATAAGTTTCCGGGAAAAATGACTCATTGGGATTACATGTTAACAAATATGGAATTTGAATTATCTTATACACCAGAAGACCTTTCTATGTTCGATGCTCCATATATTCGAGATCCGGAAGATTTACCCATTTTAATATCTGCTATTATTGCTGAACCAGATGTATTTGTAACCGGTGATAAAGACTTTCATACGAAGGAGATAAAAGATTACTTAGTCGTTTATACTCCGGCAGATTTCCTTCGTGACTTTACATAAGCCATTATTAGATTAACAGGGAGAGATTCCGTTGTGAAACCAAAAGGGAATTCCAAATATGTAGGAAAGCCAAAATTTTGGCCTAAAAACGAGGACAAAGTCCCATCTGAAATAAAAGAAATGATATTTCAGCAGTACTACAGTAGGGATACCTTGTTTATTTACTGTGATATGTCTATGAAGCATAATTACCCTACAATGGCAGTAGCATGTTCATATATAAAAGATAGTCTGGTTCAAGTTAAGCAACAATATGTACACCCACCTAGAGAAAGTGTATCAAAGAATATTTACGGTGAGCTTAAAGCCATTCTATTTGCTTTAACTCATTTTGAGAAGTACATAGGTGATTGTTCAACTATTATATTTTATTCGGATGTTCGGGATATAGAAAAATTCTTAACAAAGGAAATAGTCTTTAAAAAAAATGATTCTCTAAGCCAACTTCAAGAAGAAATACATTTAATGTTCCGTAAAATAAAAAACAAGCACACTAATAAAAATATAACCGTTTGTTATTTGTCTCATGAGCTAAGAAAATATAACCCATTTTATAAGAGTGCACATAATGCAGCAAAAAGAATGTTAAATGGTTAGAAAAATAGTTTTTAAGGAGTTAACTATGTATACACCATCTATAGAGGAAAGAAAAAAGAAGTCTAAAGAGCTAGCAAATGATAAACAATTGTATGACTTACTTTTATGTTATTTACGTCTAGCTATAGATATTAGAAGAATTATGGAAGAAGAAAAAACTATAAATATTAATGAACAGTACATCATGGATAAGAGCATTAATAAATATTTATCGATTTCAAATTTAAAAACGCACTTACTTGATCAACAACTTAATTATTTTAAAAATTTAATCATCAAGAAAATAGGTGTCTCCATAAACGTACTTGACGAGTGGGGAGATCTAACAGGTAACCATATTTTTGAAACTTGCATTAACCAATTGATAGATAATGGTTATAATTATGAAAACAATTTTATTAACAAATTTTATATAGAAAGGTTAGTTTCTTCACTAGTTAATTTAGATTTAAACTAAAGAAAGTTTAAGAAAAAACTTTTTGTGTAAAGAGTTTTGCTAATGAGCAAGGCTCTTTTTTATAGTTTAAGGTAGGTATGTGAATTATCACATTTGTTAATAATAAAGATAACAAATAACCAGTTAACCGTTATCTGAAAGGAGGCCAGGGGTAAAATGGGGAAAGCACAATTTGCACAAAAAGTGGAACCGGTATTAAACGAACAACTTAGTCAATTAATTAATCGCTATACAGAAGAAGGAAGGATAAAAGAAAAAGGAGAAATTCTAGCCCTTATGTATAACGATCATTTAACGTTAGAACAAAAACGGCAAGCCAAAGAATTAATGTTTAATACAGATGAATTAGATAACCATTTAAGAAGGATTGAAGAGATCTTTTTACAATCCTCAAAAGGGTATCATTCTAAGATGGAGATTATGACGAAAAGATATGAGGATCAAAAAAAGCTACTGGAAGAAAAAATAGAGGAATTAGAAAAAGTAATCCAGGTCCAAAAAGAACATCTAAATGAAAAAATTATTGCCCTTTATGAAGCCAATAAACAGCTTGAAAAACTTCAGAAAAAATTAAAAGGGTCTGAGAGTAAAAATTTTCAGCATTAAATCCCCAGGAGCACAGTCGAGAGTAGAGTATCTTTACAAAATTAGAGAGTTGTTATACTATTTTAAACGAGAGTGATTGGAACGGCAGAGTAGAGGGAGCACCTACTGCCCATAAAACTCTCCTTTTTTGTGTTTATATATTTAAATGTATTTATAATGGTATAGCAAAAGGACGGTTCAATTAGAGAGCTGTCCTTATTTTTTTTAATAACTTGTTTATAAAAGTATACTTTAAGGAATCTAAGAAATTATAAGATATCTTCGTTTGTAAAATACACCTTTTTATTTTTTAAACGTTTTTAAAATTGTAGTGACTTTTTAAACTAATTGTATTATAATTACATTATAGGGGGTGAAAATAATCATTTGGCAAAGTTAGGTTATGTCCGTGTGAGTTTTAAAGATCAAAATGAGGAACGTCAAGTTCTAAAAATGAAGGAATTAGGAATTGAAGATCGATTTATTTTTATCGATAAAATGTCTGGTAGTAATTTCGATCGTCCTCAATACCAACTTATGAAACGTTTTATCCATGAGGGAGATTTGATTTATATAGATGCTTTGGACCGGTTAGGGCGTACATATGACGGTATTATTGAAGAGTGGAAAGAAATTACACGCCAATTAAAGGCTGATATAGTAATTTTAGAAAATGCTGAGCTTTTCGATAGCAGAAAATTTAAATCAATGGGCGATATGGGAAAAATGCTCGAAGATCAATTCTTAAGTTTGCTTGCTTATGCAGCTGAACAGGAGAGGAAAAAAATAAGGCAGCGTCAAGCTGAAGGACTTGCTATAGCAAAGGCTAAAGGTAAAAAATTAGGCAGACCAAGTATAAATTATGATGACCTTACGAGAGAACAAAAATATCTAGTCGAAAGAAATTATGAAAGATGGAAAAACGGTGTGATTACGGGAGTTTCATTTATGGATCTGCTAGGACTTAAGAAAAATACTTTTTATAAAGTGATTAAGCAATATGAAAGCAACATTAAAAAGGGAGAGTAAGGTCCATTTTTTTTACTATAAAATGCAATTAAAACCGAAATAAACATTGTTTTAGAAATAAAAATGAAAAGGGGAATATCCAATTGAATAATATTTTTCTTATAATTGGTCTGCTTTTAGTAAGTATTTTTGGATTATTAAGTATTAAAAAAAAGGAGGGAAATGTATACAGGTATATTCAAACTGGAATTTTCACTTTATTTTTATTCCTATCTCTTATGTCTTTAATTTTATATAGTTATCCAGCTAAAGAGGAAGCTTTGATGAATGGGGAAATGATTAATACTAAAGAGATTATTCCAGGTGCACAGCATGATAATTTTAATTTTGTAACAGTAAAATCGGGATTTGTTAACAATTTATTTGATCGTTGGTTTATCCAGTCGATGTTTTGGAAAGAGCCTACTTTTTATTCAGCACAAAATACTACACTAGAAATTAGAACGAGTGATGAAGAAAAAGAAGTCTCAAAATCATTCCTGGATGAAGGTATGGATAAAGTCTATTTAGGTGTATTAAACAGTTTGGATGAACAATTAAAATACGAAAAAAAATTGGTTGTTACAAGTGTGTTTAGCAGTAATAAGTTTAAGGCAGCCGATTTAATTGAAAAAGGTGATGAAATTTTATTAGTTGATGGGGTTGCCTTTACCAGTCGAGAAAAATTGGACCAATATTTAAAAGAAAGTGATGGTACCGAAGTAAAGTTAGTTTTAGAACGGAAGGAGAAGGTGCTAGAGATTAATTTAAAGAGAAATAGAAATTATGTAGGGATACATTCACTTGGATTCTGGCCTCGTGAAAAATTCAAATATGATTTCCCTGAACAGTTGTTGACCATAAAGAACTCTAAGCTAGATGGAGGGAACTCAGCAGGGCTTCTAATAGGATTACAGTTGTATTATGAGGCTAAAGACAAACAAATCGATAAAAACCTTGTAGTGGCTGGTACGGGAGGTTTAGAGGAAGATGGAACTGTCTCACCAATCGGTGGAGTTAGTTATAAAGTAAAGGCTTGTTATGATGCTGGGGCTGATATATTTTTTGTTCCTGAATTGAATGCAGCTGAAGCACTTGAAACACAAAAGAAGATAGGGGCAAACAGCATGAAAATAATATCTGTTAAAAATCTAAATGAGGCCATTAAATATTTAGATAGCTTATGAAAGGAGTAAAATGATTTGGCTTTCTATCCAAGAGAAGTAATCGATCAAATAAATGATGAAGTCCAGGTGTTAGAATTAATGGAACGTATGGGTGAGTCAACGAAAGGCAAGGGTAAAACAGTCTTATTTCTATGCCCTATTTGTAATGGAGACTGGAATAACAGTAGGATAAATACCATCCATAATTACTTTAAGTGCTATCGGTGTGCATCGATGGGAAATAGATTTCAAGGGAAGGCAGTTAATTATATTCAAGGGAAGCTAGGATATAACTTTGTAGAAGCTATAGAATTTTTAATAAATTTATATAGTTTGGATATTCAGGTTAACCAGGGTTATTCAGAAGAAGAATTGAAGAGATTTGAAATCTATAATGAAGTAGTTCAATTTTATAAATCTCACCTTGAGGATTCTGATTATCTTTTAAAAAGAGGCGTTTCAAAAGAGATACAAGAAAAAGTAAATGCTGGTTATGCTCCTGGTGGATCCGTGTTAAAAGAATACTTATTGAAAAAAGGATACTCTGAAGAGCAATTAAAGACTTATAGATTAGTTCACTCAAAGGGATTAGACATGATGTATCAAAGAGTTGTATTACCGTTATACAAATATGGAAAAACAGTAGATTTTTATACTAGAAGAACCGATGATGTTAATTATTTAAAGCACGTATACATGAATGGTGATGAAATTATTTACGGCCATGATTTTATTTCGGATAATCAGGATTACCTAGATATATATGAAGCTCCCATTAATCAATTAGTAGCCTGGTCAAAAGGGTTTCCAATTGGCTTTGCGACAGGGGGCTGCACAAAGTTTAGTAATGTTCATATTAGATTTATTAAAAAGAAAAAACCTAAAAAAGCTGTAAGAATAATATTTGATAGTGATTTAAATGGACAGGGCCAAAAACAGGCATTTGAGGTTAGTAAACTTTTATCAGAAAACAATGTAAAACACCAAGTAGTATTACTCCCAAAAGGTATGGATCCAGCCGATGTTTTAAACCAAAATAACGGAATTGAAAGATATAAATATTGTTTGGATAAAGCTGTACCAGGAGAAGAATATCAAGCTCATTTTCAAATGAAGGATATTCCGATTGATGTTATAAAACAACATATAGAAAAGAGGGAAAATGGATGTTCCAATACGATTTATTCTTCGCTATTTTTTTAATTATTGTAGCCGTTGGACTAGTAGCGTTGCTTTTGTTCTTAATTACCGCACTTACTGGAAAAAAGTCAGCATTTTCTTATTTAACTATTTTGATAGCTACAATCTTAGCAATATTTGTTATCAATTATATATCTGGTGAGAATTACTTTATTACTTTAATTAAATTAATAGCTGAAAAGATAAAGGGGTGAGTTAAATGCTAACAAGGCGTTCCAATTCAAAGAAAAAACTAAAAAGATTGCTGATTGTAATTTTTGTACTTCAGACACTTTTCTTTATTATTCCTGGTGGTTCATTTATGTTTATGAATGTATTTCATACAAAAGAGGGAACTGAAGAGAGTTACGAAAGACTTGAAGAACAAAAGGAGCTTTTCACTATGCCAGCTGCATGGATCTTGTTTGGTCCTTGGAACGCTGTTATGTTAGCTCAAATAAACCATGAACAAAAGTTGATCCTAAATAACGGTTTCAATCCTGAAAAAGAAGATTTACCAATTGGAGAACAGATAGAAAATTTATTAGAGGATATATTTAAAGAAGGATCTTCGGAATAAACAATCTTTACTTATTTTAGACTTAAGAAAGGGTGTTTTTATTGGATCTAAGTTTAGTGAAAAATGTTAGTCACAATTGCTGGGATGATTAAGTTATAAAGTGGATTTCCGAGAATATAACTACTGAAATGATGGAATTCCAACCGTATAGTTTTTGTTTACATTGTGATGTTGAGGATGATTTAACTTTATTTATTGAATATTGTGACTATCCATTTGTTGATTCATATTTAGATAGAGAAGATAAAAATAAAATAGGAGTCTATTATTGCCCTTATTGTAAGACGTGGGCGGTAGATGATGATTGGTAAACATTGCGAGAAAAATATAGGAGATAAAATTAAGTATGATTTATTATTTTTTAGTATTAATATTATTTGTACTATCTTACCTAATTTGCACAGCTATTCATGAAATGGGTCACTGGTATTTTGTAAAATATACAAACAATGAACTTATTGAATTGCGCTTGGGAAAAGGTAAAAAAAACGAATATTTATTTAAAATAGGTGATTTAGAAATAAAAAAGCTTTTTTTCTTTCCAGGAAGTCGGTGTTTGTGGAAACTTAAGAGTTGGGACAATTATAAACGGGATGGTATTCTTATAGGTCTAGGTGGATGTATTGCAAACCTAATAACAGTTATTGTAACCCTTCCTTTAGGATTAACTTTGATGTTTCTAAATCTTAATTGGTTAGCTTATTTCTTTTTATTGATGGCTTTTGTTTCAGCTTTTCAGTTCTTTTTTAACCTCTTGCCAATAAAGGGTCATGATGGTGATAAGATTATACGATATACCACTATTTCAAAAGAATTGCTTATAAAGGAACATGTTGAATTTGATAAACAGTATAAAAAAGAAGAATAAACAGTATCAGCATAACCGTCATAACGATAGTTATAACGATCTATTACATGGAAAGAAATCTAGAGAGGAAATTTTTAAAATGAACTTTTTATTAGGCGGATTAATAACTTTTGTGTTAATTGGATCGAGTTACTTTGACATTAAAAAAGGTATTATACCGAATAAATTGATATTGCCGGCATTATTGATCATTTTAATTGTTAGAATTTTTTATCACCCTAATGGTTTGATTTATTACTTATTTGGTCTAATTCCGGCAATTGTATTATTTATTGCAGCAATGGCCTCTAAAGGTGAAGGTGTAGGTGGTGGAGATATTAAGCTTATGGCCTTTATAGGACTTACGTTAGGTAGTTATTTAAGTGTTCTAGCCTTTTTTTATACCTTGGTAGTTTCCATATTAGGTTATTTTATCTTGTGGCTGCTTAAATATAATAGAACCAAAAGTATTAGAATGGCACCTTACTTTGCAATGGGAACATGTTTAAGTTTATTACACATATTTCTTTTATAGTTTGAATTCATAATCGTCATTAATTACTTTTGATAATCTGTCATTCAGTTTTTTATCCAGGGATATACCCATTAATTTTATAATATATACAATAGGTACAAGGTACTTCCGGTCGAATTGATAGGCTGGAAGTTCTTTTTGTTTTATTTTACTATGTAGAGTTCTAGGTTGTAATTCTAATCCGTATAATTTCATGAAATCTGAAGCTTCTTGTGTAGAGAAAAACTGACGAACTATTGGACGTTTGGTGTTTGTATATTTTTGAAATTCGGGAATCTTAAAATTCCAACTTTTTTTACTGTTTAAGAACCTTTCAAAATCACTACAGGGAAGAATTTTGAAAGGACGGTTAGTTTCCGGATGATTTCTACTTTCTGTATAAGGTAGATCTAGGTGGTGAATCGTATCTTTATTTAAACCTGTAATGATCGTTAATTCCTTAATCAAATAGAATTTTTCTTCCTGGTACATTGCCTTTACCCCTTTATCCATTTCGCATTCTTAGAAAAAAAGTGCAACCTAGATTTTCCTAGGTCACACTCATATATTTTAGCAGAAACTATCCTCTATTACTATAACCTACTTTTTTATTCCAGAGGATATGATCGAGTATGTCTACTTTTAGGATTATTTCTTTTGTAGTTCCATTTAGATATGTTGCTTTTACTTTTACGTTATATTGGCCGTCAAGAATCATAATCCAATATTTTTTCCATGCAGTTAAATTCCAATTTACATAGTTTAATGTATCAGCATTAAAACTTGCTGCAAAATCTGGGTAAGGATCATCCCAAGGATTTTCTAGAAATGCTTCTGGAACTTCTTTTGTTGCTACCGGAAAGTCAAAAGTGACTTCAACTGTTTTGCTATTTGAACTAGTTTCAACTACTACATCAAAAGGTTCACCAGCTAGAAAAGTTCCTAAATCTCTTCCGATTTCATAATAGTAATCAGTCCACTTTTGAATGTGGTTAATTTCGGCTGTTAAATAATTAGCTTTTACTTCTATATTTTTAGTAATTGAAACTGAAGAATTGTCAGGATCGGTTACTGTTAATGTGACCTTGTAAATACCAGGAATAGCGTTTGTGATAGTTGAATCCCAATTAATTTGAGAAGTGCTTACGTTATTTGGATCTACAATAGTCCATTTTGCAGTTAAAGAATCTTTATCTGGATCCGTAGAGATATTATCTAAAACAAATGTATCTCCTTCAAAGATAGGACTAGGAACCATAAAATCTGCTACAGGTGGACGATTTATAACCACAGGACTTTTAATTATGGAATTTGTTGCCCCGTCTTTATCCGTAACAGTCAGTCTTATTTTCCATGTGCCTTTTATATTTAATATCTTTGATGGGTTTTTTACTGTAGAGAAATTCACCCATGTACTAGAATTAGGTGTCTGATAAGCCCATTGATAGGTTATAGGGTCACCATCAGGATCACTAGAAGTATTAGTAAACGCAACTGTAGTGTCATTGTAAATCGTTGTAGGACTCCACGTGAAATTTGCTACAGGTGGATTGTTGAAATTATAAGTACCTTTATATGTGGTTGTAATATTTCCAACATTATCCTCGGATTGTACGTGTAAATACCATTGACCATAGTTGGTTTTTGAAACCGTATAGTTTGAGCTTGTCGTCCAAGCTGACCATGATGTAGGTGTACTTGTTGATTGTGTCCATGCATAACGAGAACGCTTATAGCCTGAATGTGGATCACTAAACTTCAAACGAACGTCTACGGAAGTTGTTGACCAACTTCGACTGAAATAATCACTTGTATCAGCACTATTTCTAAATTGAATACTAGGACCAACTCCATCTACCCATAAATCCTGGTTCGTATCAATATAATCAGAAGGAACATTATCTGCATTATCTCTGTAATAATACATTATGTTATATCCGTGGCCATGAGTTTTGGGAACAACCCCCCATTTTACCTTACCGTAAGCTGTGTTTTCCTCTCTAGTGGCTGAATTTATTACTACATTAGAATTTGTCCACCAATGATTATTATGATTATAGGCATTGAAAAAATCATGTTGAGATCTTGCTTCTTGGCCTGATCCATACAGTTTTAAGTATTGATACCTGTTACCGGAGTGAGGATCATATTGTCTTAAACGAATATAAACTTGATCTCCTGGCTTTACCCACCAATCGTTACCATTTCTATATCGATAGTTTAATATCTCCATAGAATTGTGAGAAGGCTCAACCCCATCTACTCGTAATCTCATTCCAGTATTATTGTAACCTATTACATTATTTTCTGTATCTCTATAATAATACTGAACATCATAGGTGTGTCCGTGGGTGTACGGTATTACCTCCCAAGCTACCCTACCGTATTTTGTAGCTTCCTCTCTTCCTGCTGCATTAATCTTTACATTAGGGTCTGTATACCAATGATTATTATGTTGCCATCCTTGACGAAAATCATGCTGAGATCTTGCATCCACTCCACTTCCATAGAGTCGAAGGTATTGGTATAAGTTACCTGTTTCATCATACTGTCGTAATCGAATCCAAGGACGATCATTCGGCTGTACCCAATAATCGTTACCATTTTGATAACGAGCACCAGACAATGAATGAGCTATATGTGATGGTGGATCAGTATCCGGTGGTGGAGTGTAGTTAATTACTGCCTGATCGCCTCCGAATCCCCAATATGCTGTACTAGCCCAACGTGTAGCATAACCATCTTCCGGAGTACTCACGCCATACCAAACTGATGTGGCTGTTTCATCATGAGAAACTCTTTTATAAACTTTAGTAGTTGTAAAATAGTAAGGTCCAATTGTATTTGCAGGTTGTCTAGGGTAAGTTCTTCTAATTACACCCGAACCTACCATTACTAGATTATTTGCATTTACACCGCTTGATAGGGAAAGTGTACCACCATTAAAAGAACGATTATCAAATTGAAATGGTAAAATAAGTTGAGTATAAACAATGTGTGAATCAACACGTTTTACAATGTACAATTGCCATTTAGCATTTTCTTGTTGATTCGGAAACAACTCGTTTAAAGGCAAATAAGCATTAAACCCCACGTTGTCGTATCGCATATTACAGTCTTCGTTATTTTTATTAGTTTGCCAAGAAGCACATTCGTTCCATACACCGGCACCTTGATTGTTATACTCTAGATCCTCAGTAGCTGATATATTGATAGGTAATGTTCCATAAACATAGGTGGTTCCAACCCCACTATCACCTGAAATTTTTTTGGCTACAATATACGTTTCATGATTTGTCGATGTATGTCTTTTGTGGCCAAAGAGGACTCCCCATCCTTGAAAGTTTAAATAAGGTTGATTTCCCTTTCCAAAGTCTCTCCAAGTAACTTGATATCCCCCACTGGTGTACTTGTTTGCGTACACATCGTAAACTAGTTTTCTGGCAGAAGTCATGTCATAGTTTTTACCACCATAAGTAGAGTTCCAACCACTTCTAACACTTGATTCAACATCATAAGGGGTACTTGCTGCATTTGAAGATGATGGATAAAACAAGGTAATTCCAACTGTTACTATAAAAAAGTATAAAAATATCTTACAAATTAATTTCAATCACTCACCTACTTTCAGATACTGCCAGTTGCATAAACTAAGAACACAAGATTAAAACAAGTTGGTGAAGAATGAACCGACAGATTTAAAGAAGTTACTTACAGATTCAGCCATTTTAGTGAAAACACCTTTGTTTTCATCTTCTTTTACTTTTACTTCTGCTTCTTCTTTTACTGTTTCTTTTACTCCTGGTTTTTGAGTTAACTTATTGTCCTTAATATCTTTTAGCTGTACTCGAACTTTGTCTAATTCTGTTATATCTTTTAATTCTTTTTGCTCAAAGAATTCATATATGTCATTAAACTTTTCTTCATCTTTAATAAGGGATTCAATGATCTCTTCAGGAATATCTTTATTTCCTATTCCAATATCTATTAATTTTCTAATTTCTTTTTCTACTACTAAATCCTTATTAGTTTCAAGCCATTTCTCTAGTGTTTTATTAGCTTTTTCAAGAGGCTTTTCTTCAAGGTTTTCCTCAACCTCTTTTACCTCTTTTTCTACTTCAGGTTGTATCTTTTTTATCTCTGAAACTGTTTCTTTTGGTTTAATTTCAGTTTTTGGAGCTGGCTTTGGCTCAGGTTTAGTTTCAACTTTTGGAGCTGGTTTTTGTTCTACCTTTGGAGCTGGTTTCGGCTCAGGTTTCGGTTCTTCTTTTGGTGCTTCAGGCTTTGGTGCCGGCTTTGGAGCTGGCTTTGGTTCTGGTTTCGGTTCAGGTTTTGGCTCTTCTTTTTTAACTGTATAAACTGTTAAAATAGCCGTTGTATATCCATCATAAGGAATACCGATTTCAAACTGTTGTCCGCTGTAATTAACGGTATAAGTTGCCATTCCTATAATTCCAAATTGCCCAGTATCTTTTGAATAATATCCTTCTATTAAGTCTGTACATGGATAATTAGGTCGTACAGGATTATTAAACGAATGTTGATCTGATACTATGGTCATCTGACATTGCGCTTTTTTTGGTTCTTCAGCAAATGTTTTACCAGGTAATGCGAATGGCAAAAGTCCATTTAGCAACAATACAAAAGATAATACTTTTGCAATTTGAACTATTTTTTTTCTGTTTTTTAGAAGTTTCATTTTATCCTCTCCTTATTTTGAGTTAAAGTTTAAACTGACTTATCTTGTATTCCTCAATTTTTGATTCAGGACCCTAAAGTCCTTGACCTGTTTTATTTTTTCTTTCTACTAAATGTACCTTTTTCGATTTCTCTATTAAGAATATAGATAGGAACTCTGATTGCTGCACCAATTCTGATATGTGTGACGTTTTTACTTTTAATTCGCCTCCATACTGTAGTGTAATGCACATGAATACCTTCTTTTAATAACATTTCATGTGCTTCTGGAATTGATAAAACCCCTCCTTCGGCTAACAAATTTACATCAATTTTTTCTTTTGGGATATTGGATGCTGATTGTGGATATGTATGCAGCTCAATAAATTGATTGAGATCATACTTTCCAAAGACGGAATTGAATCTTTCTGATTCCTTTTTTAGGTACTTTTGAAGAAAATCATAATCCACCTCTAGCACCCTCGCTAGATCTACAATTTTTAAATATTTCATATAACTCCCCTTTTCGAATCAAAAAGAAATCAGCTCCTTTCTTTATTCTACTAGAAATTGCCTGTGTATCTCTATTTTAACAAAAAAGAATTGCAATGTAAACCGTTATTTGATACTATAGTAGACATAGAGAGGGAAGGAGGTAAGTTGAGTTTGAAAAAAACACTAACTGTTTTGGTCGTTATGTTACTTTTTTCAGTAACAATCTATATGTTTTTGCCTACTTCAAAAGGGGCGAGTACATATGAAGTTTATTACGTAAAGGAGGCATTACCAGCTGGCGAATATGTAAGTGAAGATAGTTTGGCTAAAAGAAAAGTTTATGAAAAATTTGATTGGATGATAGAAGAATTAGATGATGTTGAAGGTTTAGTCCCTCAAAGATCAATTCCTTCAGGTAGGTTCGTTGATATAAATGATTTTGATAAAAATCAACCTCTTACTTATAAAAAGGGAGAAGGCGAATATACCATTAGAACAAAAACTGAGTATGTAAACGGTGGGAAAATTGAAGTGGGTGATGTAGTTGATGTGATTTTCACTCCACGACAAAGCCGAGACGGTGATAGTGATAAAAAGGGTGAGGTAATTTCCGAAAAATTAACGGTAATATCAGTAAGAACATCGCAAGGAGAAGATATTGAAGATTCTGAGCGAAACCAAACTCCTTACGCAGTTACTTTAAAGGCTCAATCAGAAGATGCTGTTAAGTTAGCTTGGGGGCAAGAGAACGGTGCATTATCTTTATTTTTAATCAAGACAGGAGGAAAATTCTAATGGCCGAGAAAATATTTTTTGCGATTCCTAGCTATGACAATTATTATTCGGAAATCGCGAGAGAACTTGAGCCGGAATTTTTGGTTTACAAAAATGCTTCTACCCAGGAGGAACTTCTTGCCCTATTGGTTCAAAATACTCCTGAATATTTGGTTTTTGAAAATCAGTTAAATGGAACAAGGAATAATAAGGATTTTCTAAACCTTCTCGTTAATCAATACCCAACAATTACTTTTATTTCTTGGAAGGATAATCCTGAAGAAATAATAAAAATGCTTAAGGGTGAAATGGAACCACCTGAACTAGAAATTGGCCAGGAAGAGGATCTTGAATCAGAAATCGAGGAAATTGAAGATATCAAGGTAATAGAGGAAAGTAATAATTCCTATAGTGAATTAGAAGAAGAGATTAAACGAGAAGAAGAAAGAAAAGCCAAAAAGCAAGAGGTCTGGAAGAAGATCACAAACGCAAAAATTAAAACAGATACTTTTCTTAATCGAACCATAGCCTTAACTGGGTTTAATGGTGGGAATGGGAAAACGGAAGTGGCTATAAATTTTTCTGCATGGCTAAGTAATAACGGATATAAAGTCGCTTTACTAGGGTTTAATTTACAAAACGATGATTTAGGTGAAAGATTGGGAATAGAACGTGAGAGAAGGAAGGGTTTAGTTGCAGCACATGAGCTATATGTTGTGAAGGAAATGAGCATAAAATCCTTGCAAGATGTAATGTGTCAATATAGCGAAGGTTTTGATGTGTTAATAGGTAACGAGTACCCTGAAGATTCAGAACAAATGACAGAAGGCTTTTTTGTGGAAATTATCGAGTTATTAAAACTCGAATATGATTTTGTCATTATTGATACTGAAAGCAATAACTATTCTATTGCTTGGTTACCAGTATTAAATACGGTTGATAATATTCTTATTCCTTGTACTTCTCATATATCTGATCTTTATCATTTACAAAGAGGAATCACCAATCTTAAGGATAGGTATAACATCCCTATTTCAAAATGTGATGTTATTCATAATAAAGCCGGTGAAGGTGGTCATATTGATGACTACATCATTATGAAAAATACAGGTCTTGAGTGTATTGCAATCCTACCATACTCAAAAGATGTTTTGCGTGGTGCAGAAAATGAGAAGCCAGCTGTTTTAAAACCGAGTGCCTATAAAGTCAAAAAGGCTATGGATCAATTAATGTTTCGTTATGCAGGGAAGAAAAACAAACGTAAGGATTTTGTCAAACCAGCAATCCTTCATTATAAGAAGGAGGTAATGCGTGGTGCGAAGCGTATTAACCCGTTCAGCGAATCTAACTAAATATCAAACTGAATTAAGTAAACATAGACAATCATTAAAAGACCACCAAACATTTAGTTATATTGTTGATACAGTTAATGAAATTCTAATTGATCGATACAATGAGAAAATTGAACGTAAAAGATTATCAATTATACTTCCTAAAGTAAGACAAATCATTGTAGAAAAAGGATTTTATATACCTGGAATTCCGGTAGATGCATTAGCACAGCATACTACTGAAGCGTTAACTGGATATGGCCGAATTCACCAGTTGATTGCTAATAAAGAAATTAACAATATTACGATTCACGATTACCGGAAGACATATATCATGCAAAATTTAAAATGGCGTCCTCTTCATATAGATTTTGGTAATCCCTCAAATTTAGATAAATACATTCGGCGTGTAGTAAGTCGTTTAGGCGGAAGGTTTACTTTAGCGAACCCGATTGCAAATGTTGAAGACGAGGATTTTAACTTAAGAATTCGAGCAACCGGATTCGATATTAGTCCTGATTCTCCAAAGTTATATATTCGAAGACTTTCAAAAGATATATTGAAGCCAGATCAAGTAAGGTATGCCATGTCTGAATCCGTTGAAGAGTTTTTAAAGTTTTGTATTAAATCTAGGTTTAATATTGGTGTTGCTGGTACTTATGGAAGTGGAAAAACATCTATTTTAGCTTTGTTACTTAGCTGGGCAAGTCCCCTATCTCATATAGCGTTGATTCAATCAGCGAATGAAATACAAAATGTACATCCATATATGAGTAGATTGTTTACAAGAGATCTGGTAGGTGAAAAGGCAAATGCAATTAGTGAAAGTAATCTGTTAACACTTACTAAACAAATTACACCACAGGTTTTAGCTTTAGGAGAACTACTAGACGAAGCAGCTCATACTTTGTTGCATCTGTTACAACAAGGTGTTCAAAGTTTGTATACGTATCATGCTGACGATCCAACAGGAGCGATTAATGCCTACAACTATATGGTCCAAATGGCAGCAAGCAATCAATATTCAGAAGAAAGAATTCTAATGGAATCAGCAAAGTACAATGACATTATGATTATTATGGATCGGCTAAGGGCAAGGGAAATCGTTCAATTTACAGGTGAAATTAAAAATGGAATGCCTCAATATGAAACCCTATTTTCCTTTAATATAAGCGAAGAAACTCAATATGAGTTAAAGGGAGAATGGAAAAAGGAACCTGGATCAGTATTGTGTGAAAAACTACAAAGAAAAGCATCGTTAGCCGGCGCTAGGATCCCTTCGGAATTTAAACCAAGGGTGGTGGTCTATTAGTGCTTGATATTGAAAAATTGAAACAGATTTTTTTAGTTCTGGCGGTGTTATTGGTCTTTTATTTCTTGCTTAGTCGCTGGCTTGAAAAAAAGACCGGAGAAGCAATTTATGATGACTATATAAAAAGCAAACCTCCTTTGTATGTGTATTACATGACAAGTGGAATTAAAGTTCCGATGACGATCTATTTTGTTATATCAGCATGGGTTTCTTTACTCCTGGGTCTATGGTTTGCAAACCTAATGAATAATCTACTTGCAGGAATGATTTTGGGTGTAATGCTACTTTTTCAGTTTAAACAAATTGTTCAAACTAGGAGCATTAAGCGAAGTCAGATTATTGATGAAAGGCTTCCAGAATACTTCCATGCTTTTCATAATATCTATCAGCACAACCGAGATCCATTATTCGCTTTAGGATACGCTAATAAGTACGCACCAGATGTATTTAAAAGTGTTTTCGAAAAGCTTCATATGAAACTTTTAAATAATGCGGATCCTAGTATTGAAATTCAAAAAGTGAAGATTCAATTTAAGAATCCAATAATTAGAGATTACTTAGATGCTTTTGAATCTGAATTATATGAAGGATATGGCTTTGACGAAAGGCTTGAGAGGTTAATCGAAAGGTCAGAAAGTAGAAAAGAAATGGCGACCGAAAGGCGAATTGATACTTTCGGAAACATCCTGTTAATTAGATCCGGTACCATTATGTTTTTCTTAATTGCAGCTATATTTTTGTATATTAATCCGGATTATTTAATAGCATTTCAGAATCATATAATTGGTAGAATAGCAGTTGATTTTATAGTTATTTCAACAGCATTTATGACACAAATATCGCAAAGTTTAATCTTGTTATCAGAGGGGTGACAGTAGGTAATGCAAACTTTTTTATTGGTTCTAATTTATTCACTTATTGTCATAGCAGCACTAATGGTTGGTAAAAGAGTGTATGCTTATTCCCTTCCTGGTATGAAGCGTTTTAGAAAAAATTATAGAAAGCAAATTGGTTTACCTGTTACTTACAAAGATAAATCGAATAAGCTTATTAAAAATCTTGTGCCTAAGAATATATACGATAAGTTAAATGATTTGCTTTATCAAACAGGTCAAATATCGGACGATTGGACGGTTGAGAAATTAATAAAAAATATGGCGTTTATGGTGTTTTTTGGAATAGTCCTTTCATTCGTGTTTTTATCATTGTCAGACTTCCATCCAGGAATGATATTGATAAGCTTTGTTCTAGTTTTGTGTTTACCTTTTGGACCAATCATTATTTTTTATTCAAAAAGGAATGAATATTTGTCCCGAATGCTTTATGCTGCACCTGACTTTATTGATGTATTAGAAAAAGAAATGGTTAATGGTACTGGAAATCCCTTTAAAGCCCTAGAAATGGCTGAAAAGGAGCTTATAGGCGAATTAAAGATAGTTTTACAAGGTATGAACAAAGCTTTAGAGAAAGACAAAGGGAATTTAAATGGTGCTATTCACCTTTTAAAACGAAGGGTAAACCATCAGTTATTCGATCAAATTCAACTAGTTATTACTACCGGTTATGATTCCGGAAGATATATGAAGATGTTCACTTCTCTTCATAAAAGCAGTAAATCTGCCATAGAAGAAGTGGTTAGAAAGCAAACCGCACGAAAAAATCTATTATTAGCTTGTGTTGGTATAGGCTTGGTTTTAAATTTTAGTTTATTGTTTTTAGTACCTTTCGTCCTAGATATTTTAGGTCAATTAAAAGTGTTTAGTAATTTATAAAATATAAAAACTATTAGGAGGAAAATTAATATGATGAAATTTTTAAAAGAAAAACTTGGACAAGCAAAGGCGGTTTTATTGAATCAAAAAGGTAACAACGAAATTGCAGTTAATCTTTTGCTTATTTTAGCAGCAGTAGTTATTTTGGGTGGTGCGTGGATGTTATTAGATCCGGAGATCGATGCTGGTTTAAATACTCTTATTACTGCTATTCGAGATACATTCGAATCGATTTCTGGATTGTAAGACTTAGAGAAGGGTCCCTCCCCTTCTCTTTTCTATAAGGAGGAAAAAATAATGGAACATGAAAATGACATAACCGGTTATTTAGCGAGTTTAGATATAAAAAATCGTGGTGATCTAAAAGTAGCAAATTTTGAATTGCGTTCAGGTGGTTCATATATTAAGGCAACTGAAAAATGGGAGCCGAATTATTTTCCTATGGAAGCCTGGTTAGATGACCATATTAAAAAACTTGAAAATGCTAAACTTGGTGATCTTTTAACTATTAAATATAGAGCTGTTCCGAGGAAACTTGATCTTGGAGATTTTAAAAAGAAAGTAATAGTTTGGAAGACTATTAAAATTAAAAATTGGAGCGAAATTGGAGGTAAAAAGGATGTTGCAGATTCGGTCCAAATTGCTTTTAATGAAGAAATCTTTAAAGGATGAAAAAGGATCTATAGATAGTTTAATTGCCTTTATAGGAAGCTTGCTCATGGGAATAACATTTACGCTAGGTGTTGTTACTCTATACGATTACATAGTACATGCAACAGAGTTAAACGATCTTGCTGATACGACTATAAAAGATGCAATGCAAGCAAACGGTGGCTTGACTCCTGAAGTTGAAACGTATGTATTTCAAGTTCTAGAAAATAAAGGATTTGACGTTTCTAGAGTTACTTTAACTGGAACTCAAAAAGGGAGTGTAAATTTCGGTGAACCAATGACAGCGAATTTAGAGTATCAATACAATTTTCCGTTTTTTCAACCATCGGCCTCCCTCCTACCTTTAATAGAAGTTAATCCTATTCCAATAAGTGCTGATATATACGGAATTTCATTGGAGGTTGTACGATGAAGAAAGTTCTTTTTAATGAAAATGGAACAGCTGGGGTTGGGATCCTTCTTATTTCTTTAGTAACCTTGTTGCTTTTTATTCCTATCTCCATGATTCTTTTAGACAACGCTTATATAGGTTTTATAGAAAGAAAATATACTGAAGGAATTGATGATATAAACCGTGACATATACCAATTGATTGATATCGAGAAAACAGCCTTTTACGTTGATATTGAAGTTACAAATAAAACCGATGCAGAAAAGCTATTCACCGATATGTTACAAAAACGCTTTAATTTAGATTCTAGTAACACTCCAATTGATAATGAACTTATTACTGGCCCAATAATCATTGAGCAGCTGCATGTTGTTGACCAGGACGATTTACCTTTTGATGATGGCTACGGAAATACAATGAATTACCCTGGCGTTGTTGCAGAAGTTGTTTTACCTATTAAGACTTTAGCGTTAGGTATTGAAGCTGATAAAAGAATCTTAGTAACATCCGAAATATTTAGATAAAGGAGTAAACCATGAATAGACGACAAAGGAGAAATTTATTAGTTGTATTGTTGTTTGTATTTCTAATAGGAATATTACTTGCCTATCAATTTTTTATTCTCCCAAGTATGAGTAACAATAAAGAGCATCAACCAGCAGAAAATACTAGAATACAAGATATTGTTCCTGAAAAGACAGTAGAAAAAAAGGATTCTGAAATAATTAAACAAACAGAAGATAAAACAATTAATCAGCCAGAAATTGATGTTAACGAGGTTACTAAAAATATTGCAGAAAGCTTTGTAAAATCTTATATGACTTATAATGCAAAAGAACCCTTGTCATATTTAGAAAATAGTAAACAGTTTATGACGGACGAATTCTATAATGAAAAAGTAGAGAATCCTCGAAGACAAGAGATTTCAAGACCTTATACAAAATATTTATCAGGAGAATTCTTTCCGGTACAAAGCAGAACAGAAGATGAAAGAATATGGAATATGAGTGTTAGTCTAGAAGACTCAGATGATAATGGAAATAAAAAGCTGTATAAAACTTGTGTCTGGGTAACTCTTCAGGGAAAAGATGAAAATTGGAAAGTTAGTGATTTTATGAATGATGGTGGTTGCCCGTGATAAAAGCAACTGCACAGACTACGATTGATTTAGCTATATGGAAATTCAGGAAAACGATACTAATTGCTGGCTTAATATTTGCCCTTTCTTTGGTAGCTATGTTTTTTATTTTATTCCTATTTTTCGGTTCGATGGAGGAACAGCAAACAGGATTTGGTGATGGAATTTCTGAAATAGGAGCAAATGAAATTCCTGCTGAATATTTACCGATCTATAGAGCTGCACAAGAAGAATTTGGTGTACCTTGGAATCTGATTGCTGCTGTTCATAAAGTAGAAACTAATTTCTCAACTATAGATATTATGGAGAGTTATATGGGAGCAATCGGACATTTCCAATTTATGGATTGTACGTGGATTGGCTGGGCATATCCCTCTTGTGGTGGATATGGGGATGGTAATATTCCTCAGTCGGTATTAAGTAACCCTGCTATGATAAAGAAATATGGAGGATATGGATTAGACGGTAACGGTGACGGAATAGCATCACCTTGGGATCTTTATGATGCAGCATTTAGTGCAGCAAATTTATTGGCTGCTAATGGAGCAGCTTCAGGAGATTATGAAGGTGCTGTATTCGAATATAACCATGATACCGGTTATGTAAGAGATGTTCTAAACTACGCCCAACAGTTTGTTAATTCAGGAATGATAATCAGAGGTAGTGGAGAATTTTTATGGCCGGTTCCATTTACAACTAATATTACCTCCCCTTTCGGTATGCGTATTCATCCGATAACAAATGAAGCAAAGATGCATTCTGGAATTGATATCGCAGCTAATGGTGTTGGAGGAAAACCCATAGTTGCTATTGCTCCTGGTAAAGTTATTGTTTCAGATTTTTTAGGTGGGTACGGAAATGTGGTATTTATTGATCATGGTAATGGTATTACATCTAGATATGCTCATATGAAAACAAGTGGCGTACCAGCAGGTAAAACAATTCGAGCTGGTGCTGTTGTTGGTTATGTTGGAAGTACAGGAGATTCAACGGGTGATCACCTTCACTTTGAAGTCAGGGTAAATGGAAATCCTGTAGATCCTGCTAAGTACTATCAAAATGTTCTTAAATAAGGATGATTTTTATTATGTTAACTATTAAAATTATGAAAGATATAACCGATATATAAAAAGACCCCCTATAAAAAATATAGAGGGTAAAACAGGTCAAGGACGGATCCTGAATCAGAAATCGAGGAAAATCATTATCCGTCTTGTTAATAAAGATATCAGATTTTACCTAGGTAGTAAATCTGTATTTGTTACCAGATGAAAGAGTTTCCAAAAATGGAAGCTCTTTTTTGGCTCACCAAAATTTATACCATTTTTTCTTGTTTGTATTTTCTTCTTTTTCTTCCTTGGCAGCTGCTATTTGTTGTCGATGCTCCATTGATTGTTTAATGGCGTTTAACAATCTTTCATCACGTTCATTTAATGAGTTTTTGATGTACTCATTTTGTTTATTAAGTTGATTTATTAACTCCTTTTGAAATACTTCTTGTTGTTTTTGGTACTCCTGGAATTCCTTCCGAAATTGCCCTATGCTATTATCGTCATCACTTGTGTTATGTTGGTTATATGGTGATATGTCGGTTGTATCATGCTTCGTTCCACCACTTTCCCTAATCCATGAAATCACAGCGTTACAGGCCTGTTCTAACGTCATATCAGGGTGTTTTTTTATCTCTAGTAGTTTTTTTAGTGTTATAACGTCTTTGTCATAGAAACCTCTATGTCCGTGTTCATTCTTATGGATTTTATAACCGGCTTTTTCTAGCATAATGCAATATTTACGTAAGGTAGATTCCTGAATCTTTAGGATAGTTGCTACATCCCCACTACTATAGATACTTTGTGAGCTTTCCGTATCATTTGTCATAACGTATCACCCCTGGTTATAACATTCGTGACAAGGTATAAAATTCCCTCTGTTATGTCAGGTGATCTTTAAAAAATTAAAAAGGCCCAGAATAATCTGGACCAATACTTCAAAAATCTAAATCGATGTCTTCTTCTATTTTCCCTTTTACTTCGTCGCCTTCAGTAAATTCCGGAGCAATTGAAAATCCAGAAGCTTCCTCAGTATCTTTCAGTTCAGTTCCAGGAACAGCAACCTTGATATTACTAATTTGTTTGCTTACTTTGGTAATCTCTTGTAGTAGCGTTTTCTTCAAGGTCTCAATTTCATTTTTTAATTCGGCCAATATTTTTTCATGTTGATCTTTGCTTTCAAATAGATCAATTACAGCTTGGGAAAAAAGTCTTTTGTTAACAAGCTTCTCCATTTTCTTATATGTTTCATCGCTCATTTCATTTGTTACTACCGAGAATTTCGGTTTTCTTTTAGTCAATGGTACCAATCCTTTGATTATTTTTCACTAGCAGCCAATGTGTTTTGTTTACTTAGAATTTCTAATCCATAGAGATTTAAGAAACGAGCTGTTTTATCCGGTTCAATGTGATGATATTCTCTGACAATATGATCACTAAATTTATCTTGTAAGTGGTTTAAGATAAATTCTTTAAGGATTGGTGCATTGCCACCGAAGTAATTAAATTTATAAAATTGGCCGTTTTCTAATCGAGGATATGAATTTAAAATAATATCCATGATTTGATCGGTATAATCCGTCAAAGCTCCTTTTATTACTTCTGTTAGATTAACCTGGTTGCCATTTAAACCATCCACCCAAATATATTCATCGTTGGTATGATTAGCAACTATAAAGTCCTCTAATTCTCTTGCTGATTTAAAATATGAACGTAATCTTTCCCTTAAATCCTTAATCATTCCAAGGTATGGAACTTCAGTAATTGTTTGAAAGTCGTCTCTAGATTTAGGTGGTTTTAATCCGATTTGAAGAAGTACTTCATCTATTGTTCCTCCGCCTATATCAACCATAACCGTATTATGACCAGCAAATTTACCTGAAACAGCATTAGGAGTTAAATCAAAGTTATACTGAAGGCCGTATTTAGCTGTAAGCCCTTCTTCATAACATTTACTTTGCTCTATATTAATTTTAATGGTTTTAATGCAACCAGGAGTTAATACTTTGAATTCATGTTCTCCTTGGAATCGAGCTGCCATTTGCTCCTTAACAGTTGAAAACTTTTCAGCTGACTTTAGTTCAAAGATCGGAAGCATTGTACTGAAATATTTAATATCCAATTGAGTATCTTCGTTGGAATCGTAATTTTCTTCAGCCTCATAGACAGATACGCTTGCCAAGAACATTATATATGGAATGTCTGAAGTTAGTTTGCTATGTAATTCTTTGTTGATATGAAGATCGTTACCAGCCATGCTCTTAGCAATCTTACCTACTAGATAAGCTTGTCCGTTTACTTCTATTAAAATAGAATCTTTTAAATCTGACTTAGCAACCTTTTCTGTAATGTAATCTTTAGCTTTTGAGTTTGATAGCTTTACTATCGCTGTCTGAAGCTCCAAAATATCCTTGCTACCATTAATAATACTTGCGGTAATAGAGTTACCAGCATCCATGTTAAAGCGTTTGATTTCTAATTTGTTCACTGTTAATCCTCTCCTTAAAAGTTTAATATCTCCATGTCTATATATTAATACCTATATCCCCTATTGTCAACATAAAATATATATATAAAATATATGTTGTTAACCTTTATATTAAAGGGTTTTAGGAACTTTTCATTTATTATATATAGATATATTTTTTCGTATATATATATAAATACGTTCAAAGTAACTGGAAATAATATTGCAAGGAAAACCGTAAAAAACACTTTATTTATATTTTTAGATGAATTAAAATAATAAAAGAAAAAGAGACGAAATTTGTCATAATTTCAACCTCTTTTTGGTCAAGTATTCCATTTTTCTAAAAAAATGATAGAATGAGTTTAATAGATTTAAATAATCGGTTCTCTGGAAGGGAGACTCCAATATATCCTAGTTTTACCTTAAAAATTGCATAAAAAAATAGTAGCCGGTTCCAACACCAGCTACACACACAGGTAGGATGGAATTATTTTCACCTAAAATAGATTAGATAAAAAAGTTTCACCCAAAAGAGATATTAAACTTCCGGATATTGCGCTCCAACGCACCGGACAAAAGTAAACGCTCCAACGTTTACTAAATAAACATATTTACTTACTTCCATTTTACCCTATTTTTTAGATATATACAACATTTTCAATGATTTTTTTCCTCGAAAATAATTCTGTCTATCTGTGTGTGTAAACGGTGTTGGACCCTGCTCCAATACCGTTTTTATTTTGAAAGGAGACACACTTAGACATGAATCTTACCTATGCATATTCTTCAGATATGCTTTCTCACCAAACGGAATTTACCGAACTTTCTAGTACTTTAAAATTTGATAGAGTCGTAGGGATCCATAACGGACAGAAACTATATCTGTCTGAAGTTCTTTATTTGATATTCCATGATCGTATTGCTATTCAGGCTACAAAGGGCAAGAAGGATGCAACTGGCCGTAAATTGATGCAGCCTGGTTGGATCCATCTTGGAAAGGATAAGAACGATTTACAGAGTCAAAATCAGACTACCTGGGTGCGATCTGTTAGCACTATTTTAAAATATGTTCAATCTGGCTATGAATACATGACTTATGGAACTTTTAACGTTAGCAAAAAACGTGCAGCTTGGGAACGTCGTAAGTCTGCTTTAAATAGCGTTCATTCGTTTGTTATTGATATAGACAATCCTGATGTTTCAGTAAGCGAAATCGTGGGCTTCTGCGCTGTAAAAGGGCTAGAACCGACGTTTATTAATGCTACTCCAAATGGGTTTCATGTTTGGTTTGTTTTTACTCCTGAAGGTGAAGCTTTTGGTCCCCATAAAACAAAAGATGATTTCACGAATACAGGACGGTTTTACAACGATTTAAACAGCTGGCTAGTAGATTTGTTTAAAGAAGGATTTGAAAACCAAGAAGACAAGCAGAGAAAGACTGTAGATTATGTATTTGGAGGCGAAAGATATATTCGTATTCCTACAAATATTGTCTATTGTACTAAGACGAAATATTCTCTTTCTGACTTTGTGGAATTACGAAAAGAATTAGGTGGAAATCGCCAAAACACGAACATTAAGAGAAATGGTACTTATATTCCTAAAGTAGCAATTTATAATGATCCAGCTTATAAAAAGCTCCTAACAAAAGAGCCTCAAATTGGCCTAAGAAGGAAGACTGCTTTAACTATTTCTTTGTTATATAAGGAGTTAAATTATAACCTTGGAGAATGTATAACAGCACTTGAATATTGGTATAGTACAGTTTGCAAAGATACTTCGGATTTTCCATGGAAAGAAGTGGAAAGACAAGCCCGTTCTGCATATTCCGGAACCTGGGGGCTTTCTTCAACGTGGGTTAAAAGAATAACTGGTTTATATCCTAGAAGATATACTAGAAAAAAATCTCCAGAAGAAAGAATGAATAAAACATTAAAAGATGCTTGTGATAAATTCATAGAAAAACTAAAAGAAAATGATGGTGTTTGGGTTGTTTCTAATCGATCTGCATTAGAAGAGTTAAATGAAACATCTAAATGTAACCTAGATCGGACTGTCAAAAAGTTAATGGAAGAAGGGATTATTTCGAAAGAAGTTTCTGGCCGAGGAAGAGCAGCTGAAACAAAATACACATTGTTAACAGATCCAAGCGGACCAGAAAAAGAAGAGAACAAAAACAAAAACTTAATACAATTTCCAGCTGATAAAATGGGAAATAATGGTCCCGAAATAAATGCCCCAAAACCGTATAAGCAATTAAGTAGTTTTAAAGGAGGGGTGGGAGGGCCGCCAAAAAATTTAAAAATTAGAGGTAAACCAGGATAAAAATAACTTATTAACAGTTGAAATGGTAACCGTGTTTTAGTATCATATTAGATATAAGTGCAAGTGTTGTTAAAATATCTTAAATTATGTTTCTAATATGTTATTAAAACTGAATTAAAAGTGTTTATCATGACAACTACCCGCCCACCACCCATTTTCAACTAGTGATCCTGACGGAATCGCGTTATTTGCCCTCTTTCTTTGGGTCGTCCACCTATAGGGGTCACGGCTCTCCACTACGTTACAACCCGTGACCCCTATAGGTGGACTTAAGAAATACAGGCAAAGAACGCTCATAGGTGAGTGTAAGAGTGAGAGGGGTTGAGGGTGGTGGGCGGGTAGTTGGTAGTGAGTGTAAGAGTAGAGTGAGAGAGAGTAGAGAGAGTGAGAGAGTGAGAGAGAGTAGAGAGAGTGAGAGAGTGAGAGAGAGTAGAGAGAGTGAGAGAGAGTGAGTGAGAGTAGAGAGAGTGAGAGAGTGAGAGAGAGTAGAGAGAGTGAGAGAGAGTGAGTGAGAGTAGAGAGAGTGAGAGAGAGTGAGTGAGAGTAGAGAGAGTGAGAGAGTGAGAGAGAGTAGAGAGAGTGAGAGAGAGTGAGTGAGAGTAGAGAGAGTGAGAGAGAGTAGAGAGAGTGAGTGAGTGAGATCGGGAAGAGTTGGGGAAGAGTTTTGAAAAATATAAGGTGGAGTTTTTGAGGTTATTAGAGGGGGTGTGAATTGTGAGGTATCATTTGTTTCCGTTAATTGGTCCAGGTGTTAGGTATAAGATGTTGGCGCATAGGGATCATAGTTTGAATTATTTTAAAGATGAAACATTAGCTGGTGAGGTTATTGAATCTTTGATGCGTGAATGGTATCGAAAAATAATAAAATGGCCTTGGATTAGTTGGGAAATTGAAGCAGATGAAAATGAAATTGGCTATTATTTTTGGGCGGTTAATGAATCTGTAGGGGATGAAATTAGGCGTAAAATTATTGGTGAGCATCCAGAAATGGAAATTCATAAGGTGGAGGATACATTAGTACAGGATTGGGATCGTTTTGTAACAGGTACTTCTTTAAAGTTAGATAGAGATTATCCTGTAAAAATTAAAACGTTTATAAATGACATTGTTGATAGCCAAAGTGCAATAGTAAATTCTTTATCTGATTTGGATTCTAATGAACGAGCTATGGTTCAAATTTTGTTGCAGCCTGCTACTAAATATCAGAACAATTTCGATAAAGCATTAAAGATTGTTAAGAATTGGGATATGGAAAAGGAAAGGGAAAAGGTTGAACTTTTTGAATCAAGTGTTTACTCCAAGCAGACAAAATTGTTAGGTCATTGTGTTATTCGACTTATGGCTCAATCAGATAATGAAGAACGAGCCAGGACAATAGTTAAAGAGTTAGGGCGTAGCTTTGGTCAGTTTACTTCGGAAGCTTTAAATAAATTTACAGCTAGGGAACGTTGGATGCATATTAAACCATTATTAATTTCCGATTGGAAGAAACGTAGATTTCCTTTTTACGAAAGAGGATTAAAGAGGGTTATTTTAAACATTGAGGAATTAAGTGGATTAATGAGATTGCCTTCTAGAACTGTTAATAATAGTCGTTTAACCAGGCTTGAATTGAAAAATCTTGAAGCACCGAAAGAGATCATTAAGTTAGCTAATGAAGTAAAACAAAATGGTCAAGGACGCTTTTTAAAAATTGGTACTAATACATACAGAATGAGGACAACTAACATTTATTTGAATCCTGATTATTTAAGTACTCATTTGTTGGCTCTTGGGGGATCTGGATCCGGAAAGTCGGTTTTCCTTCAAAATTTCATGAATGATATTTCAGAATTGAAGTTAAATGAGCTTAAAGCTAAAGGTGAAAGTAAAATTGGGTTTTATTTAATTGATCCTCATGGGGAGCTGTCTAAGTTACTAGTTTCGAATCTTTCGGAAGAATTAATTGATCATGTAAATTATATCTGTCCAAACAGCAAAGATGATCGTTTTTATCCTTTCAATGTTTTCGATGTAGATTTTGATTCTACACCCGATTCAGTAAGTAAAAATATTGCTGAAGTATTAAAAAGGATTTGGCCTGAAGGTTGGGGGGTAAGACCTGACCGGAATATGTTACATGCTGGTATTGCTCTTCAATATTGTGGTGAAGCTTCAATCATTAACGTTAATCGGATATTTAGGGATTTTAGTTATTGTTTGACCATAGCTGAACAAATCAAGGACGTTCCGCAATATGAAGAAATTTATCATACATTAATGGAATTAGCAGAAATGATGAATCCAGACTCTAAAAATGTGACTCAAAATCGAAGACAACATCGTGAATTAACAGATAGTACAAGAAACAAACTAGAACATTTTTCTTTATCAACTTTGCTGAGTAAGGCTACTGGTACTTATACGTGTGGTTTCCGTTGGCGTGAGTGGATGGATGAAGGGAAAATTACAATTTTAGATCTTTCTAAAATAAAAAATGAAGCTGAAAAGAAAATGTATGGATCTATGGCTTTAACGATGATTTACCAGGCTGCATTAACAAGGGAGGAACTAATTGAGCAAGGGGAGGATTTAGCAATCCATCCAATAATAGCTGATGAATTACCTTCTTTTATAAGTACTAATGCTCAAGTAGTTTCTGATATGGCCGATAGAACACGTTATGTAAAAGTACCTTTGATCGGTGCAGCTCAAGGTTTGGTTTCGCAAATGCCAGTCGAAGCAGCACAAGCGATTTTGCGTAATTTTAATTCTTTAATTGCGTATAAAGTTAAAAATCCTGATGATGCATCTACTGTTCAAAGATATTTTAATCACGAAGATTTATTTGAAGAAAATTTAAAAAACACTCCTGAAAACTATGCGTATATGAGATTAAGTACAGGACGTTCTGCATCACGGGCTTTTTCTGCTCTAATGGATGCTCCTAGACATAAGAAGATTAATCCAGAAGTTATTGAAAAGGTTTTAGAACGTACATGGAAAGAGGCAATGGACCGAGAAGAAAAGGTCAAAAAACAGAAAGGGATACAAGATTTAAAAATTAACTTTGCATTACCTGAAGAAGAAATAGTTAAAAAAACAACTCAGGAGCTTGAAAAGGTAGCGATCTCTGAACCAGAAGAGCTTGTTGTTAAAGAAGTTTTTGAAAAAAAAGAAGAGATTTTGGAAGTTTCGGAACCAGTTTCGAATGAAGTTGTGAGGGCTTCAGAACCTGAAGAAATAGCTTTGGAAAAAGAGAGTTCCCAAACAGTAGAGGAAGAAGAAATAGTTTTTCAATTTAAAATTGATAATGAAAAGAAGGAAAAAAAGGAAGTTAAAGCCTCAGCTAATCCTTGGGATAGTCTTTAAAATAAGATTGAATAGGTTGTGAAGTAGACTATGGCAATTAATATAACTGAAAGGGAAGAGCAAATATTTTTAGATATTTATGATTTTGGTTACGTTGATTTTAAATATCTTTGGAAAATGTACTGGAATGACATTAAAGATGAACATGTTGCCAGGGTTAGTATTAATCGAAGAATGAAAAAATTAACCGATGCAAATTATATTTATCCAATTCCTTTTCGATCGATTAACAATGAATCATCTAAAGGAAGAGTTGGTAATGTGTTTACCTTGGCTGGTAAAGGCATTTCGCATGTAGAAGGTCTGTATGGAGAAAAAGAAATAATTTGGGACCCTAATAAAAAGTATCGGAAGGGCGCATATATTGAACATCATTTGAGTGTTGCTCATTTGACGAAGCAAGCAAAAATTAATTGTCCTGAACATTATGAAATGGATTATAGAGGGGAAAGGGATGCTGCGTATCGTATCGATATGGAACATTCATTCAAGAATGTGTTTTTACCAGATTCTCTTTGGTTTTTTAAAAAAGTTCAAGTAGCTGATTCTACTCCTGTTTTTGTAGAATATGAAAGAACAATTAGACGTTCTGAAAAAAAGATGATTGAAAAGATAAAAGGGCAAAACGATTATTTCATAAAAGGTTTTTATAAGGAGCATGATGTTTTAAGAAGTTATCCAACTGATGTTCCACCTGTCTTAATTTATATTTCTAATGAGAATCGAACAAATATTTCTTATCAAAGATTGATAGCTACTAAATATCAAACTTGGTATCAGAAAGGTTTTTACTGTAGTGATCTTTTATTTGCAACATTAGATGATTTTTCAGAAGATCCATATGGGCTGATATTTAAGGATTTTGGTAATCGAAAGAAAAGTATTTTACAGGCTGTAAATTTGGCAGCTTACGGACACAATTACGTTGCAAATATGCCTGGTAGCGTAAAGTGGCTTCCTTCTTATCTTGCATCACAAAAAGTTAGTGAAAAGCAGTTTTTAAATATTGATGGATTAGTATTAATTAAGAAAAATGAAGCGATTAACCAGGCGGTTTTAGTCTCATATATTTCAAAGTCCGATTTTAAAAAAGTTGAAGAACTTTCCGGAGTAATAACTTCAAATGATTTAAGTAAACACCAGCTGTTGGTTAATTCAATTCCTGGAAACAGTGAAGATAATCCTAAACTAGTATTTTTAATTGAGGATGAAGAACAAAAAGATAAGTTTTCCTCATACATTAGAGGATTAGATTGGGGCGAACAAATAGGACAATTATTAATTGTTAATGTAGGTGAAGCAATAGAGGATCCGGTCAATGCAAAATATTTAGATGTTATGAGACAACAAGAAACATTTAATCTTTAAAGGGGGTGATAGTGGATGAAGTTGGACAAGCAATCTGAATTAAGAAAAAAACTGAAGAAGATGCTAG
>NZ_JBIQOE010000306.1:0-6991 GCF_047739415.1 Mesobacillus sp. | reverse complement strand
CGTCCAACATGATTAAAACAGGAGGGTTTTTGGCTTCTTCTCGGTTCGTAAGATAGCGTAAAAATTGACCAATTATAACAGTGAAAATCTCTCCATACTGCTTCAATCGTGCTTCTGAAACTTGAAGATAAATCATGCTATTTTCAATATCTTCAGGACTAAAATCACTTTTAGAAGTGGCATATTGAATCGTTTTATCAACTGCAATTGTAGCCAATTTCCCTCTGATCTCTGCAAAAATTCCTGCCAATGCTTCAGGCTTCAGATCGGTAACGGTATTCGCAAGAATACGAGTCTCCATTTGCTCACTGGCGAGAAGGATTTGAATAATTTCTTGCCCTGGCATACTGCATAAAAATTGAGCCACTTCGGCAAAGCTTTTTTCATTTCGATATTCCCAACACGCAGCCGCGAAAACGGATTGAGCACATTGCACCCAAAATGGATCTCCTTTTTGTGGTACAGGGAACATATTTCTACCGATTTCCTGAACGTCCTCGATCTCCTTCACAAAATCCAAAGGATTATATCTCGCTAGTTGTTTTTCGGTAGAAAAAATAATAGAATTCGGCTTCAAATGGGCGGTCTTTTGGTTCAATTCGCCTTTAATATCAACGACTAATCCTGTACCCTCCCAACGGACTAAAGTTGGAATCCCATGCCCTCTTGTTTTTCCTGTTCCTGTTCCACCAATCACAAGCGTATGACCTTCTTTTTTAGAAGGTTTTTCGATTAGTTGACCGTTCATTTTTCCTAAAACAACCCCTGCACCTACTAGACCCTCATTCTGCAAATCTTTCATAGTGGAGAAAGTCGCTTTCCCTAAAGCTCCCTCACTATCAATATCTTTATCTCTCCAGTGAACTGCAATCGTGTAGATCATACCGACCCAAAGATATAAATTTACTAAATCCCCTATCAGAGAAAATGGAGGTAGAATCATACTTACTCCAAAAGTTAAGGCGAAAGTAGCTACTAAATTTAAGAGGACTGCTTTTACTCCCCTGCCCCCTGCAATTCCTTTAACAACCACCCCAACGAAAACTGAAACTATAAAAATCTTACTTAACGGTAGCTTCTTCACGTTTTTGATCTCCTATTCTATTTTTGTTTGCTTGTTCAATTTGTTCTTTTGACATGGATAGGACTTTCTCTTTATTTTTCAAAACTGATTGCTTAAATCCTAGTGCTAATTTTTCAGCTTCTTCTTGACCTCCTTCAATATCAAAATGCTTCTCGAAAATTGCTCCTATTTCAATCAATCGCTTTGTTCTTGCTTTTCTCTCTTTCTCTTTTAATCGGCTAGCCACTTGTTCTTTTCTAGCCTTTATCTTCTCCATTTGTTCTTCTAATTCTCTTAATCTTTCTTCGTCAGATTTACGAGCCATTCTAAAACCCTCCTGCATTGCCATATTTTTCTTTAATTATATCTAAACTAGTGCTAGAATACTAGACAAAGAGCAAGAATCGCCACAATGGAGTGTGGCACTGATTCCCGAAGATCGAAGAGCAAGGGCGCACTTATACAAACTTCGTTTGTGTGCGGTTCCTTCGGAACAAAAACCAATCCCCTTCCTAACGGAAGTGGAAAAAAGCATTATCGCCTATCGGCGAAGCCAAAACATAAAGTGAACAATCTTGCGATTCTTCACTTTCCGTTTCGGTCAAAAGGGTATGCGTGTAGCGACTATGAAAGGAGGATTAATCAATGGCTATCTATCACTTTTCCGCACAAGTTATTTCACGAAGCAAAGGGCAATCGGCTGTTGCTTCTGCTTCTTATCGTTCAGGCGAACGATTGGAAGATGAACGCACAGGAGAAACAAAATACTATGCTCGAAAAGTGCAACCTGAAACCATGATTCTTTCTCCTTCTCATGCCCCTGAATGGGTGCAAGATCGTAATCGTTTATGGAATGAAGTTGAGAAATCAGAGACACGCAAAAATTCCCAATTGGCAAGAGAAATCAATGTTGCTTTACCAAGAGAATTATCCAATGAGCAACAAACCGAATTAATTAAAAATTATGTTCAAACCGAATTTGTAAATAAGGGAATGGTAGCTGATATTGCCATTCACCGAGACGATAAAGAAAATCCTCATGCTCACGTTATGATGACAACAAGAGAAATTTCAGAGGAAGGCTTCACCGTTAAAAATCGTGACTGGAACGACCGAGAATTATTAACCCAATGGAGAGAACAATGGGCAGATCATGCCAATAAAGCACTTGAAAAAGAGGGTATTCAGGAACGTATTTCCCACCTTTCACATGAAGCACGTGGACTTGAACAAATGCCAACTGTTCATCTTGGCCACGTTGCTTCTGCAATGGAGAAGGAAGGGAAAGTGTCTGATCGAGGAAATATCAATCGTGACCGCCAAGAATATAACCGTTTAGTTGTGGACCTGCAAAAATATCGTGAGGAAAAACAGGTTCTGCAGAAAGAGATCGCCCAGGAGAAGAAACAACAAAATTTCTTGACCGCTGCCGAAAAGGTGGACATTAAAAAAGCCGTTCCTGTCGTGAAAGGCTTTGTTTCCCTTGAAAAAATTGAGGAACGCAGACAACAGATTGACCAATGGGAACAACGAATTTCTAAGTCAGAAAGCTATTTGAATTGGAAATCAGAAGCCTTTGAAAAGGCACATGGTCATATCAATAGGCAAGATAATATTCAATCTCAAATCGACCGAAACCAAAATGAAATTAAAAATATAAATTGGCTAAACCCATTGAAAATAAAGGAAAACAGGCTCACTAAAGAACGTTGTGAAAAGGGCATTGAGCGACTTCAAAAAGATTATGACTACCACGATCAGAAGCTTGATTATTACAGGGATAAATTAAAATTCTCTACCAATGATCAATTTTTTGAAAAGGCTAGAGAGTTCAAGAATGAACGAGAAGAAAAAGTTTCTAGTATCTATAAGCAGAAGCAAGAAATCAGAGAGCAAAAAAGCACTTTAGACAATGCAGAAAAAGCTATAAAACAAGGGCAAATTCGAGAAGTAGCTTCACAATATCCTGAATTGAAAACTGCTGGTCAGTACATGAGATATGAAACCGCCATGAAGCTGAAAGAGGTTAATGACAAAGCAGGGAAAACGATTCCGATTGATAGCATTAAATCGACCATCAAGGCTCGTGGTGAAAAGATTGATGAATTGCAGGGCAAAATCAAAGTGATCGATCAGGCAAATCAGCGAGTGAATACTGCCGAAGCCTATTACAAAGGATTACATGAGGTTGAAAAGAAGATTGAGAAAACCGAAAATAACCCATTCCTGAAAGGGAAAATGCTTTTCTCCAAAGAAGCCAAAAACGAGCATACAAGGGATTTAGAAAAACGAGATCAGTATAAGGCAGCCATCGAAAAATTAGGCTTCAAGGACAAGGAAAGCTTTAATAATTACAAGGAAAAATTACAAGAAGCACTTCCAGAAAAGCCGAAAATGGAGCAAGCCATTCAAGATTACGATTCAGGAAACCATAAAGGCGGTCATGGTTTTGGCACAGACTTCCTACAAGGCATTGTACAGGGTGTAGAACAGGCTCAACAACGTGAGAATAGGGAACAGAAGCGACAAGAGAAAGAACGCTACAGAGGGCAAAAAACGCATGAATTAGAGCGTTAAATGATACAATGTTTCTTACCGACCTAAGAGGGGTTGGCTCTAGGAATAGACCTTCCAATTTTTTTGAAACCTTCATAAGTGGCTGGTAACACTTATGGAACAAGATAGACTTTTCCAATATTGGAGAGGTCTATTTTTGTTTGCTCTATACCCTGTTCTATTTCAGAACCCCCCTCCTTACGGACGGTTTTTGGTTGCCTTAATGGCAACCTTTTAGCCTTTAGGGCAGATACGAAAAATAAACAAAATTAGGTGTTGCAAAACAAAGGGCGAATTGCTATTAAACAATAGTGATAATAGAGAGAGTTTGTTAAAAGGGGGTTAAAGCGTTGATATGACTAGGTTTGTTGTACTTTTTAGGGTGTGAGGTTTTCCTCTCATTTTAGGGTAAAAGTGAGAGGAATTCCGCACACCTAAAAAATTCCAAATAATAAAAAAGACCGTATCATTTTCAGATACAATCTAAAATCTTTATTAAAAAAATCTAGCAGGCAAAGTTACCTTTTTACCATTCTGATCTTTAAGGTTCTTCAAAGAATGTTGAAATAATCTCATGGTCAGTTTGTCCAATTGAACATTATTTTTTCTAGGTGCACAAATCATAATATAAGGATTTACAATCCATGTTCTAGGACTAACAGTACGTCCATTTTCAATAATTTGTCCTGCCCCTTCGGGATTAAGTAAAATCTCTTTTTCCTTCAAAGAATTCATTATTTCAGACGTTTGTCTGCGAGATTTACCAATCATTTCAGCAATATCTGAAACCGTTGCAGATTTAGGGATTTCAAAATCATCTTCAACATTTTTCTTTTTCTTTTTAAACTTATCTTCCCTGCAAATAATCACATTACTTTTAAATTCTAAATAGGCTTGAATCCTGAATAAGAAATCACCTTCGGCTTGATTAAGATACCCAATTCTATTTAATAAATCTAAGTTCCTATGCATGGTCTGATTAAATGGCTCCCCTGCAAATGGGTCTTTACTGGTTCCGATAAAATGTTCCTCACCAGTAAGTTCTTTTAATTGGTCTAGTAACGATTTTTTTAATTCTTCTGCTCTTAATCTAGCTTCTGAATCTTTCTCAAAATCTCTTTTTCTAGCATTTCTTTCAGCTTGTTCAAAGTCTATAACATTTTTTCCCACTACTTTTTCTCTCCCTTATGTAGCAGGAATTAAACCCGATATGGTAGAATATAAATATTCAAAAGTATATAAAAGGGTCTAATCCCTTGCACGTTTCGAGAAACCGCCTATCCGACCAAAGACAGGGCGGTTTTTCTCGTTTTTCTATATTTCGACAATATCAATAAATTCACCTTTTTTCTAGCCATTTTCGATCTTTACTCTAAGGCTCTCAAGTAATTTATCGTCAACTCTTTTTGGTTTGTAACCCATGCGATCAATTAAGATACCCTCTATAACCTTCATACGAGCCGTATAACGCCTATATTCACTTTCTCCAAAGGCTAAAGTGTCAGAATCAATTTCAATCAATTCTGAACCCTTCTGAACGCTTCTCATGAGGTGATAGCATTTCGTCCTTTCCTCTCTCACCAATCGAAGCAAAATCAACAAATCATAAGTGTGAAATAGCGACAGCTGAGCGAAGGGCAATTCCGCCTGTTCCAAGTACACAAAATCTTTTAATTGTGGACGCTGCTTCTTCAAAGGAGCGTCACAAAAACCGCAGTTATCAGTATTTTCATTTAGTGAACCGCAATATTTACAGTTCATTGCATTTCCTTGCTATTCAGGAAGTTCAGAACCATAGACCACAATTCGTCTGATACTTCCAGTTCGTATTCACTTATGACTAGCCGATAAGCCTGCAATCCCTCTAAAAGACCCTGTTCACTTATGAAAGTTCGTTTAAAAGCATGGTTAAATTCATTTACTCTCTCAATGACAAAATCGTCATTCTCTTTGTAGATCAGCAACTTTTTCATTTTCACACTCGCCCCTTGAAGTGATCTAAAGCCATCTTACGGAAATATGCAGACATAGATTTTACATCTTCATCTCCTGAAATTTCCCTCTCTATCTTCCCCCAAATGTCGCTAGGAAGGGTGATAGAAACCTTTTTTGTTACTCCAAGAGTAGGGCGACCGGCTCTTTCTCTGTAAGCCGAATTTGAGTTTTTCAAATGCTCCGGCAACATATCATACTGGTAAGGTGGAATATAAAGCTGACCAAACATTTCATTGATCTTTTCTAAACCCAAGCCAACCTCTGTTGCCAAAGCTACAAAATCATCTTCCAGTTGCTTAAAACTCACATACAAATCGCTTTCGCCATTCCAACGAGCATCATACATTTTTACATGAAAATCGTATAAATCAAGAATCCCTCTAGCACCCATATAACATTCTCCTTTAATTTAAGTTACTTTTATTATATCAATTAAAGTAACTTTTATCAAGAGAGTAAACAGGTTCAAAGAAAGTTTGTTTGAATTTTATTACTTGAGCATAGCCGACAACACTATATTTTTCAGGGTTTTCATTCAGATGTACAATTTCATCATAGAAAAAATATTCAGGTCTTTTTTCTTTAAAAATCGGTTTGTCTGTACCTAAAATTTCATGTGCTTTTAACATGAAAATTCCACCTCAAATTTAATAAATTAGTCGTCAAAACCCTTGATAATCATGGATTCGTACGAATCAGCCTTTTTAAACGGAGCGAATCGCACGAATCGAAAACTTGCCCTAAAGGCTAAAAGGTTGCCATTAAGGCAACTAGTGGTCTATAAGGATTAGGATACTTCTGCTCTACTGTCAACTAACATTCTCATTTCGGAATCCTGATCCCAAAACGAACGATCTAGTTCCGCAGGTCTTAACCGATAAGCAAATAAAATCGGCTTTTCGAGTACCCCAAATTCTTCTGGACGAATTAACGGAACACCCTGTTCTGACGTGGTAAAGGTCTGCTCTTTGCGATACCCTTCCCCTTGTGAGAAAGTCTTTAATTTGACCGTTTTTTGCCCTGCCATATCAGAGAAATATTTTTGCGTTTCGGTGTCTGTTGCATTGATTACAAGCTTGAATGAACAGTTATCGACAATGACTTTTCGCTCGTCTTTTCCGTAGATCGTGTCAAGTTGCGTAAGCGATTGAATGATAAGCATAAGGTGAACATTTCGGCTTCTTAAGGTTGCTAATCCTCCGACAATTTCCGACATTTTTCCCAATCGAGGGAACTCGTCCAACATGATTAAAACAGGAGGGTTTTTGGCTTCTTCTCGGTTCGTAAGATAGCGTAAAAATTGACCAATTATAACAGTGAAAATCTCTCCATACTGCTTCAATCGTGCTTCTGAAACTTGAAGATAAATCATGCTAT
>NZ_JBIQOE010000305.1:0-15332 GCF_047739415.1 Mesobacillus sp. | reverse complement strand
TTTTCAACACGTTGAAATACCTGGCCTCTGGATGGGAGAAAACAATAGCCGTAACCGATGCTTCCGGTTCCATCATGCATCCGTCGGTCAAATGGATTCCGATGTCTTCTGGTTTGATCAAGTTGAAGAGCTTACGCTGATCTTCCAGATCGGGACAGGCAGGATATCCGAATGAGAAGCGCTGCCCTTGATACTTGGCGGCAAAACGGTCTTTCATTGTCATATCCGGTGTGTCAGGGAAGCCCCATCGATCGCGAATTTGGCGATGGATCAGTTCGGCGTAACCTTCTGCACTTTCAAGGGCAAGTGCCTGGAGGGCATGGCTTTCTAGGAATCGGCCTTCATTTTTTAGTTGTTCTGCTGCTTGCCGAATTCCTGCACCTGCTGTGACTGCGAACATTCCGACGTAATCCTTTTTGGAATCATCCACGGATCGAACGTAATCTGCCAGGCAAAGTCCTGGCGCAACCTCTTGTCGCGGAAAATCAAAGGTTTCCAGGATTTGATCAGGTTGTTCTGGATTATATAAATAAAGCCTGTTTCCATCTGACTGGGCAGGGAAGAACTGATAAACGGCAGCTGGCTTGATCCAATCATTTACCGTGGCTTCTTTTAAAAGGCTTTGAATAACTTCATGCAGTTTGACTGCTTTATCATTACCTTCAGCAAGCAAATTTTCTACCTTTCCCTTTAATCCAAGATGATGCCCCAGCAGCATTTGCTGGTTGATATATGGCTCAATATGGGACAGCGAGTAAGATTTAACTATGTGCCTTTTTGTATCCTGCGGAACAAATACCGGAGCCTTAGCCGTCACTTTGGGCCGCTCCAAAACGGTTGTGGCAGAATTTCGGCCTGTTGTCGTGAAATCTGGCTTATTTATCGCTGCTTCTTGCTTTGCTTTTTGTTCAGTTAAAAATTGTTCATACCCATCCGGTTCACGTAGTTGGTTCGCGATTGACAGGCCGTTCATCGCATCTTTTGCATACAACACAAGTCCGTCATACTCCTTGGCGATCTTTGTATCAGTGAATTTCCTTGATAAAGCAGCGCCACCCACAAGAATTGGAATGTTAATACCGGCTTGCTTCATATCATGTGCCGTCAGTACCATCTGCTGTGCGGATTTCACAAGCAGGCCTGAGAGGCCAATGATGTCTGGTTTTTCCTTTTTAATTGCTTCAATGAGGGCAGTTGGAGCTACTTTAATTCCCAGATCAACTACCTCATATCCATTATTACTGAGAATGATATCCACCAGGTTTTTGCCGATATCATGGACATCGCCTTTCACTGTGGCGAGAAGCACCTTGCCCTTTGCAGCGGTTGTATCATTCTTCTCCATATGAGGCTCTAAATGGGATACGGCAGCCTTCATGACTTCAGCACTCTGAAGGACTTCTGCCACAATCAACTGATTATCATTGAACAGCCTGCCAACTTCCTTCATTCCATCCATCAATGGCCCGTTAATGATATCCAATGGGGCAGGGTAGAGGTCCAGTGCCTTATCAAGGTCTGGCTGAAGGCCTTCTTTCGTACCCTCAACCACATAGTAGGACAGTCGTTCTTCAAGCGTCATATCAGGCAGGGTGCTTTTTGTTTCCTTCTTTTTATCACGGTAAAAATCAGTGAATTCCGCAAGTGTCTTATCTGTTGTATTAAATAACAGCTCTTCAGCCATTTTGACTTCTTCAGGACTGATTGAAGCAAATCGCTCGAGCTTTTCCGTATTCACAATGGCGTAGTCAAGACCTGCCTGGGTGCAGTGATAAAGAAATACAGAATTCAATACTTCTCGGCCAACAGGTGGAAGGCCGAAGGAAACATTGCTAATTCCAAGGATTGTTTGTGTTTCCGGGAGAGCTTCCTTAATCATCCTAATGCCGTCTACGGTTGCTTTGGCTGAGCCAATATATTGCTCATCCCCAGTGCCGACAGGGAAGACGAGCGGATCAAAAATCAAGTCCTGTGCCGGTACTTTATATTTATTGACAAGCAAGTCGTATGATCGTTTGGCAATTTCCAATTTCTTTTCAGCGGAAACACCCATACCCTCTTCTTCGATCGTTCCAACAACGACAGCAGCACCGTATTTATGGATGAGGCGGGCCACTGACTCGAAACGTTCTTCACCATCTTCTAGATTGATGGAATTGATAATCGCCTTACCCTGGGAATAACTCAGGGCTTTTTCAATTACTTCATCATCGGTAGAATCGATCACGAGCGGAGCCTTCACTTTTTTAACAACTTCTTTAATAAATTCTTCCATGTCATTAAGTTCATCTCTGTCGGGATCAGCCAGGCAGATATCAATGACATGTGCTCCATTTCTGACCTGGGCTCTTGCAATCTCAGCTGCTTCTTCTATTTTGCCTTCAGAAATCAGGCGTTTGAATTTTCGGGAACCGATTACGTTCGTCCGTTCACCAACCATGATAGGCCTAAGTGTTGGATCGTCATAGATGAATGGCTCGATCCCAGAGACCATATGCAGCTTGTTTTCTTCTTTCTGCCTTGGCTGGCGTTCTTGCATTTTTTCTGAAATCGCCTTTATATGTGCCGGAGTAGTTCCGCAGCAGCCTCCAACAATATTCAGCCAGCCTTCACCGGCAAAATCGGAAAGCTTCTGAGCGAGCGTGTCGGGTGTTTCATGATATTGACCTTCCTCATCGGGCAGGCCAGCGTTAGGATAACAGCTGACTGCAGAAGTGGAGAGGGAGGACAGTGAACGCAGATGCTCCTGCATGAATTCCGGTCCGGTTGCGCAATTCAGTCCAATCGCAATCGGATTCATATGCTGGACTGAAATATAAAAGGCTTCGATCGATTGGCCAGCAAGTGTCGTGCCCATTGGTTCAATTGTGGCAGATATCATGAGAGGGAGTTCTTTGCCACTTTTCTGAAATGCACGCTGAATGCCCGTATAAGCCGCTTTTACGTTCAGCAAATCCTGGCTCGTCTCAAGCAAAAGCAAGTCGACATTGCCATCGATCAGGCCAAGAGCTTGGTCTTCATAGGAAACTGACATTTCGTCAAAGGTTGCACCCCCAGTTACACTAAGAGTTTTGGTTGTCGGTCCCATAGAACCAGCCACAAAACGAGGCTGTGAGGGAGTGGATGCCTCGTCGGCCGCTTTCCTTGCAATAAGTGCTGCTTCCTTGTTGATTTCATATGCTCTATGGCCCAGTCCGTATTCGTCCAGCACCAGGCTAGTTGCACCGAAGGTATTGGTCTCAACGATGTCCGCACCGGCTTCGAAGTATTCCCGGTGAATATTTTCAATTACTTCCGGTACAGTTATATTCAGAATTTCGTTACAGCCTTCATATTCTTCTCCGCCAAAATCTTCCGGCGTTAGGTCTGCCTGCTGGAGCATGGTTCCCATCGCTCCGTCCATGATCAGGATTTTTTTCTTCATCTGTTCAGTTAACAAGGTTGACATTCTGTTTCCTCCTCATAAGACGGCTGCTGTATTCATTTGCGTGGCTCGATAACTCGACACTCATTTCATAGTTCATAAAAGGAGTGATTAAATAGATTCCGTTAAACAGTTCTGCTGCAGCCTCAATCAAACCTTTTGTAATCGCTATGCCTTCCTTTTTGGATTGCAGCGGTTCATTATTAAATTTCGCCATGATATTGAGTATTTCCTGTGAGATTTTAATCCCCGGAACTTCATTATGAAGGAATTCAGCATTTCTGCTGCTCGTAAGCGGCATCAGTCCTATATATACAGGAGCCTCTATATGCTTTGTTGCTTCATGGACCTCCAAAAGCATTTTTTGGGAGTATACAGGCTGGGTGATGAAATAATCTGCACCAGCGCGGATTTTCTTTTCCATCCTCATGACAGCCTTTTCGATGGAACGAACATTAGGGTTGAAGGCAGCGCCAATCGAAAATGCACCTTTTTGACCTAAATCTTTTCCAGAATAGGAGAGGCCTTCATTAAACTGCTTGATCATTTCGATTAATTCAAAGGAAGAAACATCAAAAACAGATGATGCACCAGGAAAATCACCAACACGAGCAGGGTCACCCGTTACGGCTAACACGTCATGCAGCCCAAGTGTATGCAAACCCATCAAATGGGATTGAAGTCCAATAATGTTCCTATCCCGGCAAGTTAAATGCACAAGGGGGCGCAAACCGATCTTTTCCTTTACGAGATGGCCTATTGCCGAATTTGAAATCCTGGGTGAAGCAAGTGAGTTATCAGCCAGGGTCAGGGCGTCGATACCTGTATCCTTTAGTGCTTTTGCTCCTTCAAAAAAACGAGTCGTATCCAGTTTTCGCGGTGAGTCAAGCTCCACGATCACAGAAGGCCTGTCTTTTACCAGCTCATGCAATGGAGCGACCGGCCTCTTTACGTCAACTGGTGTAACAACAATTTTCGGTTTCTTCGCAGGGGTTTTCTTGTCTAACACTGGTGGAAATCCCTTTAGCTCATCAGCAAATGCTTTTATATGTTCAGGAGTCGTTCCACAGCAGCCGCCAATCAGCCTGACACCCTGGTCACGGAAGCTGCGGGCAGACTTGCCAAAATATTCGGGATTGCCTTCGTAATGGAACTTACCATCTGTGTAGGCAGGCAATCCGGCATTTGGATAGGCGGAAAGAAATGCCTTTGAAGGAAGCTCTATCTGCTCAAGACTCGAAATCATGTGATGGGGCCCAAGTCTGCAATTAAGACCGACAATGTCAGCACCAAGGTCTTCCAGTCTATTGAAAGCTTCCTGAAGCGGGGTCTGTTCCTGCATGATTCCTATTTCCTGGAGGGATACCTGGGCGATGATTGGCAGGTTGGTCTCTTTTCTGGCAATCTCCAGCACCGTCTCGATTTCTTCCATATCATAAAATGTCTCTAGCAACAGTCCGTCCACACCCTCAAGGAGAAGGCAGTAGAGCTGTTCCCTGAAGCTTCTTTTGATCTCTTCAATTGGGATGGCGGAAGGTCTGATTCCCCGGTTCCCGCCAATCGTCCCGAGGATATAGGCATCGTTGCCTGCAGCTTGTCGGGCGAGTCTTACTGCGGCGCTATTAATCTCTTTCACTTGATCCTCAAGTCCATATCTTTCAAGCTTTATATAATTGGCTGCGTATGTGTTTGTCTGGATAAGGTCAGCACCCGCATTAATATAGGCTTTATGGATTCTTATGATGTCCTCAGGATGTGAAATGTTCAACTCTTCAAAACAGGTACCGGCTCCATAAGAGTGGAGGAGAGTACCAATCGCTCCATCGGCGATTAAAATTTCATTTTCCAGGCGTTTCAGGAAACTCATTAGACTTCCTCCTTTTGTACTGCTAAAGTTCCTATGTAATCCAAAGCTTGCTCAAAGTCCGCGATCAAATCAGCAGCGCTCTCAAGCCCGACTGATAATCGAAGGAGACCATCAGATATACCGCGCATTTCCCGTTCATCTTGCGGCATGGCTGCATGTGACATCTTTGCCGGGTATGAGAGGATAGATTCCACCGCTCCCAGGCTTACTGCAAATACTGGCAGTTTCACTTGTTCTATGAATTTAGATAAAACTTCTCCATTTTCAAGTTCAAATGAAAGCACCGCTCCAGGCCCATATGCCTGCTGAATCTGAAGGGCTGACTGCGGATGATTAGCTAGGCCAGGGTAAAAAACATTCTTGATTAAAGGCTGTTTTTGTAAAAATCCAGCGATTTTCTTTGCGCTTACCTGAGATTGGTTCATTCTGACAGACAAGGTCTTGATGCCTCTCATCACTAGCCACGCATCCTGTACTCCAAGGACCGCCCCAAAGGAGTTCTGCAGGGAATAAAGCATGTTTGCCAATTCTTCATCCTTGACTACCGCGAGACCAGCGACCGTATCACTGTGGCCGGATAAAAACTTTGTAGCGCTGTGAAGGACAATATCAGCTCCAAGGTCAAGCGGACGCTGCAAATAGGGAGTCATGAAGGTATTGTCCACAAATGTATAGGCACCGTGTTTCTTAGCAATCTTACTGATCGCCTGTATATCTGTTACCTTTAATAGCGGATTCGAAGGTGTTTCTGCATATAGCAAGGCAGTATTTGGCCTAATCGCTTGTTCCACCGCGTCCAGGTCGGTCATGTCCACAAATGTATGTTCAATTCCAAAACGGTTCAGTACCTGTGTCACCATCCGGTAAGTACCGCCATAAACATCCTCGGTTACGATCACGTGGTCTCCCTGAGAAAGAAGCAAAAAGGCTGTTGAGATGGCAGCCATCCCGGAAGAAAAAGCAAAACCACGGACACCGCCTTCCAGTTCGGCGATTATTTCCTCAAGTGCCTCTCTGGTAGGATTAAGGCTGCGGCTATAATCATATTTTCCGAATTTGTCTGCCGATGACTGGTGGAATGTTGACGCGTGCTGGATCGGCACGCTGACTCCGCCGGTTGCTGGATCGAATTTATGCTTGTTATGGAGCAACTGGGTTTCGAATGTATATTGCTGACTCATATTGGTTCTGCCTCCTGGAGTGCCTTTTGGAATGCTTCGTCTAAATCATTTATCAGATCAGCAACATTTTCGATTCCCACAGAGAATCGCAGCAGTCGGTCACAAACACCTGTTTGTTCGCGTATTTCAGCGGGGATATCAGCATGTGTCTGTGTTGCAGGATAAGTAATGAAACTCTCAACACCACCAAGACTTTCGGCAAAAGTGATTGTGGAAAGACTTTTTAAAAATGGATTGACCATGGCAGGGGAGTGTACCCTGAAAGAGATCATTCCGCCTCTGCCAGGATAAAGGACATCACTCACTGCATTGTGCCTCTGTAAATAACTCACAAGTTCTCTGGCATTTTGCTCGTGGCGTTCCATCCTTAATGCCAGGGTTTTCATACCGCGGATGAGCAGCCAGGAATCGAATGGACTTAACACCGCTCCGCCACCATTATGATGAAGGAATAGCGAATCACATAACTGCTGCCCTCTGGCAACGATTAGGCCCGCAAGGACATCATTGTGGCCTCCAAGATATTTAGTTGCACTGTGAATCACGATATCAGCACCTAAAGTCAATGGTTTTTGCAGCAGGGGAGTGTAGAAGGTATTATCAACAATCAGCAGAATACCATTTTCTTTTGCGATTTTTGCGATTGCTTCAATATCAGCTTGCTCCATAAGCGGATTCGTCGGGGTTTCCACAAAGAGAGCCTTCGTCTTTTGCGTGATGGTCGACTTGATTTCATTTAGATCAGCCATGTCAGCATATGTACTGTTCAATCCCCACTTTTTGAAACCCTGTTCAAGAAGACGGTAAGTCCCTCCATATAAATCCTTAGAGACAATCCATTCATCTCCATGCTCGAATAATGAAAGAACTGTCCAAATCGCGGCCATTCCGGAACTGCAGGCGAAGCCGCGGTCACCTTCCTCCAGGTCCGCAATCGCCTTTTCAAGAATTTCCCTTGTAGGGTTGCCAGTGCGGACATAATCATAACCGCTCGATTGGCCAATCCCTTCGTGGCGGTACGCTGTTGTTAAATAGATTGGTGGATTTACCGCACCTGTAGATGATTCACTTCTGTTGCCAAGCTGTGCTAGCTTTGTATCGATTTCTGCCAAATTACTCACTCCTCATGATTGTAGTTAGACGGCAATTTTTGTTTTATGAGTAAAGACGAAATCATCGACTTTTAAAAAGACAATTACCGCAAAGCTCCAGAAAGACGGTGCGGGGAGTCCCTAATAAAACAAAAAAGCCTTCTTAAGAAGAAGACTTTTACAGATGATAGCCATTCTTCTTATCTGCCAAGTTTTAAAAAACTTGCTGGAATTAGCACCTTTTCAACAAAAAATAGTTGAAGGTTGCTGAAGCTTCACAGGGCCAGGACCCTCAGCTTCTCTGGATAAGATTTCATATTATTGAATTATTAAATTTCTCTAAATATTACAGCTATTATTAATGAATGTCAATCATTTTATTAAAGCGGTGAAGTAAATAGGTGAAAGGTACCTGCGGTGTGAAATTTTGCATAGCCTAGTGATGTTATTCTGACAGCTTTTCAGGATAAAAGGGCAATGCTGTCAAGAATCTGCTGTTATTTTGACAACTTTTCAGGATAGGAGATTGAAGCTGTCAAGAATCCGCTGTTATTCAGACAGCTTTTTAGGATCGCAAGCCAAAGCGGTCAAGATTCCGTTGCCTCAATCCGGCTTACTTAAAAAAAAAATTCCATTCTTTCATTTAAACAAGAAAGTGCGAGATCAACAGCATATTAAAAAAACTGGCTCACATTAATAAATGAGCCAGTCTTGATAAATATAAAGCTATTAATATACTCCTACTGCATCAAATGCTTTATTGACAGCATTCACCTCTGCAGAAGCTGCCCCATACAGGTCTGTTGCTGCTTGAACCAGTCCTGCGCGTGCCTGGCTGAAGTTTGTTGATGAAGTGAAATAAACTGTATTTGCACGGTAGAAGATAGCGCCCATTTTATCCGTTCCAACACCTGGGACTGAAACTCCATAATGTGTTCCGCCTTCACTTAGAAGGTAGGCAGCTTTATTGATGATTCCGCTGTTGATATGAACTCCGCCATTGTCGGAGGTTCCCGTGTAACGTACAGAATAATGATCAGGATCTCCATATTTTGTAGGGTCGCTCATTGAACGAAGGGCGTCACCTGCTTTGTTTGGCGTGTAGATGTCTTCACCAATTTCAAAATCAGGGTTGTTATTATCATGGAACTCAGCAAGCGTGCCGAAGATATCGGATATAGCTTCATTCATTGCACCAGATTCATACTGATAAACAAGGTCAGAACTGAAATCTGTAACGGCGTGAGTCAGTTCATGCGCTACAACATCAAGACCGCCTGAAAGCGGGATGAACGTAGTGCCATCTCCATCTCCATACACCATTTGCTGGCCATTCCAGAATGCATTGTTATAGTTTCTGCCGTAGTGGACAGTGGATTTTAGTGCTGCGCCCTTGTTGTCATATGAGTTGCGGGCAAAAGTGTTTTTGTAGTAATCATAAGTGAGACCTGCATAGTAGTGAGCATCTACTGCTGCACCGTCATAAGCTGCATTCAAGTTATTGTCAACATCGACCCAAAGGGAGCCTGGCGTTCGCTGTCTATTTTTAGCATCATAAGTGAAAACACCATTTCCACGAGTGTTGTCCTGTAAATAATAAGACCCATTTGAAAGAAGGGTATTCAATGTTTTCGTGTCACCAAGAACTCCGACGCCAGATCCAACTGTGTCACTACCATTCAAAGAAGGATTGTTTTTACCAGCGGTGTCGATCGCGTTGTATTTATTGATGATTTGACCTGTAACAGCGTTGACAAAATATTGGAAATTACCTGGTTCAGGGCTCAGGAAGTTCAATGTTACATGGTAAGCGTACACCGCCTGATCTTCACCAGGATAAACGACCAATTCAGCCGAAGGAGTTACTTCATAATCAGGCTTGTAGCCCAAATCCGCTTCAGCAGCAGCAATAGCATCTCTCTGAGATTTTTTACTGGAGGCTTTAACAAGCTTGTCACCCAATCCCTTGCTGATCGTTCCACTGAATACCTGAAGAACACCAGCTTCATCGACTCTTGCCACCTGTGTTGCACCCCAAACAGGAACGCCATCATATACTTGCTGCAGGCGGACAACATCTCCACCAAGCTTGTCTGCTTCCTGCGATTTAACAACGAAACTATCATTTGTACCCAGGTTGTATTTACCCTTTGAAGCTTTCAAGTATCCAAGGACAATATCCTTTGCTGCTTTCTCCGAAGGATTCGTCAGCTTGCCGGCAACAAATTCAGGTGCGCCATGGCTTTTTGTGAACTTTTTGGATGATGAATCTGCTGATGGTGCGGCAAAGCCTGTTGCTGCAACCAATCCGCTTAGTGCCAAGCTTGCTGTTAAACTAAGTGAAACTACTTTCTTTTTCAAATGAACTCCTCCTAAAATCAAATTCTAGCTAATAAAAATTAGTAGATTATCATATTTATACTTTAGTTGTCTGAACATTGCAACAACTAAGTCTAAAATTGTCGAATTAGCATGTTGGGAAAATATTTGAGGCAAATTTTAATAAAAGTAATCAGAATTTATTGACTAATTTGTCAATATATTTCTATTATTAAGTTGTAGTACCAACTCATAAAAAAGGAGGTTTAAAAGAAATGAATTCTTTATGGTTAGCCGTGATCGGAATGATTGTCTTTGCGATCGGATACCGCTTCTATTCTAAGTGGGTAGCCGAAAAGATTTACCGTCTTGACCCGAACTATGTCACACCGGCACACCAGTATTCGGATGGGGTGGACTTTGTTCCAACGAAGAAGATGATCCTTTGGGGACACCATTTTACGTCAGTGGCCGGGGCAGCTCCAATCGTCGGGCCGGCGATTGCTGTGTATTGGGGATGGCTTCCTGCATTCCTATGGGTTACATTGGGTACCGTTTTCGCAGCAGGTGTCCATGACTTTGGAACTCTTGTTCTTTCAGTCAGGAATAAGGGGCAGTCAGTAGGTACAATCACAAATAAGCTGATTGGCAAACGTGCAAAAATTATGTTCTTATTCATTATTTTAATACTTGTTTTGATGGTCAACGCGGTTTTCGCATGGGTCATTGCGAACTTGTTTGTAAAATTCCCTGCGAGTGTTCTATCGGTATTCCTTCAAATACCACTTGCGATTTGGATTGGTTATGCAGTTTATAAAAAGAAGAAAGGAATGCTCGTACCTTCCCTGATTGCATTAGCCGTCATGTATGGGGCAGCCATTCTCGCCAGCCGTGTTCCGTCATTGCAAATCGATCTAGTGAAATACTTTGGTGGTGCCGACAATACAGTCATGTTTGGTCTAAGTGGTGTATCCATGGCTTTCTTAGTTTGGATTGTTGTCTTGATGGTTTATGTATATATTGCATCGACACTCCCGGTTTGGAAGCTTCTGCAGCCTCGTGATTATATCAATTCTCATCAGTTGGTTGTAGGTTTATTCATTTTATATGCAGGACTCATTTTCCTGCAGCCAAAGGTTACAGCTCCAGCGATGAATGCTGCGGCTACTGATGTTTCCTGGTTCCCATTATTGTTCATTACGATTGCCTGTGGTGCTATTTCCGGCTTCCATGGACTTGTTTCTTCAGGAACCTCCTCTAAGCAGCTTGAAAGAGAAACCGATGCTCGCTTTGTTGGTTACCTTGGAGCGGTTGGAGAAGGGGTTCTTGCCTTGATTGCCATTATCGCGGTTGTCACAGTTTTTGCGACAAAAGCAGATTTTACTGCTGCGTATTCAAGCTTTGCGGCTGCAAGCGCAGGTGGACTTGGCAACTTCATCAACGGTGCTGCACAGCTTGCGACCGGCATCTGGATTCCAGCAGACATTGCAAGGACGATTGTTTCCATCATCGTTGTCAGCTTTGCCGCTACAACTTTGGACACGTCAGTAAGATTAATGCGTTACATCATTGCTGAAATCGGAAGCGAATACAATGTCCAGGCTCTGACAAAGACTCATGTGGCGACGACTGTTGCGGTTGTTTCCAGTGCAGCGCTAGTATTATTGCCAAAAGGACCTAACGGATTCGGTTCTGGTGGATATCTATTATGGCCATTGTTCGGAACGAGCAACCAGCTTTTGGCTGGAGTCAGTCTGCTGCTTATTTCCATCTGGTTGAAGCGTCAGGGAAGGAATTACCTTGTAACTTTCATCCCAATGGTGTTTGTCTTCTTCATGACACTTTGGGCAATGATTCAGCAGGTCGTTTTCCAGTGGTCTGGTTATGGAAGCGGCGAGCTGAATATGCTGCTCTTTGGTATCGGAGGACTGATCCTGATATTTGTATTCTGGATCATCATCGAGGCTATCTCAGCATTCAGCAGGAATAATCCACCGCCATTAAGCAAGGAAATGTAATGAAGTGGAGGCCGGGCGACCGGTCTCTATTGTCATTTTTAGAAAGAGAGGAATTTGCGATGGGTTTCTACGAACAATTAAAGCGTGCAATAGCTGTCTATGATGAGATTCTCAGGCAGCCGCACAGGACCGAAATTGCTCGTGAATTAAGAGATGAAGAGGACCTGTTTATGCTGCTGTGCTTTTCAGAAATGCTCGGTCTGCCCAACCCGGCATTTTACTACACCCTTGAACTATACCCTGTCATCATCGAGCGTTTTCATGATTGGCATCTGAGGGCCGGAATGGAAAAATCCCCGCTTGAAGGAATACGCTGCTGTTAGGAGGAAGTGTTATGGATATGCTTGAAAAGAAGATCTATTTCATCGGCGGAAAAGGCGGTGTTGGCAAAAGTACAACATCTGCGGCAATGGCACTTTTACTTGCGCAAAAAGGAAAGAAGATACTGCTGGTTTCAACAGATCCCGCACATAATACAGGCGATTTATTTCACCGGAACTTCAGCGGGGGAAGAATCGAAAGAGCAACGGAGAATCTGGACGTACTGGAAATTGATTCGGAACAGGAATCAAGGAATTACATCAATGGAGTAAAAGGCAACCTGAAAGGCCTGGTCAAAGCAACGATGTTGGAGGAGGTCAACAGGCAGATCGATATGGCAGCATCCTCGCCTGGGGCAGAAGAAGCCGCGCTGTTTGACAAAATCACCTCATTGATTCTCGAGGAAATCACTAATTATGATGCCATTGTTTTTGACACAGCACCGACAGGGCATACCATCCGGCTGCTGACACTTCCGGAATTGATGGGCGTTTGGATGGACGGGCTGTTGGAACGGCGTAAAAAAGTGAACGAGAATTACGCACAGTGGATGAACGATGGTGAAATTAGCGAGGATCCTTTGTATGACAAACTTAATGAACGGAAAAACCGCTTCAAGCGTGTAAGGGAAATCCTGCTGGATGAAACCCAAACACAGTATGTGTTCGTTCTTAATGCTGAAAGACTTCCAATCCTCGAAACCGCCAAGGCAATCGAAACCTTGCATCAGCATGGAATACATGTTAATTCAATCGTAGTCAATAAGGTCATTCCTGATGAAGCAGATGGAAGGTTCATGGAGCAAAGAAGAGCAAACGAGCGAGTGTATCTTGATGAAATCAAAGACAAGTTCAAGAATCAGAGACAAATATTCTTGCCGCTCCTTGAGCACGATATTTCCTCTCTGGCCACCCTGGAACTTATTTCAGGCCTTTTAGGAAAACAAATCGATTATAATTTACACCATAGTTAAAAGTTGTGTTTTCACTTTATTTATTAGGGTTATATAAAAACATGGATAAATTTTAAAGCAGTATGAAAACTAAAGCTAATTAGAATTTGTAATATAGAAAGGGGCACGACAATGAGGCGAATCTTTCCCGGCTCGATTACAGCGTATAGTCAGTTCGGACATTTGAAGGTCCCTAAGAGTATAAGAAGTATTTGTCCAGATTGCAAAGACAAAGTTGAATTCGTCCTAAAATCGACTTATCAGAGCAGCAAACATGGATTGATGACGGAAAGTGCTTGCCCCTCATGCAAACAAAGTGTTCCGTTTATAATCATTACAAAAGAAAAAGAGACACAGCCTGATGTGTACATATATGATCCCCAGAGCTCGACAGATCCGTCAAGCCAGATTCAACACATTCCCAGAATACCTGAAGAATTGGTCAGGGCTTATAAATCTGCGGTGAGTGTTCATCTTTCAAAAGAGAATGGAGCGACTGCTGTACTGGCCAAGCGGGTCCTAGAGAATGTACTTAAAAACTTTTTAGGCGATAAAGCCAAGGGCCTAACACTTGACCAGCAATTTGAAACACTTCCGGACCATATCAATTTAGTAAAACCAGTTACCTCATTAAGTCCGTTGATGGCCTCTGAAGGCGGACTTCACAAGATGCTTGAGCTGGAATCTGAGATGGATGATGAAATGACAGAACTAACAATGGATTTATTGGAGGATTTGATTCAATATCTATTCGTATTGCCTGGAAAAATAGAAATGACCCGCGAACAAATTGAAAAAAAGTTAAATTGATTGGACATCAGGCAGCTTCCGCGGGAGGCTGTTTTTTTTGGTATAGTAGGAGGGGTAAAAGGGGGAGCAGCTGTGAATTACATAAAAAACTTTACTGTGATATTTGCCATCCTGATGGCATTTTTTATTTTACCAAACCTGGTTTCGGCGCATAATGGCTCACAGGATGAACTGAGCGGCCATTTCCGTAATGCCGATTGTATGTATTTGTTACATGAGCCGACATCTATTGCTAAAAGCGCAGGCAATATTGGCGAGCTAATCCGCTTGATAAATCAATATAACAGTAATTCTGATTGTGCAGCCGGACTCAGTGAGGAAAAAGTAGATTTGGAGGGGTATACCTTCCCAGGGGCAAGAAATCCTGAACCAGAATCTAGTCAAGCAGCAAGCGAAATGGCTAAGCCGAAGTTTCTACCGGCAAATTGGAGCTTGGAAAAATGTATCAAGCAGAATTGTCAGATTGCACAGACGGCGATACTGCAGTTTTTATGATAAACGGCAAAGAATATAAAACACGTTTTCTCTATATTGATACACCTGAAGCACAAGGACAAAAGAGCCGTTCGGATCTGAAGCAGCTCAATATACATGTTCTTTTTTAAAGCAGGGGGAAATTAACCTTGAGACGGATGGCGGGAGCCTCTTCGATAATTATGACCGACTTCTTGCCTGGGTTTGGGTAGGAGACAAGCTGAATCAGGAGGAAATCACGAAGGCAGCACTGGTCGAAGACTTTTACGATTATGGCAGCTATAAGTATGAAAATCGAATCTGGTCTGCGATGGATTATGCGAAAGAAAATGGAAAAGGCATTTATACGGCTAGTGATGCTTCAGAAGAGATAAATGAACAATCAAAAGAGCAACCTAAAAAAAACAGGATGAAAATACAAAGCAAGAGCAACAGAGAAAAATGAAAACGAAGAAAATCCACCAGAAAACAAAGAAGAAGATACCGAAGGAACAGACCAACTGCGTGAATCACAACAAGAATCCAATCAGGCTGAAACATATGAAGAAGAATTTGATTGTAGCTTTTTAAGCGGCCTAATGTACGCTTTTTTATTTTACCTCACCGTTCCCATAAAGAAAGCGATGGGCAAGCGGACTCTGATCGCTCACAGATTGTGGAGCAAAAAATGGCCGCTCAACCTGTTACTGGGCTTAATTTATGCATTCCTATGCTACACAACCTTGCTGCTATTGCTGGTGGAAGTCCTCCACCTTTTCAAAAATAAAAAGCGCAAGCAAAAATGAGGGACACATTTGAGGGAAGTATCGGAATAAATGTCCGTCATCGGGGCTATGACGGACATCTAATCGGTGGAGAACCGGGAAAACTGTCCG
>NZ_JBIQOE010000304.1:0-3788 GCF_047739415.1 Mesobacillus sp. | reverse complement strand
GATGTATCTCGACATTAATCTAGGCTGCCAACACTCTACTTAACTTGGTATAGTTTTAACCTTGTTTATTAGTAGATGAATAATATTATCAATTAATTTATTTTATTGTTATACTAAACTCCTTCGTGCAATAAGGTCATCCAGAAAAGAAAATATTTCTGGTTGACCTTTTTAAATGGTCTTATTATAAAGGTAGCCGGGGTAAAACGTAACTGCTCGGGGGACCTTAATCCCGTCAGCTAAAACAGTTTGCCCCCTGCTTGTAGAAACATGATTGAGGCTGTTTGGTACATAGGCTCTCGTATAACAAGCGAAGCTGTGAAACTGCAAGGAGATTAAAGGAAATGGTACCGGCAAAATAAAAGATTAGGAGATCGTTATGAATGAATCCAGTCGTTCGTCTGGATATTTCTACGGGGGAAAGTCAGGTTCAAGCTTTTATCGATAAAGGGAAAACATTCCGTTAGAGCTTTAATGCATTTCATTCACTTCAGGGTCTTGGTTTACTTGTAGAGTTTTTAGAGGTAGTACAAAAAGAAATAGGTCTAAAACCTCCTGTCATTCTTGAAGCTATTTGGACACTATCAAAAAGCAGTAGTCCAATATTTAGAGGAACGTGGGTATTTATTAATTATTATCAGCCCTTTACTTTCCTACAAGGCGAAGATTTTCAAGTTTAAGGAAAGTAAAGACAGATGCCGTCGATGCTTACCACCTCTGTGAGTTATTTTACAAGGAAGAGTTAGAGCCCTTAAGAAGCAAGGGGTTTTCAGTTATTAATCCTCGGTAATCTTACAAGACAACACGAGAATATTAACCTTGTTAAATAAAGAAAAAGACGTATGCCAATTCATACTTCAATACTTGTGTCATTTATTAATAAAACAACCGAAAACGTAAACCTTTATTAAGAAACAGACTCGCCTTCATCACTTAGTTTTCTGCCAGGATAATTTCCTTAAAGTCTAATTGTTCTAGTACTTTATAGCATTTATAGTAACCATTATTCTCAAACACAACGATTGCCGGATCTTTCCAAAATGGATGCAAATGATTCCCCTCCCTCTATAATTATTAATAAATACCTTTAACCTGTTTGTAGGATGCTATATTTTTTCGGCAATCATGCCAAAGCTTGCAGTGCTTTTGCAGCATCATCCTGGGGTTCAACAAGAAAATAAAACAGTCTTCCTTGTTCATAATGTAAACGAGGAAGACAAAAAAGGTTATGACTTCTTATTTTTTTCGATTAATGCGGTTGAACACCATCCATAGCAGCAATCCAATTCCAAGCATTATAAGAAACAGCCAAAAAGCCTGACCGAACCAGAAACGCATATGATGGTACATCATTTGCCTTCCCATCATCATCCCCATGGAATTTGGCGGGAACCATATCATTCTGACTACGAAAAATAGGAAAGACAAACCTGTTATGGTCGCAAATATCATTATGATGATCGGCCATAAACGCTTCATTTTTCATCACCACTATTCCATTTTATATCCAATACCCCAAACTGTCTTAACAATAGACTTATCCACTCCAGCTTTTTGCAACTTTTCACGAAGGTTCTTGATATGCGAATCCACAGTCCGGTCCTCACCCATGAATTCCATTCCCCAAATCATATCCACCAGTTGTTCTCGTGATAAGACTTTCCCCCTGTGCTCGATTAGTGCAGCGAGAATGTCGAATTCAGTCTGTGTCAGGTTGATTCTCATTCCTTCATATATTGCTTCCCTTGCGATGAGATCAATAACCATCCCTTGATACTTCAAGATGTTCTCTAAAGAATTGGAATGGCCGGTCCTCCTTAGGAGGGCTTTGACCCTTACTAGCAGCTCTGCTTCATCAAAAGGTTTGACAAGGTAATCATCCGCTCCTGTTGATAAGCCTGTAACTTTGTCCTCAACTGTACCCTTAGCAGTAAGCATGATGATTGGCAAGTCAGACATTTTGCGCACATGCTGTATTGTCTCCCACCCATCCATCATTGGCATCATTACATCCAGGATCATCAGATTGTAGTCATCCTTGCGAAGCATATCAATTGCCTCCTGTCCGTCCTCCGCTTCCTCCACCTGATAGCCCTCATTAAGCAGATAAAGTTTAACCAACTTTCTCATTTGTGCCTCGTCGTCAACAATTAATATTTTGTTCATTCCATTCACTCCTTGCAAGTTTTTAAGTAGATGGTAAAAACAGTTCCTTCATTCAGCTTACTGTTGACCTGAATCTGTCCACCATGGGCTTCGATGATTTGCTTCACCACATAAAGTCCAAGACCTGTTCCTCCAGTTTTCCTTCCCCTTGAACGTTCAACACGGTAAAATCTATCCCAGATTCGGGAAAGCTCAGGCTCAGGTATTCCTTCCCCAGTATCACAGATTTCTACAACAACAAGATCCTTTTTGATCGAGGATCGAATGGTAATTTCGCCTTCAGTGCTGTATTTTACTGCGTTTTCAAGCAGGTTGTAGAAAACCTGCTCCATTCTCTCTTTATCTACTTTTGTTTTCGGCAGTCCGTCCTCAAGTTCAAGAGTGATCTTCAGTCCTTTTTTTACCACTTCAGGTCGGAGGTTCGTAGCTGTTTTATTAATTAGCTCATTTAGGTTGACCGGCCTTTTATCCAGTTCGAATTTTCCCACCTGAAGCTTGCTCATTTCAAACAGGTCATTAATCATGATGGATAGTCGCTGTGCCTCTTTATTTATGATTGATAAGTACTCCTCTTTTTCTTCGTCGCTATTTGCCATTCCTTTTTTTAACACATCGCTGTACCCTTTGATGTATGTCAAAGGAGTCCGAAGTTCATGGGATACAGCAGCCAGAAATTCGTTCCTACTATCTTCAAAGTATTGAAGTTGTTCACCCAACTTCTGGATAGATATACCAAGTTGGGCTACTTCATCCCCTCCTTTGACCGGAATCGTTTGCCTATACTTTCCCAAGGACATTTTAGAAGTGGCTTCCTTCATTGCGAGCAATGGACTGGTCAGTTTTTTTGACAAAATACCGATAAGCCCAAAAGCCAAGAGGATAATCCCAATACTGGCTATAGTGATAAGGGCATTCATGACAAAGACGATTTCTCTGAGGATGTTTGAAGGATAGTACATGTAAACATACCCTGCTTGATTGCCAATCATAGAGACAGAGATGATATAGCGATGGTCCCTCCAATCATCTTCTAGAATATAACTGCTTTTTTCCCTGTTTTCTGCAAGATGCTTCATCATGTCATTGTCGGGTTCTTTTGAAGAAGCGATGATATTGTTTTCGGAATCCACAATAAGCACCTCAGTTGTGACTCCTTGTTCCATTTCAACCACATGGCCAATCGTTGTCCGGTCGAAGTTTTCATTTAAAATACGGGCATGGTTATTTCCGCGAGTCAGGACATCCTGCTTAATATAATCAATCAAGACATTAGTGAAAACACCATAGAGGATCAAACCCAACAGTAGAAGAAAGCAGGCAAATATCGCACTGAATAAAAGACCCAATTTAAAAGATATATTCTTCAACTTAGAAGGCATATTAAATTCTCACCCTAACTCATCGACTAGTTCATTTAATTTGTATTATTCATTATATAATAGATTAAAAAAATCAAGAAAATGTGGAGAAATTTGATTATCTGTAACCGTCAAGTAGTTTTGAACAGTTTTTGCTCATTAAGTTTGAACACTTTTTGCTTCAAAAATTGTTCTTCTATTTTTAATTCTATAACTCTCTCCGTTTAAGTGAATGACTTCAACTTTATGAAGCAACCGGTCCAA
>NZ_JBIQOE010000303.1:0-22690 GCF_047739415.1 Mesobacillus sp. | reverse complement strand
CCGCCGCTGATCTTCAAAAGCAAGCTAATGAAGATCCGCTCGACTTGCATGTATTAGGCACGCCGCCAGCGTTCGTCCTGAGCCAGGATCAAACTCTCCAAGAAAGAGTATGAGTTTAGCTCATAATTTAAAACGTTGGCTAGTGATCATCTATATAATAGAAGTCACTATAAAAAATTGTTTGTTGACGCTTGTTTGTTTAGTTTTCAAAGAACAATTCGTTTTGTCGCTCTGTTAGAAGCAACTCTTATATATTATCAGGTTCGAAACCCGATGTCAATAAGTTTTTTCATTTTCTTTGTTGCTAACTAAGTAGCTCGTAGCAACAGATATAAATATAGCACCTTTATTCTACAATAGCAATAACTTTTTGCTATTTTTATTCGTGGAATTAAAAGAAAGATAATTCATATTACTGTAGTCAATCTGCCTGTATAAGTTACTGTTCTTTTTTACAAGAGTAGGTGAGTAAACTCTCTGACCTAGACCAGATTAATAATAGAAAAAGGCAAAACGACATGTGCCGTTTTGCCTTTCCTTCTATCTATTAACGATGACGCATCAATGGGAATAATAGTACATCCCTGATGGATGGGGAATTCGTCAGCAGCATAACCAATCGGTCGATACCGATTCCAAGTCCGCCTGTTGGAGGCATTCCATATTCCAACGCTTCGATGAAATCATCGTCCATTTCGTGCGCTTCGTCATTTCCTTGTTCTTTTTCTTTTAGCTGAGCTTCAAAACGCTCTCTTTGGTCGATCGGATCATTCAGCTCAGTAAATGCGTTCGCATGCTCCCTTGCTACGATGAACAATTCGAAACGGTCTGTGAAGCGTTGGTCTTCGTCATTCTTTTTCGCGAGTGGAGAAATGTCAACCGGATGGCCGTAAATGAATGTCGGCTGAATTAGGTGCTCTTCTACCTTTTGCTCAAAGAATTCATTGACGATGTGGCCATACTGCATATGTTCAGTGATTTCCACTCCATGCTCCTTAGCAAGCGCACGAGCTTCTTCCGTGCTCATTTGCGGCCAGAAGTCTACTCCTGTATATTCCTTAATCGCATCTACCATATGGACTCTCTTCCACTCTGGCTTAAGATCGATTTCATACTCGCCATACTGGATAGTTGTTGTACCAAGAACATCCTGAGCAATGTGCGCAACCATGTTCTCAGTAAGTGACATGATGTCTCTCCAGTCAGCATATGCTTCATATAGTTCAAGCATTGTGAATTCTGGGTTATGTCTTGTCGAAACACCTTCATTACGGAATACACGGCCGATTTCGTATACTTTTTCAAGACCGCCGACAATCAGACGCTTCAAGTGAAGCTCGATCGCGATTCTCATGTATAACTGCATATCTAGTGCATTATGATGCGTGATGAACGGACGCGCAGATGCTCCGCCAGCAATTGAGTGCATTAATGGCGTTTCTACTTCGAGATATCCTTGTCCATCTAAATAGCGGCGCATTGATTGGATGATGCGGCTGCGGTTGATGAAAGTCGTCTTGCTGTCATTGCTGGTAATCAGGTCAAGATAACGCTGACGGTATCGCTGCTCTACATCCTTCAGTCCATGAAATTTTTCCGGAAGCGGACGAAGTGCTTTCGTCAGGAACACAAAGTCTTGAGCTTTGATTGAAAGCTCGCCAACCTTTGTTTTGAAGAGTGTTCCTTCTACACCGATGATATCACCGAGGTCAGCTGAATCAAAAACTTCATATTGCTCTTCGCCGACTGCATCCTGGCGAACATAGATCTGGATCTGGCCAGCGAGGTCCTGGATATGAGCAAAACCTGCTTTTCCTTTTCCACGCTTCGTCATGATACGTCCAGCTATTTTCACCGATACATTTTTTGCCTCAATATCTTCTTTTTCCAATTCACCGTATTCGCTAATCAGCTCTTCAGTAAGATGAGTGCGTTCGAATCTTTTGCCGAAAGGATCCATACCTTTTTCACGCAATGAACTCATTTTGTCTCTTCTGACTCTGAGCTGGTCATTCAATTCTTCATGACTCATATCGCTTTCACTCCAATATATATAATAGATTTATTATGTAATCCTGATTATGTTTGGTGGATACTTTTATTATTTTACACAAACAAACGTATTCAGACATTAAAAATCTCTTTTTTATGCCTAAATAGAATAAAAACTGCCAGTTTGACCACTGGCAGTTACTTTTAAGGATAAAGGTATTATAGGAAAAGTGACGGTTAATGTCAATTTTCATCCAACCTGGTGCGCTTCTTGCTCTTTCGCTTCTACTTCATCCGCAAAGTTTGTCAGCAAACTGACAAGCTCGTCTCTTGTGTTGCACTCATTGATTCCGTTACGAACTATCGCGTTGCCCCGAATGCCTTTAAGGTACCACGCAGCATGCTTTCGCATTTCGCGTACGGCAATATGTTCGTTTTTCAAAGCGATCAGGCGGTCAAGGTGCAGGATGCTGACATCGATTTTTTCGCGTGCATTTGGTTCACCCATTAATTCGCCTGTTTCTAGATATTTTACAGTACGGTAGATCATCCATGGGTTCCCTAGAGCAGCACGACCGATCATAACTCCGTCTACGCCTGTCTCGTCAAGCATTCTCTTGGCATCCTGAGGAGTCTGGACATCCCCGTTGCCGATTACAGGAATATTTACAGCCTGCTTAACATCACGGATAATATCCCAATTCGCTATTCCTTCATACATTTGAACACGTGTACGGCCGTGAAGAGCAACTGCCTTACCACCAGCACGTTCTACAGCTTGCGCATTCTCGATGGCAAAAATATGATCCTCATCCCAGCCCATGCGCATTTTAACCGTAACTGGCTTTTCAACAGTATCCACTACTGCTGACACCATTTCGTAAATCTTGTTTGGGTCTAGCAGCCACTTCGCACCTGCATCACATTTCGTAATCTTCGGCACCGGGCATCCCATGTTGATATCAATGATATCCGCATTCGTATTTTTATCTACGTATTGCGCTGCCTGCACAAGTGTTTCTCTTTCACCGCCAAAAATCTGAAGGCTGAGCGGCTTTTCACGTTCATCTATATATAACATATCGAGTGTCCTGTCGTTTTGAGAGACAATTCCTTTGTCGCTGACCATTTCGGCACATACAAGTCCAGCGCCGAATTCTTTGACCGTCAGGCGGAATGCCGAGTTACAAATGCCGGCCATTGGTGCGAGGACGACCTGGTTTTTCATTTCAATATCGCCAATCTTGAGCATGTCATTCCTCCTTATGGTCCTATTAATATATTAAACCTACTGTGGGGTTAATTCATCTAATCCGACACCAAGGAATTCTGCGATCCTGATAATCAGTCTTTCATCAGGCATTCTGTTGCCGCGTTCGATTTCTCCCAGGATGGAGACCGAAACGCCTAGCTCTTTTGCGAAGCTTTCCTGCGTATAACCCTTTAGTTTTCGATAAGCGCGAATACGCCTTCCCCATTTTTCTGCTTCCATATTCGTACTCCTTCTCTATCCGGTATACTTAGTAAACAGTTTTTCAGTGGCTCCTTCATCGTTGGGAGCGTGAGATTTGGGTCCATTTCAAGCAATGGAAGGATTACAAACGCGCGTTCGCTCATCCGAGGATGCGGAATTGTAAGCTTCTCTGTTTCAATATTTTCGTGATTATATAGCAAAATGTCAAGGTCTAACGTTCTCGGACCCCATTTTATTTCCCTTTTTCTCCCAAGCTCCAATTCGATTTCAAGGCAGGTATCCAGAAGTTTAACCGGTTCAAGGCTCGTCTTTACCTGAATGGCCATATTTAAAAATTGATCCTGATCAGTGTAACCTACCGGGTCGGTTTCATAGACGGAAGAAGTATTTACCACCATAATGTTTTCATGGCTTTCAAGGAGAATGATTGCCTGGGTCAAATACCCAAAGCGGTCACCCATATTGGACCCTAGTGCAATATATGCATTGTTTTCCACTGTCATCTGCTCCTTGTAATCTCAACTGCGACTGATTTGTAATGGCCAGGTATCGGCGGGTCCGGCTTGATGACTTTTACATGGCATGCTTCAACCAGTGTAAAACGTTCAAGGATCGTCCCGGCAATTTTTTCAGCAATCGATTCTACAAGCTTAAAAGGCTGGCCTTCAACGATATCCTTGCAGACCATATATAAATCCGCATAGTTAATTGACTCATTAAGATCATCGCTTTTTCCCGCTTTTGAAAGATCCAGTTCCACCGTTAAATCTACCGCAAAACGCTGACCCAACCTTGTTTCTTCAGGAAAAACACCGTGGTAGCCGTAAAACTCCATTTGATTCACATGTATTTTATCCACTGTACTCACCCTTTCCCATCATCGCGTCCATCATTTTCGCCATCCGCGCCATCTCTTTCACATCATGGATCCGGACAATCTGGCAGCCTTTCTGGATTCCGTAACACACAGTCGCTCCCGTACCTTCTGTTCTTTCCGTAACAGGCAAATCCAGTACGCCGCCGATCATCGACTTTTTCGAAGTGCCAAGGAGGACGGGATATCCTAAAGATACAAGTGTATCAAGGTGACGCATCATCTCAAGGTTTTCCCTGAGGTCTTTTGCAAAGCCGATTCCAGGGTCAAGGATGATTTGCCCGTCGCTGACCCCTGCTTTTTTAGCGATGATGATGCTTTCATACAAGTCATTGAGCACGTCCCGAATGAAGTTTGTATAATTCCGGTCGTTCCGATTGTGCATCAGGATGATCGGAACTCCGGTTTCTGCCGCGACATCGGCGATTTCCGGATCTTCCTTCGCTCCCCAGATATCATTAATGATGGTAGCTCCAGCATCGACGGCACTCTTGGCAACCTTCGATTTATAAGTATCAATGGAGATTGGTACCTGAACTTCTTTCGAAATGGCTTCAATCGCCGGTACCACCCTGCCAATCTCCTCTTCATCGGAGATCCGTTCATGTCCCGGTCTTGTTGATTCGCCTCCGATGTCAAGAATATCCGCTCCGTCAGCGATCATTTGTTTAGCATGTAAGACAGCATGATCAAGGTGATTGTATTTCCCGCCGTCTGAAAAAGAATCAGGCGTGACGTTCAATATTCCCATAATCAGTGTTTTATTGGTGAAGTCCAGTGTATAAGGACCGGCTTTTATCACGGTATTCATGTATGAGCTCCTCCATCCAATTTCGTTCTGCTCCATAGCGTTTCCCGGTTAGCTGCATATTTGCCAAACAGGCTATTCGCCATCTCTCCTGATTTCCCGGGAAAGCTTTTTCCTGAAAAATCTGTAACCGGGACGATTTCCTGAATCGAATTAGTCAGGAACATTTCATCAGCTGCTTCAGCTTCTTCCTTTTTGTAAAAGCCTTCACGAACCTCGATGCCCGCATTGCGTGCAAGCGCGATGACGAACCTGCGAGTGATTCCATTCAATATCCCCGTCTCGACAGCAGGTGTATACAGGACACCATCCCTGCACCAGAAAACATTCGAGACAATTCCTTCGGCCAAAGACCCTTCCTCTGTAAGGAAAATTCCTTCTGTATCCATTGCAGGGCCTGCCTCACGCTTGGCGAGCACATTATTAAGATAATGGTGGGATTTCAGCCGTTCTGCACCCTCAGGTGTGTTGCGCCTCAAGTCCAGGAGAACAGCCTTTTTCTCACTCATCTCCCCAGCTGGCGGCAGCGGCTTCGCAAATACGATCACATTTGGCTCCCGGTAACTCTCTGTCTGCAAGCCTATTTCGCCATTTCCTGCTGAAACATTAAAACGGATATAGGCATCCCGGAGGTTATTTTTAACCAATAACTCATCAAGGATTTTTACCGTTTCCCCACGGGGAAATTCTGCTTCGATATTCAAAACACGAAGACCGGCATTCAGCCGCTCCATATGATCATCCAGCAGAAAAGGGTGGCCATTGTAGATCCTGAACGTTTCGAACACGCCCAACCCGTATAGAAAGCCGTGGTCAAAAGGGGAAATGGTGATTTCATCCTTTGAGACGAACTGGCCATTACTGTATACAAACATTATAAACTTGCTTCCTTAGCAGTTTTGTAATGGGCAATGAAATTGCGAAGCAGCTGCTTTCCTGGCGTCGTTAAAATGGATTCCGGGTGGAATTGGACGCCTTCAACAGGCAGCGTTTTATGGCGGATCGCCATGATCTCGCCCTCCTCCGTCCATGCTGAAACCTCCAGGCAGTCAGGAAGGGTTTCTTTTTTTACGATGAGCGAATGGTAGCGTGCCGCAGGGAACGGATTTTCCAATCCTTCAAAAATCGTCTTGCCGTCATGGTAGACCAATGACGTTTTTCCATGCATAAGCCGCTCCGCACGGACCACGTCACCGCCAAATACCTGGGCGATAGACTGATGTCCTAGACAGACACCGAAGATCGGCGTTTTACCCGAAAAATTTTTGATTGCCTCCAGGCTGATGCCTGCTTCATTCGGGCTGCACGGTCCCGGCGAGATCATCAAGAATTGCGGGTCAAGCTCCGCAATGCCCTTGATGGATGTCTGATCATTGCGGATGACCTTGAGCTCTTCGCCAATTTCACCCAAATATTGAACGAGATTATATGTGAATGAATCATAATTATCGATCATCAAAATCATGCTTTACCCTCCGCAATTTCTTTCGCCTTCCAAAGAGCAATTGCTTTCTTTAACGATTCTTTGTATTCATTGGCAGGGATGGAGTCAATGACGACACCTGCTCCTGCCTGGACATGAGCCATCCCATCCTTAATGAGCATCGTCCGGATGATGATGTTCAGTTCCATATTGCCATTAAAACCGAACCAGCCAAGCGATCCAGTATAAGGCCCGCGTCTCACCGGCTCAAGTTCTTCTATGATTTCCATTGTCCTTACCTTTGGGGCACCGGTAATCGTGCCGCCTGGGAAGGTTGCATTGACGACATCAAACCAGGTTTCGCCCTCTGCCAGCTCGCCACGGACATTCGAAACGATATGCATGACATGAGAGTACTTTTCAATGACCATGAATTCATTGACTTCGACAGTACCGTACTTGCAGACCCTGCCGAGGTCATTCCTTTCAAGGTCGACAAGCATGACGTGTTCGGCGCGCTCTTTTTCATTGTTAATCAGTTCATTGGCAAGCTGCAAATCTTCTTCATCTGTCCTGCCCCTCGATCTCGTGCCGGCAATCGGCCTTGTGCTGACCTCCGAACCTTTTACTTTTGCTAAAAGTTCAGGGGAACCGCTGACGAGCTGGAATTCTTGTGTATGCAGGTAACCCATATATGGAGATGGGTTCAGCTTGCGCAGCTGGCGATACACTTCCAGCGCTTCTGTCTCAATCGGCTTGGACTGCCTGACAGATAGATTCACCTGGAAGACGTCCCCTTGCGCAATATATTGCTGTACCTTCTCAACTGCCTCGATGAATTCAGCTTCATTCATGGATACTTGCAATTTATCTGATACAGGCTTTTTTTCAGCGGCAACTGTTGGCACATCAGTCTCCCATTGCTCTTTCCACACTGATAGCCTGTCCTCCGCCAGCTTTTCCTGTCCTTTTTCGGACAGAGCCATGAGCCACAGCTTATCTGTCTGATGGTCAAAAACAAACCATTCCTTGAATAGCTGGAAGTAGACCTCCGGGATTCCGGAATCGTCCTTAGCCAGTGCAGGAAGCTTTTCGATATAACGGGCATAATCATAGCTCAGATAGCCGATCGCCCCACCCTGAAAATCCGGCAAGCCTTCTATTTCAGGCAACTGATACTTTTCCATTTGATTTTTCATTAGCTCAAGAGGGTTTCCCTCCAGAGTGGTTGACGAACCACCTTGTGTGATTGTCAGTTCATTATGTTTACCCGAAAAAATAATCTCTGGATTGAAAGCCGCGATACTGTACCGCCCGCCTCTCCCGCTTTCTAGGATGATATGTTCTTTATATTGTTGTGCAATATAATCATATTGATGAAAAAAACGTGAAGCTGTATAAGGAATTGTTTTTGATTGAATGCTATAGTGCGGCAAGCTTTTCACCCCTATTTTTTTCTCTTAATCCATCATACATGATGAAGGGCGCGCTTTCATTTTTAAAATGATGGTTATTTCAAGAAATTGTCGATTTTGCAGGATATTTTTCTGAACAAGGAAAAGAGGCAAGCTAGATTAGCATGCCTCTAAAATATAATCAGTCTTCGAATTGGTAAAGTGGTGTGCTCAAGTATCTTTCTCCGTTACTTGGGATCACGGCAAGCACCTTTTTGCCTTTGCCAAGCTTTTTCGCTGTTTCCAAAGCTGCATAAATGGCTGCGCCCGAAGAAATTCCGCCGAGGATTCCTGCTTCTTTTGCCGCGCGGCGGGCATGGTCGAATGCCTGCTCATTTTCAACCTTGAAGATTTCATCGTACACTTTTGTATCAAGTACACCAGGAACGAATCCTGCACCGATTCCCTGAATCTTGTGAGGTCCTGGTTTTCCGCCGGATAATACCGGGGAGTCTGTCGGCTCAACGGCGATAATCTTGATATTCTTGTATTTTTCACGAAGGACTTTCCCTGCTCCTGTGATCGTTCCGCCCGTGCCAATACCTGCGATGAAGGCATCTAGCTGCTCACCCATCTGCTCGACGATTTCCGGTCCGGTTGTTCTTTCGTGGACAGAAGGGTTAGATTCATTCTCGAACTGCTGAGGCATGAAGTAACCATTTTCCTTTGCCAGTTCCTCCGCTTTACGGATCGCGCCGCCCATTCCTTCGGGTCCAGGAGTCAATACAAGGTCAGCTCCATAGGCACGGAGCAGATTCCTGCGCTCCATACTCATCGTCTCCGGCATGACGAGAATTGCTTTGTAGCCTTTGGCTGCTGCTACCATCGCAAGGCCAATCCCGGTGTTTCCGCTCGTTGGCTCGATGATAGTATCCCCCTGTTTCAGGGCCCCTTTTGCCTCAGCATCCTCAATCATCGCCAAAGCAATACGATCCTTGACGCTGCTGCCCGGGTTCATGTATTCAAGCTTCAAATATACATCTGCACTTTGCTCATCAACAAGTCCGTTCAACTTCACGATTGGTGTCTGGCCGATCAGCTCAGTAATGGAATTTGCAATGCGTACCATATTACCCACCTCTTATTCCGAGTATTTTAATTGGTTTTATTAAAATTTACCAGTACTTTAAGTCTATGTCAATCAGTATGTTTCGACAACAACAAAAATTCGTCTTTTGCCTAGGCTCTTTTCGTACACTTTGTTGCTTTCACAATCCACCTACCCGATTCAAAAGCATCATCGAAAAGAGCCCCATCCTTTTTAAACTATCCTATTTTGAATTTCTCTAAACAAGAAAAAGCACCGGTCGAGTACACCAGTGCTTCGTTCGTTATTTCTTCTCTTTGTCTCCATAAAACCAGCTAACTTCCGCATCATTCCAGAACGCCCGTGCAGAAACAGGAATGTCCATTTGTTCAAGGGCAATCTGCCGGCGAATCTGGTTTTTGACATCGCTATAGGCATATTTCTTACCTTCAAGTTTTTCATGAAGAAAAACAATAGCATATCCATTTTCCACTTTTACAGGCCCCGTCCACTCGCCAGACTTCAGCGATTTCGCGGCATGAACTACCTCCGGGGAAACGAGCTCATCTTCTTCCGTAACAAAGCCGATGTCTCCTCCTTCATTCGCCGAAAATTCATCGATCGAACGCTCCATCGCGAGAGCAGTGAAGCTGGAGCCATCCTTCAGCTCTTTCACCGCTTCGTCAGCTTCTTTCTTCGTCTCGACAATTATTTGCGACAGATGGTAGGATGCAGGAATGTCAAAAAGGCTATTATTCTGTTCATAGAAGGACTTCATATCCTCTTCCGATACTTTAACATCCTTCGTTAAAATTTCTTCCAGCAGCAGACTGTATTTAATTTGCTGCTTCCATTTTTCTTCTGTTTTTGGCTCGTTGCCTGCTGAAGAATACATGGCTTTATAGATTGTCAATTCACGCTCGACTGCCTTATCGGACAACTTGATATCATATTCCTCCGCCATTTGACTGACAACTTCCTGGTCAATCAGGTCCCTTAGCGTTTCTTGTCCGTATCTTTCTTCAAGTTCATTAAGCCACTCTTGGCGGGTGATTGACTCCTTGCCAATCTCCGCCACAGTTTCCTTGTTCCCCTCGAGGATAGCAGGCTTGGCTACCAACATCACAAGAGTTATCGCGTTCAAAATGGCTAACCCGGCAATAATGTACCAAAGCTGCTTTTTTTCCACTTCTCTTCCCCCAGATAACGCTTATTTCGCTTCCTTCTCTATCTCTTCCAGCTCTTCTTTTGTGAACATATACTTTTCATTGCAGAAATGGCAGTGTGCCTCTGCCTGTCCCTCTGTCTCAATCATATCACGGATTTCTTCTGCACCAAGGCTGATCAGCGCATTGCCGAACCGATCCTTTGAGCAATTGCACTCAAAATTCACTGGCATTGTATCAAGGAATTTAACATTCTCTTTTCCAAGTAATTCTTCCAGCAATTCCTCAGGAGATAAACCTTTTTCAATCAGCTTCGAAACTGGCGGGATGGATTGCAATCGCTGTTCGATCGCTGTAATGGTTTCTTCTGTTGTCCCAGGCATCAGCTGGATGATGAATCCACCCGCTGCTTTGATTGAGTTGTCGGGATTAACGAGCACTCCGACACCAACTGAAGAATTGACCTGTTCAGAAGTTGCGAAGTAATAGGTGAAGTCCTCGCCAAGCTCACCTGAAACAATCGGCACTTGCCCTGTAAAATAGTCGCGTAAACCTAAGTCCTTCACGACAGTAAGCGTTCCGTCTGTACCGACACCTTGTCTTACATCAAGCTTGCCGTGCTCGTTCAAATCGAAGTGGACATGAGGATTTGATACATAGCCTCTTATCTGTCCTTTGGCATTGCTGTCCACAAGAATGAGTCCAAGCGGACCTCCACCTTCAATCTTGATTGTCAATTTATCATCGCCCTTGAGCATCGCACCCATCATCACGCCAGCTGTCATTGTCCGGCCGAGTGCAGCAGATGCTACGGGCCATGTATAATGGCGGCGCTGTGCTTCCCCAACTGTTTCCGTCGTTTTTGTTGCATATGCTCTGACCTGCCCGTCAAAAGCAAGTGCTCTTACTAAATAATCGCTCATTTTTCTACTCCCTTCTTGCTGTAAAGTTGTATGCATCCTCTCTTTAAGGAAGCTTAATTGTGTTTTTCAATATTGCGCTTATAGATAAGCTGAAGTCCCTTTAATGTTAAGAATGGGTCCACGGCATCGATGATATCTGATTCCTGGGCAATTAAATTTGCCAGGCCGCCTGTCGCAATCACTTTAGGAGGGACTTTACTCTTATCTTTCATCCGTTTAACTATTCCCTCTACTTGTCCAACATATCCATATAGAATGCCAGCTTGCATAGCCGAAACGGTATTCTTTCCAACCACGTCATCCGGTCTGCTGATCTCAATACGCGGGAGCTTTGCTGCCCTTGAATAGAGGGCCTCAGTGGAGATGCCGATTCCCGGGGCAATCGCTCCACCCATATATTGATTATGCTCATTGATATAGCAGTAAGTTGTAGCTGTACCAAAGTCGACAATGACCAGCGGGCTTCCATATTCATAAATCGCCGCAACCGCATTTACGATACGGTCCGCTCCGACTTCTCTTGGATTTTCATATTTAATGTCCAGACCTGTCTTAATGCCAGGCCCGACAACCAACGGCTTGCGGTGAAAGTACTTCTGGCACATACGCTCAAGTGAGAACATGATAGGCGGAACAACAGACGATATAATGATTCCATCAATATCTGAAAAAGAGAGATCCACATGGTCAAAAAGATTTTTGACGATCATGCCAAACTCATCTTCCGTTCTGTGACGGTTCGTTTCTATTCTCCAATGGTGCTTTAACTCTTCTTTATCATAAACACCTAACACGATATTTGTATTCCCGACGTCAAAAACAAAAATCAAGCTATTCACCAACTTATTTATAGTTTTCTGGATCAATACTGAAAATATCATATCATAATCGCCAGGAATTCACTAAATAAAGTCGACTCAAAAGCGTAAGCGCCTTGGGTCAGCGGAAAAACAAACAGGTGCCCCGCTAAGAGCACCTGCTTCATGAATTCTATTCTTTTGGATTTTCATCAATAGCCTTTGGATCTTCGATGACTGAGTCAACTTTCTTATCAGTCTCTTCGATTGCAGGCATCTCATCTTTTTTCTTATTGATCGTTACTTTCATGTCGTCATTTTCAACACTGACTACTTTACGTTCAGGAAGACGGCCATGGTCGATCAAATGCTTGATTTGTTCTGCATCAAGGGTTTCAACCTCTAACAATGTGTTCGCAATGATATCAAGCTTATCACGATTCTCTGTTAGCAGTTTTTTCGCTCTTGCATAGCTTTCCTTAATGATTGTCTGGATTTCAATGTCGATTTCATATGCGATTTTGTCAGAGTAGTTCTGCTCATTGTTCAGGTCACGGCCTAAGAATACTTGGCCCTGCGCCTGGCCAAACTGCATTGGTCCGAGCTTATCACTCATGCCGAATTCAGTAACCATTCTTCTCGCAATGCCTGTCGCACGCTGGAAGTCATTGTGTGCACCTGTGCTTACTTCACCAAAGACGATTTCTTCAGCTACACGGCCGCCAAGGAGTCCAGTTATTTTATCCAGAAGCTCTGGTTTGGTCATGAAGTAACGGTCTTCCTTTGGAAGCATGACAGCATAACCGCCTGCCTGTCCGCGAGGGACAATCGTTACCTTGTGGACCATTTCAGCTTCATCAAGGACAACCCCGATGACGGTATGGCCAGCTTCATGGAATGCAACAATATTTCTTTCCTTTTTGGAGATGACACGATTTTTCTTGGCAGGACCGGCTATGATGCGGTCTGTTGCTTCATCAAGATCTTCCATGTCTATCTTCTTCTTATCTCTCCTGGCTGCAACAAGCGCAGCTTCGTTCAATAAGTTTTCAAGATCCGCTCCAGAGAAACCTGGAGTACGAGACGCAATACTTTTCAAGTTAACGGACTCATCAAGTGGCTTATTTCTAGCATGTACCTTCAATACAGCTTCACGGCCTGCAACATCAGGACGGTCTACTGTGATCTGGCGGTCAAAACGTCCTGGACGCAGCAATGCTGGGTCAAGGATATCAGGGCGGTTGGTAGCGGCTACGATGATGATCCCTTCGTTGGCACCGAATCCGTCCATTTCTACAAGCAGCTGGTTAAGTGTCTGTTCACGCTCATCGTGCCCTCCGCCAAGACCAGCGCCACGCTGACGGCCGACTGCATCAATCTCATCTATGAATATGATACATGGAGCATTCTTTTTAGCTGTTTCGAATAAATCACGTACACGTGATGCACCGACACCGACAAACATTTCCACGAAGTCGGAACCACTGATTGAGAAGAATGGCACTCCAGCTTCCCCTGCAACAGCACGCGCAAGCAAAGTCTTACCTGTACCCGGAGGTCCTACCAAAAGGATACCTTTTGGAATACGCGCCCCGAGCTCAGCAAACTTGCGAGGGTCTTTCAGGAATTCAACAACCTCGACAAGCTCTTGCTTTTCTTCATCTGCGCCCGCGACATCCTTGAAGCGGACTTTCTTCTTTTCTTCGTTATAAAGCTTCGCTTTGCTCTTGCCGAAGTTCATGACACGGCTTCCGCCGCCCTGAGCCTGGTTCAGCAAGAAGAAGAACAGAATGAAAATGATGATAAACGGAATGATGGACGTAAAGAACGTCACCCATCCACTTGTTTCCTTAGCAGGCAAAATTTCTACATTTGCAGCTTCAGCTGCCTGTTCGATTCTGTTAAGAGTCTCTGGATTGTTCCAGACATAGGTGATGAAGCCTTTTCCTTCTTCCTGGCCTTCCAACTGGCCTCTTACTTCATACACCCCACGTTCAGGCTGCAGCGTCAAATCACCTTCAACATTGCCTGCCTCTAGTTCCTGCATGAATTTATCGTAAGAGATTGGTTCTGTTGGCTGGTTATTGCCATTAAAGAAACTCACAACTCCGATAATGACTAAAAATATCAATAAATAAAAGATGGTATTACGGAAGATCCGATTCATCCCTTACCTCCTCCCACGGTAGACAAACTATACTAAATAGTATCATAGCAATTTATGCTAATACAAGAAATTAACATTCAGAATATTTGCTTCTTACCCGAAATGAAATTTCATTCACTAAATTGTAACCGTATTAATTTGAATATACTTCTGGCTTCAGAACACCGATATATGGCAGGTTGCGGTATTTTTCCGCGTAATCAAGACCATATCCGACAACAAACTCATCAGGAACGATGAATCCAACATAGTCGGCTGTAATATCAGCTTTCCTTCCTGTTGGTTTATCAAGAAGAGTGACGATTTTGATTGATTTTGCCTTACGGTATTTGAATAGCTCAACTAGATAGCTGAGAGTCAAACCGCTGTCGATGATGTCCTCGATGATCAGGATGTCTCTTCCTTCTACTGAAGTATCGAGGTCCTTTAGGATTTTCACCTCACCGGAAGATACCATGGCATTTCCATAGCTGGAAACATCCATGAAGTCCATCTCAAGATACGTATCCATGCGCTTTAGCAGGTCGCCCATGAATGGCATTGCACCTTTTAAAACACCAATTGCCAGTGGAAAGCGCTCCTTGTACTCATCAGTTAATTGAGCCGCCAACTGCCTGGTCTTTTCCTGGATTTCCTCTTCTGTAAACAATACCTTTTCAATATCATTTTTCATCATGATCCTTGTGCCCCCTGGAAGATATCAATACTTTATATAAGTTAATAGTAATAACCTGTTTCCTTCTGTTGATTCATGGTTCGATTTTTTCAGGCCTGGAAGCCAAAGAATCCTGCCTTCCCTGTCTGTGACAATCGGCCATTCATCTCTTTGGGCTAATGGAATTTTCATATCGATGAAAATATCCTTTACCTTTTTTGAACCCGTCATCCCCTTCAATGATATCCGGTCACCATTTCGCCTTGTCCGGATGGTCAATGGAGTTCCTGTTTGCTCCAGGTCAACGATAAAACAATCATTGGAATTTTCCCTTTCATGAGCACCATTGAGCAATTGAGCATCAATGACCCCACCATTTGGCAACCTCAGCTGATCTGGCCCGGATAATTCGAAGCAGTAGCTTTGCCTTTCTGGCGGATTCAATTCGAAGTGGCAATTTCCATACGATCGTATGATTCTTAAACCGCTGGGGAAATCAAGAGTTCCAGATGGATGGGGATTGCGAATTATTGAAAAAATCTTTTCAATATGTATAGCGGAAAGAGAAGCAGGTCGATCATTGTAAAGATAATTTAATATTAGTTTAATCCCTCTTCTTTGTAAAGGCATTGGCATTTCCTCAAACGAACTAATACTAATACTTATCCTTTTGTCCTCTTTCTTCATTACTTTATTCAATTCTTCGCTTGTTAATTCAATAAGATAATCTTCATCCATCTGAAGTTCCTCACTAAAACGCTGGAATTGCTCATGGACCGCTGGATTCTCTTCTTTTAAAAAAGGGAGAACAGATCTTCTGAATCGATTCCTGCTATAGTATGCCTTCTCATTGCTGGGGTCAATTCTTGGTTTCAAGAAATTCACGGCGCAATACTCTTCCAACTCTTCTTTTGTCAGGCATAAAAATGGCCTGAAAATCGTGAACGGACCAAACTTCCGCGAAAAAGGCATTCCTGCCCTGGCTTTCCCGGAACTCCCTCTGGTGAGCCTCATCAATACCGTTTCAACCTGGTCATCACCATGATGACCCAAAGCAAGATACTGAAGATGATGCTTTTCCATCACTTGCTCAAAAAAGCTGTATCGGCACGCACGGGCAGCCTGCTGGGAGCTTAGCCCTGTCTCGCGCATATAGGCCGGCACATCGATTCTCTTCATCTCAAAAGGGATATCCCGTTTTTCACAAAAATCTTTCATAAACAGGGCATCCTGATAAGACTCATCACCACGGAACATATGGTCCACGTGGACAGCTACAATCTTCAGGGAATTCCGTTCCCGCTGCTCTGATAAAAAGTGGAGCAGCGCGAGCGAGTCCGGACCTCCAGAAACACCAACTGCAATGGACATGTTATTCAGCTGAAAACCATGCCTTTCAAGGAAGGCATTCACCTTTTTTTTAATCATGTTTTTCTTCCTTACTGATATTGCCGGTCTAAGACTATACCCATGCCGGCAAACCATTAATCTTCTAAATAACCAGGTATTTTATTTTTCAGCTTAACACTTTTAACCTTCTTTTTTCAAAAAACAGAGCTGTATCCCTTATGTACGGACGAAGCGGAAAAAAGTTTCAAAAAATCAGGTAATCTGGCTATAAATATAGAAAAAATATAATAAAGAGATAATCAGAATAATGGTGACTGTTTCAAGGGTCGAGGATTTCTTCTTTTTCTTATTGTATCCCTTCCTTGTTTGTCGGCCAGCTGAACTTGATTTCGCCCTGGATGTACTTGGGTTTATATGTTGTTGTGCTTGCTTTTGCGGCATTGCTTTATGCTGTACGGTACTTTTTTTCGTTGCTGAACCAGGCTGATGGACTTGCAGCAGGTCAGACCTCATCTCCATCGCTGATTGATAGTTACCGGTAAGCGCATTGTAGATTACCTTTTCATAATTCTTCAATTCCCGGCTTTGTTTTACTTTTTCCATAATTTCGCCGATCCCGCCAGACTTTTTCGTAAATCTTTTCGGATAGGCCGTGTTCACCATGATCATCCCCACAGCGAATAAATCATAGCCAGGTTCTGCCTTTCTGCTCCCCAGTCCCCAATAACCCCGATCAAAAAATTCGGTGAACTCTTTAATCGACCTGCCTTGCATCGTCGTACCGCCGACATCTATGCATCGGATCCTTGCCGGGGGCCCAGTCACAATCAAGTTATCAGGCTTCAAATCTCCAAATACCCAGCCATTTTCATGGAGCAGCTGCAAATCAGCAAGCAGCTGGAGTATCATCACACCTGTCCAGTCCGGCCCTTTCTGCTGCAAGAAAGCGAGGAAATCTGGTCCCTTAATGAATTCCATTGCATAAAAGCTGACTTTTTTCCCCGGACGTTCCCAATCATCCACATCCAGCAAAGAAGGCCCGAGGGCAGATCCCTGGACCTTGGCAAAAGATTTCAACACATTGACCTCAGAAGTGATCGACATTCCATTGTCACTCATTTTCAATGCGACTTGTTTATTGTTGTACCTAGCCAGATAAACAATCCCATTCGCTCCAAAACCAAGCTCTTTTATGATTGTATATCGATTGTGATGCCATTTCCCTTCGATGATCGTACCAGGAATGACCTTACACAGATTCTTCAAAGAAGGATTCATCATCACCGGACAATAGGCTCCTTAAAGATCTTTTTTTGTTGAAATGGGAAAGTGCTTCGCGAATGGCAGGTCCTGTTGGCGTAATGCCTCCTGTCGACAACTTGGCGAAAATGCTTGTGAGTGACTCAAGCTTCGGTGTCCAGTCCAGCAATTTTTCGACATCATTTCGTTTCCCGGGAAATACAAATACTGAAAACCGATTGTCCCCCGACCTTGCATTCAAGCTTAAACTCAAGTCCAGCAAGGCTTCTTTTACTGTAGGAAGCTTGTGCTTCATGCTCGCGCTTGTATCGACAAGAATCAACACATCGAGCTCAACTGTTTCCCCGAGCTCGTCCACAACCTCCATCACTTCGCCTCGCTGCTCCGGAGGAAGGTCTTCCACTGTCCGGCCGCCCCCAAGGATTTGCTGGAGTTCCTTGTTCACTACTCCCTGAAGAGTCTGGGTCATCGCTTTCCTTGTCACCATCTGGACTGTTTGCGATAATTGCTGCGCATACACGATCTGGCTGACACCGCCGCCTGACATGGCAATCCCTTCAATCTCTGTCATGCCCTGTTCATCTATAACATCCTGTTCCATCACACCAATTACGTTAACTGTAATTCCTTGTTCCTTCGCCAGAGCAGCCATCGCAATCGGATCTTCACCCTGGTTTGAGCAACCATCTGTAATGAGCAATATTTGCCTGATTGTACCTGTTTTCATGCAATCCCCTCACTTCCAGGCTCAATTTTTACAATCTAGTAAAAGAGAGAAGCCTATAATAAATTTGTTACCATTTTCGACGAAGCTGAGGGGTTTTATACATTCGAAAAGCGTAAGCGCCTTGGTCAGCCTCGACAAGCGTTGGAGAGCCGACCAGTGAAGTCGTTCTTTGACTTCATTGGGCGGACCTAAACGACTCGAGAGGCTAGGCTCTGGAGCTGGACATTTCTCTTAAACAATATTTTATCGAGCAAAATAAGCCGTTAAGCTCTCTTTTGATAATTGGTCACCGGAATTGAAGCCCATTTTGGGATATTGTGATCGATTTTTGCGACAACCACTGTCATGTCATCCTCAATCGAACCATCGCGGGAACGGATGACTTCCTCCATGATCAAGTCTGCGATTGCCTGCGGATCTTCTGTCTGAAGTTCATTGATTTTCCGTTTCATCCATAAATCATAGTTTTCGACATGCCTAGGGCCTTCGAATACGCCGTCGCTCATCATGACCAACAAATCGCCTGCCTTCAGCTGTTCACCAACGACATCTACCTCGAATTCCTGCAATATTCCCATCGGCAAATTGCTCGCCTGCACCTTCATTACTTTCCCGCCGCGCTTGATGAAGCTTGGCGTCGAACCGATTTTCAAGAATCGGGCAGACGCATTCTGCAGATCGATCATGACCAAATCAAGGGTTGAGAAAATTTCATCGGTTGTCCTTAACGACAAAATCGAATTCACTGACTTGATTGCAACTTTTTCTTCAATTCCTGATTGGAGGATTTGCTGCAGCAGTAATAAAGTATCCCTGCTTTCGGAATGAGCTCTTTCTCCATTGCCCATTCCGTCACTGATGGCAATTGCGTATTTTCCGCCGCTCAGCTCAATCGTGGAATAACTATCCCCAGAAATGAGATCCCCATCCTTGGCCGCATGGGCCACTCCTGTAGACACAGCATAGGCTTTCGCGGATCGGAATGTCACATGGCAAAAACCATTCGGAAATGTCGAACATTCTTCTGAATTGACAACGATGTTTTCTTTCAGGATATCGGAAAGCATTGGCGCGATTAACTTTTCACATTCACCATGTCCCTGGCAATATGGAATCGTCATGTCGATATCCACATTCCCTTGTTCCAGACTGTAAATCTCCACATTCTCGATATGGATGCCGAACTCCTGAAGAGCCTCCAATATCTGTTCTTCTTGTTTCGAGTGGTTTTCGCGTTCACGCTGGATTTCCTTGGCGAAATCCCCCATTACTTCCGAAACACCAAGCAACTGGTCAGCGACAAGTCGCCTGCTTTCCTGGACCTGTTTCTTGAGTTTCTTGTTCGCCTGATAATAGGTCAGCTGCTGCTGCATGATTTCCATGACCTTTTTCGACCTAGTGCAATGCTTGTCCCATTCCCGGGAAAGTTTTTGTGGCACTGCACCGGAATTTTGGTCCATCTCCTGCATAATCTCGCTCATATAGTCATAGGTTGTATTAAAGTTCCTTGTCCAGCAATGGTCTTTCTTGAAGCATGTCTGGCACGTTTTCTCTGTGACATTGCTCAAGAAATAATCCATGTCGCGGTCAGTTTCAAGAGTTTCATCCTGTACCTGCAATGTAGTAAAGCTTTTCGACAGCGCTTCAAAAACATTTGAGAACTGGACGACACGCTGTGCTGTCACATCTCTCATTTTTCTCATATATTGCTGCTGCTCGGCTGAATACTCCGGTGTACCTGGAATATGTTTGGCGATTTTTGACGTAAGTGATTGAGGAGTAAGAAAAAACAGCAACACTGCCGCCGCAGATTCAGTCAGCGTCTGGCCGAGCGCGCCTCCACCCTCACCATACATACCAATTAACAGTGTGGCAATAAACAATCCAAGTGCCACCCCTGGTTTCCTTCCTTCTTTTAGCAAGCCGCCAAGCAAACCAGCAAAGGCCAGCAGGCTCATATTGTAAAAACTCGACACGTTCGCGAGACTGAAAATCAACCCTGTTACGACACCGACTGTGGAGCCCACTGTGGCACCGGCGACAAATGAAAATATGAGGACCAGGTACCGGGACATTACGTGCTCTACCGACAAATCATAGATTGTCCAACCAATTGTTCCTGTCATCACTGAAGCAAGCATGATGATCAAACAGACTATTTCCTCCGTTTTCAATGACTGCTTGCGCTTGCTTGCTGTCATCAATGGGATGCTTTGCATGAAGATAAATGTCAACACAAGGCCTAGGCCAGCTTCGACTCCAGTCATCATCCCTTCATACAAAGTGATATTTCCAGACAAGATAAGAACTTTCAACATCTTGCCTATTAAAATAGTGAAAAATATATAAAACGGCAGGACTTTCATAGAATTCTGGATCCATTTTTTCGTCAGCTTGAATAACAGTAAAAATAAGAATACAGATCCAAACGTAAAGACGGCGTCAGTAAATGACAATGTTGCAGCTCCAGCAACCAATCCAAACAGCGCAATAGGTGCACGGTCTTTCCGGATCAGATACACAGCTGCAAAAAATGGAAGGCTAAAAGGGGTCAACTGAGCCAGTATCAAGGCACGGCCAAGCAAGAATCCAATGATCAGTAAGATATAGCCTTTTTTCAGGAAAAGGTTCTCAATTTTGGATTGCAGCTTCGACATGCCTTTTGCAAACCTGAATCGTGATTCCTCGAGATGAACTTCACCGATCGGTTCCATCATGTTCCTTTCTACCTTTTGCATTTAATACACTCCCCGTTTTTTTATCGTTGCTGATTATTATAAAAGGGAGCAATCCAGAAGTTTGTCAAAAATAAGGACAAGCAGTAAAGTTTCGTTCGACGCATTTCCCCGAAAATAAAGCAATTACTCGAAATACCCCGGATTATTTCAACCACCACTCCAAACTCCGCTAAAATTTACCTATTAATATTTTCTTCCTTTCTTTTAAAAATCCATTGACACTATTTTAATATCTATGTATTATATTTCTTGTGCCTCAAAACACATAATCAATATGGCGGTGTAGCTCAGCTGGCTAGAGCGTACGGTTCATACCCGTAAGGTCGGGGGTTCGATCCCCTCCGCCGCTACCAATTTACATTTTCCAACCTCTTACGGCCCCTTGGTCAAGCGGTTAAGACACCGCCCTTTCACGGCGGTAACACGGGTTCGAATCCCGTAGGGGTCATCACACAAAAAACCTTGTTCCTTTTTTAAGGAGCAAGGTTTTTTTATGTATTTCCTGGCATTGCAAGGACTTTGCTTTTACCCTTTTTCTCTTTCTTGCACATTTTGGGGCAATGCAGACATTCTGCTTTTACCCAAATTTACTCTCTCGCTGTTTTTCGGGTAATGTAGCACCCCTGCTTTTACCCTTTTTCTCTTTCTTGCGCGTTTTGGGGCAATGCAGACACTCTGCTTTTACCCAAATTTACTCTCTGGCTGTTTTTCAGGCAATGCAGCGACTCTCCTTTAACCAAAATTCACTTCCGCACCATTTTTTGGGCAATGCACCCCTAAACAAAACAAAAAGACAAGCCCTTTAAAAGACTTGTCTTGGTATAGCATGATTCCTGCTATTATATATATTCACTTAGCAGCAAGTTACCCTCTTCTAGCTCCTCTTCCGCCGCGCTTAGATTCGGTAGCGCGTTTAAGAGTGGACAGGCGGTCTTCGCTGTCCTTCAAGAATTTCGCCATTTTTGATTCGAAATTTTCCGGACGGGCATTGCGGTTGTCGTTTCCTCTGCCGCCGCCGCCGCGTGGACGCTGTGAGTAAGGTCTTGATTCAGATCTTTCTGGTCTTGCAGGTCGTTCTGGCCTATCAACAGCCTTCTTGATAGATAAACCGATTTTACCGTCTTTTTCAACATTGATAACCTTTACTTCAACCTGGTCGCCCACTTTGAGGTGGTCATTAATGTCTTTTACATAGTTATCTGCAACCTCACTGATATGAACCAGTCCAGTTGAGCCTCCCGGCAGTTCCACAAACGCCCCGAAATTTGTAATACCTGTTACCTTTCCCTGTAGCTTGCTGCCTACTTCGATTGACATAAAAAAGTTTTGCCTCCTTAAAGATATAAAAAATCAAACTTACATTATATTATACAGAATATCAAAAAAGAGTGTCAATAAGGCGAATCTTGGGAGTCCTTTTTCTCTTTGGGAAGGTTGAAGATGATTTCATTCTTTTCGGACAGGAAATATTCCTTGCGGGCAAGCTTTGCTATGTATTCATCATCGTTCAATTTGACGATTTCCTCATCCAGAATCTCCTGCTTTTTTTGAAGGCTTGCTAATTTTTGTTCAAGCTGTTCCTTTTCCACCTGCTTCTTTTCTAGGGCTGCAGACTGTGAAATGTACGTTGAGATCATCAAATAAGAGATGACCGATGCGAAGAGAGCAAAGACTGCGAGGCGCCTGAAAAGCAGTTTTCGCTTTCTAGATTCTGCAATACCTGCTTTTTCACGCTGCTGTACATATTGATTTTCAATCTTGGCTATGTTCTTTTTCCTGATGACACCCATCCCCGCAGTCCTCCTTATAATTTATTTTTTAAAGTTCTTTATCCATTTTATCGGCTTAGTAGAAT
>NZ_JBIQOE010000302.1:0-17057 GCF_047739415.1 Mesobacillus sp. | reverse complement strand
ATAACCCGAAGGTCGCAGGTTCAAATCCTGCCCCCGCAATAATTCATCTTTTCTACATAATGGTCCCGTGGTGTAGCGGTTAACATGCCTGCCTGTCACGCAGGAGATCGCCGGTTCGATCCCGGTCGGGACCGCCATTTTTATAGAATGATAGATTAACAGGACGAAACAGGGTTTCGTTTTTTTTTTGCCTGAAAAGGAAAATTGATTGGTTTTTTTGCCCGTCCTGGATAAATCGTGTAAACTACATATAGAATCGTCATCCTTAGGAGACATCCTAAGGTTTTTTTATCTTTTAAAGGAAGTGTAACCCTTTTGTGTCTAGCTTCATCGCTTTTAGGGGTGAATGGGCCACTTCCGCTTTTCATTATAAATTTGATTATTAGTTAGGTGATATATATGGCGACTTATCAATACATTTCAAAGCAGCCGGAAGACACAATGGATTTTGCTAAGAGGCTGGCTGGTCTACTTCAAGCAGGAGATGTCATTGCGCTTGAAGGGGATTTAGGTGCAGGAAAGACGACTTTTACAAAAGGCCTTGCCGAAGGTTTGGGAATCACGAGGAATGTGAACAGCCCGACATTTACGATCATCAAGGAATACCAGGGACGTCTCCCTCTATATCATATGGATGTTTATCGTGTCGAGGATGCGTTTGAAGATCTTGGTTTTGAAGAATACTTTGAAGGTAATGGTGTGACGGTTGTGGAGTGGGCTCATTTGATTGAAGCCCAGCTGCCGGAAGAGCTTTTGCTTATTCAATTATTTCTAGATGAAAATGGAGCTAGAAGAATCGTTGCTGAACCAAAGGGCAATCGGTATGAAGAATTGTGTAAGGAGATATTTTAAATGAAGGTATTATCAATTGATACGTCCAATTATGTTTTGGGTATTGGTTTGCTTGATGGTGAGACAGTCATGGGCGAGTATATTTCCAATATAAAAAAGAATCATTCAGTAAGGGTCATGCCGGCAATCCAGACATTGATGGAAGAGTGCAGCATTAACCCAGCGGATTTATCGAAAATTGTGGTCGCTGAAGGACCTGGATCGTACACAGGTGTGCGTATCGGCGTGACGATTGCGAAGACCATGGCCTGGTCATTAAAGATCCCGATATCAGGAGTATCAAGCCTTGAAGTGGCAGCAGCTTCTGCCGGCCGGTATTTTGACGGGTATGTTTCTCCTTTCTTTGATGCAAGGAGAGGACAGATTTATACAAGTTTATATAAGTTTGAAGATCAAAAGCTGCAGACGGTAAAAAAGGATCAGCTTGTAATGTCAACTGATTGGGTAAAAACATTGAATGAATTGGACAGCAGGATTTTGTTCACGAGCAATGATTTGAAACTCCATGAAGAGGTCATTAAGGAGGAGCTTGGTGATAAGGCAGTTTTTGCAGCTGTCACTGAGCTGAACCCAAGACCTGCAGAGCTTGCATTATTGGGACGGGATAAAGAAGGTGTGGATCTTCATACATTCGTTCCTAATTATATCCGCCTGGCGGAAGCAGAGGCTAACTGGCTGAAAGCGCAAGAGACTAAAAATTAAGTGGGAAGAGAAGATGAATAAAACAATAACGTTCCGGCATATGACGGTAGATGATCTGGATGAAGTGATGGAGGTAGAGGTTAATTCCTTTACCATACCATGGAGCAGGGAAGCTTTTTTCAATGAGTTGACGAAGAATCAGTTTGCGCAGTATCTGATTGTGGAAGTAGATCAAAAGGTAGTTGGCTATTGTGGAGTGTGGATTATCGTTGATGAAGCACATATAACCAATATTGCCTTGCTCCCGGAATACAGGGGACTGAAGCTGGGCGAGGCTCTTATGGCAAAGGTAATGGAGCTTGCTCGCGAAATCGGCGCAATAAGGATGACTCTCGAAGTCAGAGTCAGCAATATGAGGGCTCAAAATTTGTACCGTAAGTTTGGATTCGAAGAAGGCGCTATCAGGAAACAATATTATACTGACAATATGGAAGACGCTATAGTAATGTGGGTGAATTTATAATGACAAAAGACCAATTAATATTGGGAATAGAGACAAGCTGTGATGAGACGGCAGTCGCGATCGTAAAAAATGGACGAGAAATCCTCGCTAATGTCGTTGCTTCTCAGATTGAGAGCCATAAGCGGTTCGGCGGAGTTGTACCTGAAATTGCATCCAGGCATCATGTTGAACAGGTGACGCTTGTGCTGGAGGAAGCATTGGCTCAGGCTAATGTGGATATTAAGGATTTGGATGCCATTGCGGTGACCGAAGGCCCTGGCCTGGTTGGCGCCCTATTGATTGGAGTGAACGCTGCAAAGGCTTTGGCGTTTGCGAATGGTATTCCACTAGTTGGTGTCCATCATATCGCTGGCCATATCTATGCGAACCGTCTGGTTGCTGAAATGAACTTTCCGCTGCTCTCACTAGTCGTATCTGGCGGACATACTGAGCTCGTATATATGAAAGAACACGGTCATTTCGAGGTGATTGGCGAGACAAGGGATGATGCAGCAGGGGAAGCATATGACAAGGTGGCAAGGACTTTGCATCTTCCATATCCGGGCGGTCCGCATATAGATAGGCTTGCCCATGAAGGAAAGGCAACGATCGATCTGCCCCGTGCATGGTTGGAGGAAGGCTCCTATGATTTCAGCTTCAGTGGATTAAAGTCAGCTGTAATCAATGTTGTGCATAACGCACAGCAGCGAGGCGAGGAAATAGCACCTGAAGACCTTGCAGCCAGCTTCCAGGAAAGTGTGATAGATGTACTTGTCACGAAAACGCAGAAGGCAGTTAAGGAGTACGGAGTAAAACAGGTTCTTCTTGCTGGAGGAGTTGCAGCGAATAAGGGATTGAGAGAAAAACTATCCACAGAATTTGCAGAGTCGGATGTGGAAATTGTAATTCCTCCCTTGTATCTATGCACAGATAATGCTGCAATGATTGCTGCTGCAGGAAGTGTTATGTATGAAAAAGGCCAGCGAGCCGATTTAACTTTGAACGGAAATCCAGGTCTGGAGATAACTATCCACAACTAAAGTCGCAAGTGAGAAAATTGTTATCAGACTCTTCTGTGGATATGTTGGTGTTTCTAAGGTGATTCTGTGTATAATGTGGATAAAATCCGTAGTTTTTGTGGATAATGTGGAAAACTCTCTGGATAAGCTATAAATCAGTCTTTACTATGTGAATAACTATGTGAACAAAAAGTCCCGGTTTTTAAATCGGGGCTTTTTTGTGGATTATTTGCAGTTTCAATAGGATATTGTCGGAAAAATGTTGTTTATGTCATATTAGGTTGCATGTTGATTTCACAGTGATTAATCCAAATCGCTTGATTTTGTCTTATTTTTTGTAGTTAATCGGAATATCTCCGCCTATATCTGCTTGAAAATTGTCTTTTGAATACAATAACCGGAAATCCTCCGCTTATAATTTCTCATACCTACACGAAAATGAACAATGAATGATAACCGGACATTCAATAAATAAAATACCGGACACATTCATGTCCGGTATTTCACTTATTAAGCCAGTTCTGTCCACTCTTCCATCAATTCATCGAGTGTTTCTTTAGCGGCTTCAATTTTGCTATTGATTTCTCCTGCTTTTTCGTGATCCTGGAAGACTTCAGGGTCACAAAGCAATTCTTCATATTCAGCGACTTCCAGCTCTAGCTGTTCAATTCTAGCTTCAACTTCTTCCATGCGGCGTTTGCGCTGGCGTTCGAGTTTTTTAGCTTCCTTATCCTGCTGGTACGAGTTCTTGTCCTGCTTTGAGTTATCCACAGCGCTACCTGATGCTTGGGCGGCCTGTTCTGCCATGGCTCTCAGTTCTTCCTGCTCAAGCTTTTTCTCGACATAGTAATCGTAATCACCAAGGTATTCCGTAGCACCGCCCCGATCCAGTTCGAGGACTTTTGTGGCGATCCTGTTGATAAAATAACGGTCATGTGAGACGAACAGGATGGTGCCTGGATAATCAATCAGTGCATTTTCAAGTACTTCCTTGCTGTCGAGATCAAGGTGGTTTGTCGGCTCGTCCAGAATCAAGAAATTCGAGTTCTGCAGCATCAGCTTGGCCAGTGCCAAACGTGCTTTTTCGCCACCGCTCAGGGTGGAAACGATTTTTAGGACATCGTCACCTGAGAATAGGAAGTTCCCCAGTACGGTCCGGATCTCTTTTTCGGACTTCAAAGGGTATTCATCCCATAGTTCGTTCAAAACCTTTTTATTCGAGCTAAGTTCAGCCTGTTCCTGATCATAGTAGCCAATCGAGACATTAGATCCGTATTGTATATTCCCTCTAATCGATGGGAGTTTCTCCACGATTGTTTTTAGTAAAGTCGATTTTCCAACGCCGTTCGGTCCAACCAGTGCCGTGCTGTCTCCACGTGAAAGATTGAAAGAAATATTTTCAGATACGGTGTCTTTGTGATAACCGACAGACAGCGCATCCACCTTCATGACATCGTTCCCGCTTTGTCGTTCGATTTGGAAGCTGAATGAGGCAGATTTTTCATCGCCCTTGGGCCTGTCCATCCGGTCGATTTTTTCAAGCTGTTTCCGACGGCTTTGGGCACGCTTGGTTGTGGATGCCCTGGCCAGGTTCCGCTGGATAAAATCCTGGAGCTTGGAGATCTCATCCTGCTGTTTCTCATACATTTTCATGTCGCGTTCGTAATTCGCAGCTTTCTGATCTAAATACGAACTGTAATTGCCAGGAAACTTCGTCAGCTGATGTCGGGAAATTTCATAAACCTGATTGACGACCTTATCAAGGAAGTACCGGTCGTGGGATACAATCAGGATTGCCCCGTTATAGCCCTGCAAATATTGCTCCAGCCAGGATAGCGTATCAATATCCAGGTGGTTGGTCGGTTCATCCAGAATCAAAATATCCGGACGGGTCAGTAATAGTTTCGCCAGTGCGAGTCTAGTTTTCTGTCCTCCGCTTAAAGTGGAGATTTTTGTGGAATAATCAAAAGAATGGAAGTTCAGGCCGTGAAGGACGGAACGAATATCGGCTTCATACTGGTAGCCGCCTTTTTCCTTGAACTGCACCTGCAGCAGGTCATAATCTTTCAAAACCCTGTCGTATTCTGTCTGGTTGGATAGTATGTCAGGATCCGACATTTTTTCTTCCAATCTGCGCAAGTCTTTTTCCATGCTGTGCAGATGGTCAAAAACAGCCAGCATTTCATCCCAGATGCTCTTTTCGGATTCCAGCCCGGTATTCTGGGCAAGATAGCCAATCATGGTCCCTTTTGGGCGGATGATTTCACCGCCATCATGGGATTCATACCCGGCAATGATCTTCAGCAGGGTTGATTTTCCTGCTCCGTTCCTTCCGACAAGCGCAACACGGTCGTTGGTCTGTATTTCAAACTTTATATTCGATAAAATAAGATCAGCAGCAAAATATTTTGATAGCTGATTAACCTGTAATAAAATCATATTTTTCACCTCTATTGCCTTAGAGATAGTGTAACTCAATAATATAGGCACGGCAATATGTGCGAACTGCTATAGGTTATATGGTATTGGAAATTTCGCTTTGTATTGTGAACACTGAAACAAAGTTCACACACAAGTTTGACAAAATAGTGTATCATTTGATAGAAAGGAGCTTACATATGGCAGAATTTACTCATTTTAACGAAGAGGGAAGAGCGAAAATGGTCGATGTCAGTGACAAACCGGAGACGGTCCGTACGGCAGTCGCCCATTCAAGCATAACCGTGAATGAAGATATATATGTGAGAATCACTGAAAATAAAATGAAAAAAGGGGATGTACTCGCTGTCGCGCAGGTAGCAGGCATCATGGCGGCAAAAAAGACGTCTGAAATCATCCCGATGTGCCACCCGATTCCTTTGACAGGGATTGACCTTTCATTCGATTGGGAGCAAAATGGTAATGACTATATTTTAAATATCGCCGCAGCTGTCAAAACAAAAGGGAATACAGGTGTGGAAATGGAAGCGTTAACAGCAGCTTCAGCATGTGCGCTGACTGTCTATGATATGTGCAAGGCCGTCGATAAGGGCATGATAATTGGAACGACTTATCTGGTCGAAAAAACCGGCGGTAAAAACGGTGATTTCAAGAGAGAAGAAAAGTTGAGATAGAAATACGGACAGGGTGGAGGATGGAGAATGACGAATGATGCTATGAAGATTCCGCAGGCAACCGCAAAACGTTTGCCGCTGTATTACCGGTTCTTATTGAACTTGCATTCTTCAGGCAAGCAAAGGGTATCATCAGCGGAATTAAGTGAAGCGGTAAAAGTGGATTCAGCGACAATCCGCAGGGATTTTTCCTACTTTGGGGCTTTGGGTAAAAAGGGATACGGCTACAATGTCAATTACCTGCTGACCTTTTTCCGAAAGACACTGGATCAGGATGAATTGACGAAGGTTGCCTTGATTGGAGTCGGCAATCTGGGAACAGCGTTTCTGAATTATAATTTTTCCAAGAACAATAATACGAAAATCGAGATTGCCTTTGACGTAGATCCGGGAAAAGTGGGCTCGAAGATTGGTGACGTAGCGGTGTACCATATGGATGACCTCGACAAGGTTGTTGTAGAGGAGGGCATCCAGGTTGCAATCCTGACGGTCCCGTCTGCTGTCGCACAGCCGATAACAGACCGGTTGGTACAGGCAAATATCAAGGGAATCCTGAACTTCACACCAGCGAGGCTGAATGTGCCGTCGTCCATCAGGATCCATCATATTGATTTGGCGGTTGAATTGCAATCATTGATCTATTTCTTAAAGCATTACCCAACAGATACTGAAACAACTGAATCGGTGGAATAAAAAATAGCTCCTTCGTGAAGGAGCTATTTTTTCTGTATATTCTTCAGTTTGAAATGGAACATAATCATCCTGATGCCGGAGCCGAAGTCAAAGGTGGCAAGGGCTACAAGCAAATAGCTAAAGAATCCCCAGCCTGTCTCGTTGACATTCTGGATGGCGAAATAGGTGAATAAGCTGCCTAACAAGATGTAGACAATGCCTGAAAATAAAGGCGATTGCTTCATAACTTAAAATCCCCCAATAAAGCTTTGAATTTTCTCTGCTTCTTTTATCATTCTCTCAATGTCTTCCCTAAATACCGATTGAAGCAGGACAACCATTGTATTCATTGTAACGTGGGCGATGATCGGCACGATGATCCGCTTTGTTTTTACATAAAGGAAAGCAAAGGTGAAGCCCATTGCTGAGTATAGGATCACATGCTCCGGTTCCATATGTGCCAGTGCGAAAATGACGGAGCTGGTCAGCGCGGAGAAGAAGAAATTCATTTTTTTATGCAGGCTGCCGAATATGATTTTTCGGAAGACGATTTCCTCTAATATAGGGCCGATAATTGAGCTGACCAAAATGACAACTGGGAACATTTCAATCAGTTTAATGATTTCCTGTGTATTCTCCGAGCCCATTTCAATACCAAGCATGTTTTCGATGCTAGCCGCGATTGATTGGGCGAACAGAGCAAGGAATACACCTGCGAAAGCCCAGGCAGCAGAGCTTGCCGGTGATGAAGCATCACGCAGGTCAGTCTCTGTCCTGCGTTCTTTCCTTAGAAACAGAAGCACGATCACAAGTGTGAGTGAAAAGCTGATCACGAGCCAGTATGGAATCGAGAGCGTCTCCATTTCCTTAAGGCTTTTTCCCATTGCGGCTCCAATAAAGGCAACAATTGGGATGCCGATCAGGCTTGAAAGCTGCATGACAATATAGGCAATAATGATGTACCAGTATTCTTTTTTCAATATGATAATCTCCTTCTATTCGGATCGGTCTATGTGTATGCCATAAAAGCTATTATAAGAATGCTATCTATCCATTTTACTAGTAATCATCGGGAAAGTTCAAATATCAGGGTGTCTCAAGAATGTTTTGGTTAAAATTCCTGTGAACCGGCATACTCTTTAAGGTGGTTTTTTTTAGTCAGGCTGCTGGCAAAATCGCGAAAAATAGTACTTGCTGTCGAAGGAAAAGAGGTAGATTCTTCTGCTAAATTTTATAAAAAAATTTAGGCTTCACGCTTGCAAAAAAAATAGAGATTCATTATTATATAAATTGTGTTAGCACTCTATTGAGGCGAGTGCTAATAAAAAATAATCTACATATAATTTGAGGAGGTTGTTTCACTTGATCAAGCCACTAGGAGATCGCATTATTATCGAGCTTGTTGAGTCTGAAGAAAAAACTGCAAGCGGTATCGTTTTACCCGACACAGCGAAAGAAAAACCTCAAGAAGGTAAAGTCGTAGCTGTTGGAACCGGCCGTGTTCTAGAGAACGGCGAGCGTGTTGCTCTTGAAGTTGAAGTCGGAAACCGCATTATCTTCTCAAAATACGCAGGCACAGAAGTGAAGTACCAGGGAACTGAGTACCTGATCCTACGCGAAAACGACATTCTAGCAGTAGTGGAATAGAAAAGCGGAAGCGCCTTGGTCAGGCCCGACAAGCGCTGGAGGGCTGTCCATTGAAGTCGTTCTTTGACTTCACTGGACAGACCGAAGCGACTCGAGGGACTAGGCGCTGGAGCTAGACACTAACAAAAGTTTAGTGGGTTAACATATAAAACAAAATTCTGAGGAGGTCTTTCTACAATGGCAAAAGAAATTAAGTTCAGTGAAGAAGCACGCCGCGCGATGCTTCGCGGGGTAGATTCTCTTGCAAATGCAGTAAAAGTAACTCTTGGACCAAAAGGACGCAACGTGGTTCTAGAGAAGAAATTCGGTTCACCTCTTATCACTAACGATGGTGTAACAATCGCAAAAGAAATCGAACTTGAAGATGCATTCGAAAACATGGGTGCTAAGCTTGTTGCTGAAGTAGCAAGCAAGACGAACGACGTTGCTGGTGACGGTACGACTACTGCAACAGTTCTTGCTCAAGCAATGATCCGTGAAGGTCTTAAGAACGTAACTGCCGGCGCTAACCCAATGGGCATCCGCAAAGGTATGGAAAAGGCTGTTATTACAGCTGTTGAAGAGCTTAAGGCTATCTCTAAGCCAATCGAAGGCAAAGCTTCTATCGCACAAGTTGCGGCAATCTCTTCTGCTGACGAAGAAGTCGGCCAATTGATTGCTGAAGCAATGGAGCGCGTGGGCAACGACGGCGTTATCACAATCGAAGAATCTAAAGGCTTCACTACAGAATTGGATGTTGTTGAAGGTATGCAGTTCGACCGTGGATATGCATCTCCTTACATGGTAACTGATTCTGATAAGATGGAAGCAGTTCTTGAAAATCCATATATCCTGATCACTGACAAGAAGATTGGCAGCATCCAGGAAATCCTTCCTGTCCTTGAGCAGGTTGTACAGCAAGGCAAGCCATTATTGCTTGTTGCTGAAGATGTTGAAGGTGAAGCACTTGCTACATTGGTAGTCAACAAGCTTCGCGGAACATTCAACGCAGTAGCTGTCAAGGCTCCTGGCTTCGGTGACCGCCGTAAGGCTATGCTTGAAGACATCGCTGCATTGACTGGCGGTGAAGTAATCACTGAAGAGCTTGGACGCGACCTTAAGTCTGCTACAATCACATCTCTTGGACGCGCTTCTAAAGTTGTGGTTACTAAAGAAAACACAACAATCGTTGAAGGTGCTGGAGACAGCGCTGCAATTGAAAGCCGCGTAAACCAGATCCGCGTTCAAATGGAAGAAACAACTTCTGAATTCGACCGTGAAAAGCTGCAAGAGCGTCTTGCTAAGCTAGCTGGCGGCGTTGCAGTCATCAAAGTTGGTGCTGCTACTGAAACTGAATTGAAAGAACGCAAGCTTCGCATTGAAGATGCCCTTAACTCAACTCGCGCTGCAGTTGAAGAAGGTATCGTATCAGGCGGTGGCGTAGCGCTTCTTAACGTATACAACAAAGTTGCTGGAATCCAGGCTGAAGGCGACGAAGCTACTGGCGTAAACATCGTCCTTCGCGCTATGGAAGAACCAGTTCGCCAAATCGCACACAACGCTGGCCTTGAAGGATCAGTTATCGTTGAGCGCCTGAAGCGCGAAGAAGTCGGCACAGGCTTCAACGCAGCAACTGGCGAGTGGGTAAACATGATCGAAGCTGGTATCGTTGACCCAACTAAGGTTACACGCTCTGCACTTCAAAACGCAGCATCCGTATCTGCAATGTTCCTGACTACTGAAGCAGTAGTTGCTGACATCCCAGAACCAGCTGGTGCTGGCATGCCTGACATGAGCGGCATGGGCGGCATGGGCGGCATGATGTAATCCACGCTTAACCCTTTTTCTATCAAAGGTGAAAGCAAAGGGAAGCTTCCCGTAAGTTACTTACGGGGAGCTTCTTTTTTGTTGTGCTTATTGCAACCATGGCATAGCTGACACTCCTCCCATTATAGATTATATTCAAAGAAGGATTAGGTGCCTGCCTAAGCAATCCCTGAAATTCAATTATGCTTGTATAATCTGATAAATGTACCAACGTATAATTTTTCGAATATGGTATTGCATAAAACCAAATCAATAAAGGGAGCAGGTTATGCAAAATTATTATTATAATCCAAATGCCAGGAGTACAACTGTCGTAGCTTTTGCAAGGGGAGATGTGAATGGTGACAAGATCCCAGACAGAGTGTATGTTACTGGCACCAAAGAATCTGATGTTGCGATCATTAAAAACTTGACGCTTGTCATCCAGGACGGAGTGACAGGAATCCTCACACAGGTTCCTCTTAATGAAAATATGGGTTATAATCCGACTTTGTTTCTGGGTGATCTTACCGGAGATGGAGTAAGGGATATCTTGATTACGATACCAACAGGGGGAAGCGGGGGGACAACTTACAATTATGTTTATACATTCGTTCATAACAATCTGCGCTTGTTATTCGACTCGGATGTCTATAACCAGATGTACCAATATGAAGTTACCTATAAAAATGACTACAAGGTTGAAGTGTTCAGCAGCATAAATAATACCAAATATCTTATAGATTTGACCCTGAGAGAGCCAGAATATTTGAATGAGATATACGATACAAACGGGAAGCTTAAGTCAGCTGTCACCGGATGGGTGGATCCGATAAGCGGTTTATATCCAATCGACTTTGATTCAAACAAAATATATGAACTACTGGTCTATCAGAAAATTGCAGGAAGATACCACGCAGATTCATTGGGCTTTATACAGAATAGATTAAAATGGAATGGCTCCATGTTCGTATTGGATTTTCAGGATTTAGCTATTTTTGGTTTTCAAGCTGAATAAAACTGCGGTGGAACCAGTATCGGAGATTTTATTGGGGTAGCTTCTGAACCTTCTGTATATCGCTTGAAAAAGCCCAGTATCCACTTCAGTCAATGCTGGGCAATCTATTTTTCCAGAAAAATGCTTTCAAACCGATATGTCGAATATCGCCAATTCTGCTAGAATAAGAAATATAGACGATATGACTCTTGCAAATATTGTTGAAACTCGTCATATTGGAGATAGGAGGTGCGATATGCGACACGATATACAACCGAACGAACAGGCATTCTCAACAAAAGAAGTGGCAGAAGCTGTTGGGATTGCAACCCCTACAGTTCGAAAGTACGGCCAAATCCTGGAACGTAATGGGTATGAGTTTTTAAAGGATGGCGACCGGAGGATTTTTGTCCAATCCGATATTAATGCGCTTATAGCGCTGCGCGATACGGACAAGCCTTTGGACGATACAGCAAAAGATCTTGTTGCCGAGCAAAAGGAGAGGCTGGATGGGTCGGGCAGTACAGAGGTTGCAATCAACGATACATATAGGAATAACTTACCGCAGGACCCAGACCAATTAAAAGAGGCATTGCTTTTTGTGGTCAATGAACTGGCAGCCGCGCGTGAAATGAATATTCAGCTAAAAAACGATATGGCGCAGATGAAGACAAGTGTTGCCCAGCTTCAGCAGGATCATCATGTGATTAGTTCCAGTATCGGTAATTCAGCACAAAGAACAAATGCGAAAATTGAAAGATTACTTGAACAGCAAAATGCCCAATACGAAGACTTGCTGCAGCAAGAAAGAGAGAGAAGTGAACTCCTGCAAAAAGAGATTCAGAAAATGCGGGAAGAGCAAAAGAATGAGTGGAACTCCCAGAGTGATTTTAACAAACGTCTTGAAGAGGAAATCAAGAATAGAAAATGGGGATGGCTATCAGCGTTATTCCGGAAATAAGGTACATGCAAGACCTTGTATGCTATTAAAGCATTTAGAGTGATCTTGCTGGCCGGTATGAATATGAATACGAGCACTGCTAAGGGTGTTCGTGCCGCGTTTTAGAAGGTTTTATTGTATATCGCCTGACGATACACAATCCAAAATCCTTTCAAACTGCCTCCGGAGAGAAAAGTCAGGCACCACCCCACCTTCAAAATTCAACAATTTCCCGAGAAATATCTACAATTTATGATTTGGAAATTCGACAATATGATCTACTCTAAAAGAAGTCCATATTATCTATGAATACATAATAAAATCCCCTATGGAAGAGCAAACTCCTTAGGGGATTTTTATGTCACAATTATAAAAGCTTCTTCATGCGACCCACAAGTGGGATGACAATCAGACCAGCAATGACAACCTGCATGACGTTTCCTGGGATTGAGCCGAATGGCTGGATCCAGTTTCCGTATAGGACCACTTCGGTAAAATAGTAGCCGACGATTTTAATGACAAGTGCAGCGATAACAGCAAGAGAGTACACATACACTTTCTTGCCAGGCATTTTTTCAGCCATCAATCCAGCTACATAGCCCATCGCACCGACGATAACGAAAGTGAATGGCGCCCACAATGCCCATCCGGAGATGATGTCGAACAAGCCCATTCCGAAGGCTCCAGCTATCGCGCCTGTTTTCCTGCCGTAAACGAAAGCGGCAATAAATAAAGGGATGTTGCCCATATGGATCAGGCCTCCATTTCCCATAATTGGGAGCCTGATGTTGATGAACATGGTTGCTACAACGGTCAATGCAATAAAAAGAGCATTGATGACTAAAACTTTTGTTTTAGTTGTTTCTTTAGTTGTTGAGTATGCTGCATTCATTTGCTTACCTCTTTCTTTGTTCAGGACTCTTTTCGTATGCTTCGAAACAGCCTTTTTACTTACTATCATACTCCTTATTGGTAACTTAATAAATACATAATATCAGGTACCAGAACAGAATTTTGGGAATTTAGTGCCTCTTCAGACGGCATAATTGCGGGAATTTGGGTAAGATAACGCAATTTCCTCTCGGCATCGGAAATAGTCTCAATGCTATCCGGCGGGCTGAGTGCCAGGCAAACATCCATCATAGTCAGCCCATTTTCCTTGACCTTTGTATTTATCGTCATGTCATTCTCGATGTTAAAAAACTTTAGGTCAGAGGTCATTGGAAATAACCGAAAAAGGAAAAGGGGAAGTTGTTGAAGAAAGAAGATAAGCTTGATCCAAGTTCTGTCTTGAAAGTGCCGCGTTGAAATTACACTATATATTGCTAATCAGCCACACCGGTCTCTTCTCAGTTTACACAACTGGCGAGAGACCTTTTTATTGAGATTGTTTCGTAAACTCTTTTGCCTTTCCGCTTATAGAAAAAAGCTTCTTACTGGAATTTATTGCTCTTTCTTAAGTTCGAAGAGATACAGCAGCAAATTAGACAAGTCAATATTTAAACAGTTTATCTAATACTGCAATGGGTATCATCCATTTTATAATATATCAAAAATATTTTGGGATTATAGCTGTTGACAATAATCGTTTACGGTTGTAAACTATAAATACAAATCGATTACAATTGTAAACAAAAGAGGTGCTGGCCATGCTAAAGGAAGAAAAGTTAGAGATTACTGATTCTGAATGGGAAGTAATGAGGGTTGTTTGGACGCGCAAGAAGGCGACCAGCAAAGAGATCATCGATGTGCTTCAGGATAAGAAAGACTGGAAGCCTGCGACTACGAAAACCTTCATTGGCCGCCTTGTCAAAAAAGGTGCCCTGAACACAGAGGCGTCTGGAAAAAAATTTATATACACTGCGGCTGTCAGTGAGGGGGAAAGCCTTAAATCACTGAAGGCTGGATTATTCAATCACATCTGCAATACGGCGGTAGGAAAAACAATCGCCGACCTCATTGCAGAAGCGACACTGAGCCATGACGATATTGCGATGCTTGAGGAAGTTTTACAGTCAAAGAAAAAGAATGCAGTAGATTTGATTGTCTGCAATTGCGTTCCGGGTCAGTGCCATTGCAAAGAAAATCTTGATATGGATTGCCATTAAATTAAAGGAGTGTTTAAGAATGGAGAAGATTGTATTGAAGATAGATGGTATGACATGCGGACACTGTGTTGGAAAGGTTGAAAAGTCCTTGAAATCGCTCCCTGGCGTAGAAGTAGCCAAGGTGGATTTAAAGAAGGGTACAGCAAAAGTGAAATATGATAATTCGAAACAAACAATAGATAAGATGAATGAGGCGGTCCGTGAAGCTGGATATGAATCTAAATCCACATCCAAAAGGTGGCTGATATAGGATGACTGAAAAAACATTGACGATTGAAGGCATGACCTGTGCATCATGTGCGCAGTCTGTTGAAAAGGCTGCGAAAAAGCTGCCAGGCATGCAGGAAGCAAGTGTTAACCTGGCGACTGAAAAATTAAAGGTCAATTTTGATGAAAATGCGCTGACAATAAAAGACATCCAGGATGCTGTAGAGGGTGCGGGTTACAAGGCAATCACAGATGTTGTAAAAAAGACCTTCATCATTAATGGGATGACCTGTTCATCTTGCGTCCAGTCGGTTGAGAAAGCGACAAGGAAACTGGATGGAGTCATGGAATCAAATGTAAATATGGCAACAGAAAAAATGGTTATCCAATTCGATCCGGCCGCCGTTACGGTGGCTGACATCAAGAATGCAGTTGCTGATGCCGGCTATGAAGCACAGGAGGATATTGGCGCTGAGAATTCTGCTGATGCTGACAGAGAGAAAAAGGAATTGCATATCAAGGAAATGTGGAGACGCTTCTGGATATCCGGCGTGTTTACTATCCCATTGCTGCTTGTATCAATGGGCCATATGCTCGGATTGCCGCTTCCAGAGATGATTGACCCGATGCATAATCCGGCTGCATTTGCAATTGTCCAGCTAATCCTGACAATTCCAGTGATGTATCTAGGGAAGCCCTTTTTCACAGTTGGCTTCAAGACACTGATCAAGCGGCATCCTAACATGGATTCACTCGTTGCATTGGGTACTAGCGCGGCATTTCTCTATAGTCTGTTCGCGACAGTCATGATTGTCCTTGGCGATGTAAGCTACGCGAGCAACCTATACTATGAATCAGCGGCGGTTATTTTAACGTTAATTACGCTGGGTAAATACTTCGAAGCACTTTCAAAAGGTAAAACGTCTGAAGCAATCAAGAAGTTGATGGGTCTCGCACCGAAGACAGCTATTGTTTTAAAAGATGGAAAAGAAGTGGAAGTCTCTGTCGATGAAGTCCAGGTTGGCGATGTCGTTATCGTAAAACCAGGGGAAAAGATGCCTGTAGACGGGATCGTCGTCGAGGGATCGACTTCTGTAGATGAAGCGATGCTGACAGGAGAAAGCATTCCGGTCGAAAAAACAGTTGGCTCTAACATAATCGGTGCCAGCATCAATAAAACCGGGACAGTCCGTTATGAAGCAACAAAGGTCGGAAAGGATACAGCTCTTTCCCAAATCATAAAGCTGGTTGAAGATGCACAAGGATCAAAGGCGCCGATCGCGAAAATGGCGGATATCATATCGGGGATTTTTGTTCCAATCGTCATCGTACTTGCAATTCTTACGGGTCTTGCCTGGTACTTCGGAGGGCAGACAGGTCTCTTCGCATTTACGATCACGATTTCGATACTTGTCATTGCCTGCCCATGTGCGCTCGGTCTGGCGACCCCAACAGCTATTATGGTAGGTACGGGTAAAGGGGCCGAGAACGGCGTGCTGATAAAGAGCGGCGGGGCACTGGAAACTGCCCACAAGATTGATACCATCGTGTTTGATAAAACAGGTACGATCACTGAAGGAAAGCCTGTTGTGACTGATATTGTCACGGTTAATGGCATCGCAGAAGAGGAACTTCTCATCCTTGCAGCGTCCGCTGAAAAGGGTTCTGAACATCCGCTGGGCGAAGCAATCGTCAGGGATGCTCAGATGAAAGGTCTCAGCCTGGCAAAAACAGAAGGATTTAATGCAATTATCGGCCACGGAATCGAGGTAATGATTCAAGGTCAAAACTTGTTGCTTGGAAACCGCAAATTAATGGATGACCGTGAAATCGAACTCGCCGATTTGGCACAGACCTCTGACCAACTGGCTAACGAAGGCAAAACACCAATGTATATCGCAAGGGATGGTAAAATTGCCGGAATCATCGCAGTAGCTGATACGGTAAAAGAAACCAGTCTCAAGGCTGTTGAAAAGCTTCATAAAATGGGGATTGAAGTCGCAATGATTACCGGCGACAACAAACGCACAGCTGAAGCAATCGCCAGACAAGTCGGAATCGACCGCGTTTTGAGCGAAGTCCTGCCAGAAGACAAAGCAAATGAAGTCAAGAAGCTACAGGATGAGGGTCAGAAGGTTGCAATGGTCGGAGACGGCATCAATGACGCGCCTGCCCTTGCACAGGCTGACATTGGGATTGCCATTGGCTCCGGAACAGATGTCGCGATGGAGTCAGCCGATATCGTCCTGATGAGAAGCGATTTGATGGATGTACCGACTGCAATAGAATTAAGCAAAGCAACCATCCGTAACGTAAAACAAAACCTTTTCTGGGCATTTGCCTATAACGTCGTAGGGATTCCAATTGCAATGGGTATCCTTTACCTGTTCGGCGGACCATTGCTGAATCCAATGATTGCCGGAGCGGCCATGAGTCTAAGTTCGGTATCAGTATTGTTGAATGCATTAAGGTTAAAAGCTTTCAAGCCTTCAAGAGTATAACTGAAAAAAATGAGGACCTTTCCCTTGAGGATAGGTCCTTATTGTTGTCGGTGTTTATCCGGAAGGTCTAAA
>NZ_JBIQOE010000301.1:0-2328 GCF_047739415.1 Mesobacillus sp. | reverse complement strand
CAGAGCTTGTGATCAGGGAAATACGGACAGAAAAATTAGGTCCGCTGTCCTTTGAACGACCTGAGGATTTGACCTATGGGGAAGAAATAGAAAATGACACTCAAAAATAAAGGTCCTGAATCCAGGGCCTTTATTTTTGGTGTGCGCCCGGCATGGGTACAGTCTATAGGGTGCAAGTCCCGAGCCATGAAGGCAATAGTAGTGGTTAGCTTAACGCAAGGGTGTCCGTGGTGACGCGGAATCTGAAGGAAGCGAGCGGCAAACCTCCGGTCTGAGGAACACGAACTTCATATAAGGCTAGGTACCATTGGATGAGTTTGCATCACAAAACAAAGTCCTTATTGCCGAAGGTGGTACAGAGTAAATGGAGCAGATAGATGGAGGGAAAGACTGTACTCTTACCCGGGGAGGTCTGGTTGGTAGGCCAAGTTCACTTGGTAACCTATCTAGTAATAGATAACTGAACAACCAGAAGTCAGCAGAGGTCATAGTACTTTACCTACTCGAGATGGTAAGGGAAGGACTGAACAATTAGGAAGAACGAGAACTAGGCATACAATTCCTGTGTAGAAGCAGACAATCCGAAAGGACCTACTTGAAGGAGGAAGTGGTGAATCCACAGGGGACTTCATGAGGGTGGAGCAGGAATAACATAATTAGATTTCTACGTTCACGTCGAAAGGAAATATCACATGTTAATGAATCTGATTCTGTCACGGGAAAACTTAATTGAAGCACTTAAACGTGTGGAGAAGAACAAAGGAAGTCACGGCATAGATGGAATGTCCGTAAAATCCTTACGAAGACATCTCTATGAAAATTGGGACACCCTTTGTGATTCTATAAGGAAAGGTACCTACCAACCTAACCCAGTCCGTCGAGTCGAAATCCCGAAACCGAACGGTGGAGTAAGGTTACTAGGGATACCTACCGTGATAGATCGTTTCATCCAACAGGCTATCGCCCAAGTTTTAACCCCGCTTTTTGACCCAACCTTCTCAGAACATAGTTATGGGTTTAGGCCAAATCGAAGAGGCCATGACGCTGTTCGTAAAGCAAGGGGATATATAAGCGAAGGGTACAGATGGGTGATTGACATGGACTTGGAGAAGTTCTTTGACAAAGTGAATCATGATAAGTTAATGGGGATATTGACAAACAGAATCCAAGACCGATTGGTCTTGAAGTTAATACGGAAATATCTCCAAGCAGGAATCATGATAAATGGTGTAGTCTACGATGCAGAAGAAGGAACACCACAAGGGGGTCCCCTGAGCCCTCTTCTTTCGAATATCCTTTTGGATAAGCTTGATAAAGAGTTAGAAAGGAGAGGTCACAAGTTTGTCCGCTATGCCGATGATTGTAATATTTACATGAAGTCGAAGAAAGCTGGAGAACGAGTGATGGGCTCTATTACATGTTTCATTGAGCAGAAATTAAAGCTCAAAGTAAACAGGGGAAAATCAGCGGTCGACCGCCCGTGGAAACGAAAGTTCCTTGGCTTTAGCTTTACGGTTAATAAGAAGCCGAAGGTTCGAATAGCAAATGAAAGCATTAAAAGGCTTAAAGCTAAAATACGGGACCTAACCTCACGTTCTAAACCAATCTCTATGGAAGTTATGATTGAGAAACTGAATCAATATCTAACGGGATGGTGTGGATATTTTGCATTAGCTGATACACCAAGTAAATTCAAAGAATTTGATGAGTGGATTAGAAGAAGACTCCGTATGATTGAATGGAAGCAATGGAAGAACCCGAGGACAAGAGTACGAAAACTCAAAAGCTTAGGTGTCCCTGACCAAAAGGCATACGAATGGGGAAACTCAAGAAAGAAATTTTGGAGAATAGCCTCAAGTCCAATCTTACACAAAACCCTCGATAACTCTTACTGGAGTAATCGAGGGCTCAAAAGTCTATATCAAAGATATGAATTTCTGCGTCAAACTTAATTGAACCGCCGTATACCGAACGGTACGTACGGTGGTGTGAGAGGTCGGGGGTTAGTCACCCCCTCCTACTCGATTATGCTTTTTTCGATCTCTTTAAATATGCGTAAATCAAATATCCAGCAATGACCACAACACCAAGGGCGATTTTCAGCATCGCGAAGTTTTCTTCGATGAATGGCATTGCTTTGTCACCTAGAGCAACGATGATTGCTGCTTCAAGGAAGAAGCGCAGGCCTCGTCCAATGATGGACCAGATGATAAGGGTTGGAATCTTCACATTGGAGATTCCGGAAAAAATCGTGAACACTTTGTATGGGATTGGAGTGAATCCAGCAATTAAAATCGCCATCGCACCGTACTTTTCGAAGTACCCTTC
>NZ_JBIQOE010000300.1:0-10243 GCF_047739415.1 Mesobacillus sp. | reverse complement strand
GTATACCTATGAGTCGAATGAATTTTCGGATTTAGTACTAGACAAAAGGGAGATTTACTTCAAAATTCGAGAAGAGATCTTCAAAAGTAGCGAAAAGACTGACTTTATCTCATTTAGAGAAGTATCGTTCCTCTTAGGAATTAAAAAATCTGATATTCAGTACTGGATAAAAAGTGGTCGATTTGGTGGGTTTGACCATGAGGATACAGATGTAATTCCATTTCAAAACTTCATGGACTTTCATGAAAGGTTCATAACAACATTAGAGCTGGCAATAAGACTTAACCTTCAAATCAAACAGGTAATTAAAAAATATACATTAGGAAAACTGATTTCTATATCTGGTCCCCAAATGAACGACGGAAAAAGACTTTTATTTTTACGACAACAATAGAGTAGGGATGCTTAAGTTCATAAAAGTAATCAACGAAACACATTGAAATAATAGGCCTGTATCTATCAAATTATTTAGTGATACAGGCCTAGCCTTCTTAAACATAAGCACCCTTATGTTTAAGTACAGTTCTTCACAAAAATTCTTTCTATAACAGGAATGTTGCCCAGTTTGTTAAAAAAATTAAATTCGACAAGTAACGGCACTTACCCTTTCTCCGATAGACCTGCTTGCTTACACGAACTATAAACAAAAAGTTTAATGGCCTCAGAGCCATCGCACTTTTTGTTTATTAATTTTTCTATTAGTAATCTGTTTCCGTGAAAGCTCCGAAAACTGCCGCTCGAATCTGCTTAGTCTCCTTAAGAGCTTCCAAATCCTGCGGGGTGCCAGTTACTACAACTCCAATAATGGGGACTTCCTCTGCCAATAGTTCTTGTTTACCATTCCGAAGTAAGTCGTAGATCCTTTTGAATTCTTCGGAATATTTATTGTTCTTCAAATGCTCTACCCCACTCTTAAGGTCTCGTAAAAAATACGCTTCACTTGGCTGGTCTGTTCCTTGATCCTCGTCAAATCCATAAACCTCGTCTGGAAAAAGAGGGCTGGTGCCCACTTCCTCCGTATTAAATTTAACAGAACTCAATCTTGCGTCTTCTTCCTTGAACGTATCTACCCAATACCACTTGAGTGAAACCTGTTTTGGAAGGAAATTTCGAACTTCTGAAGGTGAGTAGCTTTCATTAAATGAGATAGCCATTTCAATAATTTGATTTGGATTCATTTTTGATAAATGCTCCAAATCATTCCGAAGTCCATCATAACTTCCATCCGGATGATAAAACTGTAAGAGTCGTTCTTTTACCTCCCGGTTAAAATACCTTGGTGTATTACCTGTTTCATCGGTAATCTGAATAGGTGAATGATCTCCCAATATTCCACTGGATCTGCCTAGCAAATTGTATCTTATGGTCTCGTCACTCCAGTCCACCGGTTTGTTGTCGAGCATCTTATACTGTGTAAATGTAACGGACCCTTCAAAAATTCCATCTCCATTCAATTTGTATCCAACTTCAAGTACATTTGGATTCCGAATGGTACTATACATTCGATAATCGTGTATGGTGTTGGCTTGACTTAACCCCATCAGCGATATCCATCCTATAGAAAGAATAATTATGACTCCTAAAGATGCTAGAGTGGATATAACTATTTGTCTTTTGAAAACTTTCCTTTGAGCCTTCTTTACAGTCCCTTGAAAAGTATCCATCTTTGCATCTTGTTCAAAGGTGTCATTTAACTCTTTCTCATCAACCTTTTTATTCATCAGATTCCCTCCCGTACAACGATTTGAATTGCTCTCGAGCCCGGTATAAATAAGTTTTTGTAGTTCCAGGGTTTATTTCAAGATTCGTTGAAATCTCATCGTAGCTCATTCCAACCAGATATTTTAGGACTAATAAATTTTTGTATAGCGGCTTCATTTGATTCAGTGTTTTATCGATTGACCTCTTTCGCTCGTTGTCTATTGCCACATACTCAGGTAGGAGGCCAGTGTCTGCAAATTCGTTCCCTTCTATGGAGACAGTTACTTGTTTCTTTTGTTTTCGACATAAATCATAATATTGATTTAATGCCACACGAAAAATCCAGCTGGATGCCTTTTGGGGGTCAATTGATTCAATATGGATGATAAATTTATAGACAGTCTCTTGAAGAATGTCTTCAGCATCTCTTGGATTGGCCCCGATTTTTATTAAGTATTTATAAATGAATTTCATTTTTTCATCCAGTATTGGCTGTAGACTATCAAATCTCAAGAATCCCCCTCCTTTCACCTATAAAACGAATTTAAAATAGAAAGGTTAACAAATTTGAAAAAGTTTTCTCATATAAAAAAGGCTACCATTTGGAAGCCTATAGTTACATAAAATATTTATTGATACTCCACTAAACTGCTTCGTAAGCACAATAAAGAATTCAACAAAAAAGACGATAAACCCTACCTTGAGCAACGCACCGCTAATTAAGTGCAATTCTTTACATTTTAGCTAAAGAGCATTTAATCCCTTTCATAACAAGTTTCATATTTATCTTTCATTACCAAACTTTCACAGGCTGCACCAGACTCATCATAAATTTCTTTCCCTATTGTTAATTTAGTGCCTCTGTTTTCTTTTGGAACTCCTGGAGCCTCATTTATAATGTTTAATGTTTCATCGTCTACCCAATTCATAGAAAAATTACTTTTTCCTGGAGCAAAGTATATAGTACTAACTTTATTGCCCTTACCTTCAGTAATTTCAACCCAAACATTTACACCACCCGCTGCTCCACCATACGTTTTATAATATGAGTTAGCTATATACTTTCCATTAGGTGATTCCACAGGACCTACAAAAAACTCACCGTTATTAAACTTAAATGTATAGGTGAATTTTTTATATACGAACATAAAGATCATACTAAATACGACAATCAAAAGTATTTTATATCCTAGTCTAATGCTCCTCAACCTACTTATCCCCCGATTCCTGTGTGCTCTTTCTTCTTTAGATAAACTGCCTCGTTTGTTCCATAAAGGATTCAACAAAATAGGGGGTTAATCCTTCTTGGTTCAATAGAGAATTTAGGAGTTATTTTGCCTTTGCACAACAAACTCATTGTAATTTTGATTTGAATTTATATCCTCCACTTTAATACCCTTATAATAATATTTTAATATTTCTTGATAGGTCTTTCCCTCCTTTGCCATACTATTTGCCCCGTACTGGCTCATACCAACCCCGTGTCCATATCCTTTGGTTGTAAATTTAATAGTATCATCTACAATATTAAAGCTAAAATCCGTTGATCTTAAGCCTAAAGCCTTTCTGAACTCATCACCGGAAAATTCCTTTCCGTTAATCTCAATAGAGGATACTCGATTTGTGGCAGTTCTTTTAACGCTAATATCATTTGTTAATTTAACGCCTAATTTTAATTCAAATTCTTTTGAAGAGAATTTTTTCGTTCCAAAAAAATCAGGGGAATTTTTATCCCATTGGCTAGGAACACTTCTTAGATATGGGAGGGATGCATTCCAGTAGTCTTCTGAGTTCTCCGTATAACCGTTGCTTATAGCGAAGAAAGAAGAATCAATGAGTTCACCATTGTGAGAAATTATTAACCCTTGGGTATCGTTTACAGCTTGAGTTATTTTCTTTATATATTTGTCAAAATTATCATTTTTCCACATAGCCTTTAATTCATCCTGACTTTTATAAACTTGATGTGATGTGGAATCTGTAATGTCAGCTCCTTGTGGTACTTCAGGTATACGATTTTTCTTGTCTGACATCAGAAATCTAAGGATATAAGTTCTTGCACTTATTGCCTGTGCTTTTAATGCTTCCAGCTCATAACTTGCGGGCATCTCAGCAGCAAGTACACCTTTCAAATATTCCTCTAGATACAGATTTTCAACTTCTTGATTATTCATTCTATAAACTGCTACGGTAAGGTTTTCTGCATAAGGTTCAGTATTTTTAATAGATGGATGTGTCGGTGACAATGTAGGTATGTGTTTTGCGTTTTGAATTGTCGTATTTGTATCAAAAGCAATAACAATTACTGATGGTAGACCAAGAACAATTACTATGAAAGAAAAAACAACAATGTAAATAGATTTCATTAAAAGCCTCCATATATTTTTACTAATATATATGGTAGCCGTACAAGCATTTAGAACAGATATTTTACAATAAATGTAATTTTAAAACTGGAATTTTTCTTATTAAACTACATCTTTACTTATCTCCTTCAACATTCCTGCATCGTTAGCTCAATAGAAAAAGCTGTCTAAGCGACAGCTCTTATTTTGATTTTTGATTCTTTCCTTTGCTCTTCTCATATTTTCCTCAAAAAGCAAAGAAAGCGAACAAAGAAATAGCTCCTAATATACCTCCGACCACTTGGACGATTTGTGCTGTTTCCCAACCCAAAAAAATCACCTCAAGACTTCATATTGGTTATAATAATAACTTATTCGACCAAAACAAACCCCTTCCTTCTTCAACTATCCTGTTTCTATAGTTGAATAAACAAAAAGTGCAGCCGAGCACTACCTATTTAACACTCGCACCCTTTAGTTTACTTAGTTCTTGATGACTTATAAGGTGCTGCCTCAAATGTTACAGATTCAGCCTTATACATTTTTCCATCCCAAGCATATTTAACGGTTAAACCACCAATATTTGCTTCTGGAATCGTTACAAAAACGTTTGCTGTGCCATAAAGTATTCCTTCTTTAGGTATATACTCTTCAATTGACCCTGCTCCAGGACGGTCAACTGGAGTGTAGTAGCCAAATTTTGAATAGTCTACTACATAATTCTTTTTACCAATTGAAATCGTAATTTCATTACCTTTCTGCTCCATTTTTACTAGTCGTTTAATGGCATCCTTTATAGGCTCAACTGGTACCTCTTGAAAATTATAAAAACCAACATCACCTTGATGTAAAATGTGAATAGCTTTTGTTGATACTCCTGTACCCGAACCTGTTACTAATTCAATGATAATGTCCTCTAGCTTATCGGCATTTAAATCTTCCTTATATAATTTTGGATCATAACTATAATTTATCCATTTAGGAAAGTTATAAAGTCCTCTCCCAAACTCACCAACTTGGACAGTAAAATTCTTATAGTCCATCCCATCCTTATCTGCGATTAAGTAAATATTTTCATACCATCTATCGGGATCATCTACTGTAATACTCCTAATTACAACTCGATCTATCGCATAAACTTTTTCCAAATTCCCAAATAACATCATAAAAATAACACTGATTATAAAAAATTTATTGAACATATTTACACCCCTTTTGTACTTAAATTCTCCAAAATGAATTTTAAAAAACATAAGTACAGAGAGTAAATTAATTTATTTCCTTAAGCAACTATCCTCCCTCAATAAAAGAAGAGAAAACGCCAATATACTCATGTTTTCTTAGAATTTCATAGTTGTTTACCTTTCGGTAACTGGCTTTACAAATGGAGAATCTTCACTTGAAAGGATTTTTTTGGACAGAGTAAGAAAAAAGAGCCACATCCCACTAACCAGTTCCTTACAGAAATTGGTGGAGGAGTAAAAATATAACCGCACTGGTGGATGTCCACATTTACTCATGGAGGTCAACCCTCCCATGCCTCACAGAGTCTACGCTCTCAAATTCCTTCGTCCAACCTTTCCATGAGGTTGATGTCAGCCATGCTGCCCCACAGGGTCTTAGCCCGTAATTTAGTTGCTTTGCCGACTAATCCATGCTTCAAATGTCTCCAAAATCTATAAAACCAGAACTACTATTCATCTAAAATAAAACAGAGTTACGCTGCCATTTCCGTCTTCTTTGCTAGTGCCAAATGAGGGATGTCCTTTAACATCTTTTCTTCATTAAACTCAAATTGCTTTTTACCAATACTAAAGAGGATTCGGATTAGTTTATTACACAAAGCGATCAGGGACTGCATCTTCTTTAATGGATTGTCCGGACGTTGAGTATAGTACGCATGTAACGCCTTAAATGCCGTATTTTTTGCGACGAGAATCATACAAACCCGGAATAACAGCGCCCTGAGTTTCTTTCTGCCTCTTTTTGTGATGGTCGTTTTTCCTTTGTGCTTACCCGATGTATTCTCCTTTAAGCTTAAGCCGGCCAGCTTAATAATTTGCCGGGGATGAGTGTATTCGCCTAAATCCCCTACTTCCGCGAAGAAGCCCGCAATTGTATCCCTGCCCACACCTTTTATAGCTAACATTTGTTGTACGCCTGGTATCTCATCAAGCAGACCGTCTATTTTTGCATCCAATTCTTCGAATTGAGACTGGATTAATTCATACTTAGCTAGAATGGTTTTTAGCTCCAGCCTGGCCATTTCGGCACCTTGTCGAAGTCCGATGGACTTACTGGCTGCCTGTTTTAACTCGCGAATCTTGTTTAATCCAACACTTCGTGATACGGATTTTCTCAAATGGACGAGTAGTTCTTCTTCGGTGAATACCGCTATTTCATGTGGCAAGGCATAGAGCTTTAAGAATTGCAAAGCAGCCTTACCTTCCCATTTCTTAAATACCTTGAGGAATTTCGGAAAATACCGGTCAATCCAGTTGTGCACCTGTCCTTGGACCGTTTGTAGGTCTTCAGTTAAAATATCGCGTATTTTTTTTGCCACCCGGAGTTCTGCATAAACACCTTGCGGTATTGTTGGTTCAGCGTATCTTCCGTCCTTGACCAGCTGGGCTATGACCTTGGCATCTTTCACATCATTCTTGGTAGGTGAGTTATCATCCAACTCCTTGCTTTTCTTGACGTGCAAGGGGTTTACAGCGACAAATTTAATCCCGTTTTCTTTTAAAATATGGGCCAAGTTGAACCAATAATGGCCTGTCGGCTCCATGCCAACCAGCACTTTTTCCATACGCTGTTCTTTTTTAATTTCCGAAATCCATTTAAGAAAATGCTCAATTCCTTCTTTAGTATTTTCAAATTGACATGGAGATCCAAACTCTATTCCCCTGAAATCCTGGGCACGTGCCACATGCTTGAATTTTGCAATATCGACTCCTATAATAAGAGTCTGAGAAGTTATTTGAGCAATCTTCTTATTCTGGTTATAATTCATTTTAAAGCCTCCTGGTATTTGAGATATGTGTCCTTTTTGCTGGCCAGCGTCAGGACTCTCTCATTCTACCAAGAGGTTATTTTTTTGTTCAAACTCCATTTTCCTTTATTACAGGAATGCTGCCCCTTTTGTTTAATAAGGCATTTAGCAAAAACGTGCTCAAGCCTTCCTGGTTCAACGCACTCCTTAGTTTAGGTGCATTGATTCACCATATTAATTATCATATTAATAACTCTTGTATAACTTAAACAGAATCTCCACACATTATAAATAGAATGGAGGAGATATAGTGAAAAAGATATTAATGATACTTGCTGCACTTTGTATAGTAATTTTTCTCCCAGCACCATTAATTACAACAGAGGCATCGGAAAAAGCCTTACAAGAATTACCCGAATTTATGCCTTCAAGTAAGGAAAAAACTCAACTGTATGGTTCTTTTATTCTTGATCTTTACCATAATGAAATAATGAGGGCAATGAAAGATTACTACAACGGTAACAATATAAACGGCTATGCAACACATCCACAGATTGATTCGGTATCTATTTCGTTTATAGGAAATAAAGAATATAAAGGTATGGAAAAATATTCATATGTCTTGAAAATCAGTTTAATTCCTTCATCCAGTGATGGAAAAACTTTCGGAACTGATACCTTGTACTTTGCGGTCGAGCCATCCCGTCAAACAACGAAGAATCTTCCTAAAAAATATCCACCAGTTGAATTGATCAAGTACGAACACAGTAAGCCTCCGCAAAATACAAAATGATTATCAAGAACACATAATGTGTTCTTTTTTAATTCTTATTAAGCTAACCTGCTCCGTTTGCTTAATAAGGAATTCAACAAAAAGAGCCTTAATCCTCCTACCGGATTAAGGCTCTATTAATTTAAATGTAATTTCAGGGATAGGTTTTCAAATGTTTAAAGTTTATTAATTTGCCCTCTGTATTTATCAAAACTTCATCTATTCCATAACTATTATGAGCAAGATAGTATGGATATACCCTTAGAGTTAGTTCATATAGACCACCCATACCATATACCTGTTTTATTTTAACTATGTCTGTATCGAATGTAGCCCAGGTAAGTCCTGCCGGAGCATTTTTATCATCCATATATATTTTTTCGATGGCTTCATCTACTGGCTTTCTTAGGCTGCTTATTAGGGCGTATTTTAGGGTTTCTGTTAATTCCGTATCAGCTTCATTTATGGTTTCTGCATTTATGACTTTGTTACTGCTTATTATTAAAAGTAACACCATAAAGATAAACGATACCTTTTTCATCTAATCACCTCTTAATAATTGTTCCCAAAGAGGTTACTTTATTCAACATAACTCCCTCAATAAAAGAAGCGAAAACGCCAATTTACTCATGTTTTCTTAGAATTTCATAGCTGTTAACTAATCAATAAATAGCTTTATAGCTGGAGGATCTTCACTTGAAAGGATTTTTTTGGACAGATTAAGAAAAAAGAGCTACAACCCACTAACCAGTTCCTTACAGAAATTGGTGGATGAGTAAAAATATAACCGCACTGGTGGATGTCCACATTTACTCATGGAGGTTAACCCTCCCATGCCTCACAGAGTCTACGCTCTCAAATTCCTTCGTCCAACCTTTCCATGAGGTGGATGTCAGCCATGCTGCCCCACAGGGTCTTAGCCCGTAATTTAGTTGCTTTGCCGACTAATCCGTGCTTCAAATGTCTCCAAAATCTATAAAACCAGAACTATTATTCATCTAAACTAAAACAGAGTTACGCTGCCATTTCCGTCTTCTTGGCTAGTGCCAAATGAGGGATGTCCTTTAACATCTTTTCTTCATTAAACACAAATTGCTTCTTACCAATACTAAAGAGAATCCGGATTAGTTTATTACACAAAGCGATCAGGGACTGCATCTTCTTTAATGGATTATCCGGACGTTGAGTATAGTACGCATGTAACGCCTTAAATGCGGAATTCTTGGCGACGAGAATCATACAGACCCTGAATAACAGGGCCCTGAGTTTCTTTCGGCCTCTTTTTGTGATGGTCGTTTTTCCTTTGTGCTTACCGGATGTATTTTCTTTTAAGCTTAAGCCGGCCAGCTTGATAATCTGCCTTGGATGATTGTATTCGCCTAAATCTCCTACTTCCGCAAAGAAGCCGGCAATTGTATCCCTGCCTACACCTTTTATCGCTAACATTTGTTGTACACCTGGTATTTCATCAAGCAGGCCGTCTATTTTTGCGTCCAATTCTTCGAATTGTAACTGGATTAATTCATACTTAGCCAGAATGGTTTTTAGCTCCAGCCTGGCCATCTCGGCACCTTGTCGAAGTCCAATGGACTTACTTGCTGCATGTTTTAACTCGCGGATCTTGTTTAATCCAACACTCCGTGATACGGATTTTCTCAAATGAACGAGTAGTTCTTCTTCGGTGAATTCAGCTATTTCATGGGGTAAGGCATAGAGCTTTAAGAATTGTAAAGCAGCCTTACCCTCCCATTTCTTAAATACCTTGAGGAATTCCGGAAAATACCGGTCAATCCAGTTGTGTACCTGCCCTTGGACTGTTTGAAGGTCTTCAGTTAAAAGATCGCGTATTTTCTTTGCCACACGGAGTTCTGCATAAACACCTTGCGGTATCGTAGGTTCGGCGTATCTTCCGTCCTTGACCAGCTGAGCTATGACTTTGGCATCTTTCACATCGTTCTTGGTGGGCGAGTTATCATCCAGCTCCTTGCTTTTCTTGACGTGCAAGGGGTTAACTGCGACAAACTTAATCCCATTTTCTTTTAGGATATGGGCTAGGTTAAACCAATAGTGGCCTGTTGGCTCCATGCCAACTATCACTTTATCCATACGTTGTTCTTTTTTGATTCCCGAAATCCATTTTAGAAAATGCTCAAATCCTTCTTTTGTATTTTCAAATTGACACGGAGATCCAAACTCTATACCTCTAAAGTCCTGGGCACGTGCAACATGCTTGAACTTCGCAATATCGACTCCTATAATAAGAGTTTGAGAAGTTATTTGAGCTATTTTCTTATTCTGGTTATAATTCATTTTAAAGCCTCCTGGTATTTGAGAGATTTGTCCTTTTTGCTGGCCAGCGTCAGGACTCTCTCATTCTACCAAGAGGTTATTTTTTTGTTCAAACTCCATTTTCTTTCATTACAGGAATGCTGC
>NZ_JBIQOE010000299.1:0-11446 GCF_047739415.1 Mesobacillus sp. | reverse complement strand
CCAAACAGAACCGATAAACCGCCGACTGGGCTATAAGCTGTTTCCTTGCTGCGGATGACGTCACTATTTAATACCTCCGCATCCTTTACATTTTCGTAAAGGGATTTACCCGTAATGGTGATCCGGTCCGGATGTACAGCTCCTTCCATTTCACAAAGCTGCTTGATAATCGCGCTGACACCTCCGGCATTATGGACATCCTGCATTGAATAATGGGAGGCCGGGCTGATTTTAGACAAATAAGGAATCCGTTTTGCTACTTCATTAATCCGGCTTAAATCATAGTCAATTTCCGCTTCATTCGCGATCGCCAGCGTATGGAGCACCGTATTCGTCGATCCACCCATCGCCATATCCAACGCAAAAGCGTCATCAATCGTTTCTTTGGTGATGATGTCTCTTGGCTTAATATCCTTTTTGACCATTTCGACCAAATGACGAGCTGCTTCATAGATTAATTGATGGCGTTCCTCGGAAGTCGCCACGAGCGTTCCGTTACCAGGCAGCGCGACTCCGAGCATTTCCATAAGAGAATTCATCGAGTTGGCTGTAAACATGCCTGAGCAAGAACCACAAGTAGGACACGCATTCTTTTCAATATCCAGCAATTCATCTTCAGACATTCTCCCAGATTGATAGGCACCGACACCTTCAAAAACGGACACCAACGATAAAGGCTGCCCAGTGCTGGATACACCCGCCTCCATCGGGCCACCCGAAACAAATACGGAAGGAACGTTCGTCCTTACCGCCGCCATCAGCATCCCGGGAGTGATCTTGTCACAGTTCGGGATGTAGAAAACGCCATCGAACCAGTGCGCATTAATCACGGTTTCAGCCGAATCCGCGATCAGCTCCCTGCTTGGCAGAGAATATCTCATGCCGATATGCCCCATCGCAATCCCATCATCAACGCCAATCGTATTGAACTCGAACGGAATTCCGCCCGCTTCTCTGATCGCGTCCTTGACGACATCCGCGAACTGTCTCAAATGGACATGGCCCGGAATAATATCAATATACGAATTGCAAACGCCAATAAAAGGCTTTTCAAGATCCTCTAATTTCACTCCAGTAGCATAAAGCAAGCTTCGGTGTGGAGCACGGTCGACTCCCTTTTTAATCATGTCACTGCGCATATGAAATCCCCCTAGATTTAATCTTTATACACTTTGCTTTTCATAGACTTTGACTCCGTCTTCAACGACTGTTTTTCTAAACTCTTTTAAAAGTTGATTTGTGACTGCACCTGGTTTGCCTTCACCGATTGTGCGGCCATCCACCTTCACAACCGCAATGACCTCCGCTGCCGTTCCCGTTAAAAAGACCTCATCAGACACATAGACATCATGCCTTGTGAAAACTTCCTCCCTCATCGAGAATCCAAGCTTATGAGCAATTTCCATGATGGCATTTCTTGTGATCCCCTCCAGTGCTCCTACATACCCGGGAGGCGTCAGGATCTCGCCATTTTTCACGATAAAAACATTGTCCGCAGAGCCTTCCGCCACATAACCCTGATCATTCAACATCAGCGCTTCATTGACACCAGATAAACCGGCCTCGATCCGGACAAGGATATTATTCAAATAGTTCAGTGATTTCACTTTCGGCGAAAGCACATCCGAGCGATTCCGTCTCGTGGCTACCGTGACAATCTCGATTCCTGACTCATACAGTTCCTTAGGGAAAAGTGCAAGTTCTTCCGCAATGATGATGACCTGAGGCCGGGCACAGGACGATGGATCGAGTCCCAGATTCCCCACGCCTCTCGAGACAACCACGCGAATATAGCCATTCAACAGGTCATTCACCCTTAAAGTCTCTACTACAAGATCGCTTAACTCCTGCTTGCTGTAAGGAATGGACAACATGATTGACTTTGCTGAGTCATAAAGCCGATTAACATGGTCCAGAAGCCGGAAGACATTGCCTTCATACACTCGAATACCTTCGAAGACACCATCTCCGTATAGAAAACCATGATCATACACTGACACAACAGCGTCTTTCTTACTGACAAACTGGCCATTCAAAAAGATCAATTGCTCCTTCATCATCCATTCCTCATTTCATGTATGTTTTGTAATTTTTTTAAAAAAATAAAAAACTCGCCCCTAAAATAGGGACGAGTTTAGCTCGCGATACCACCCTAGTTCCGTTCATGGATAGAAAAATCCATTCATACGGCACTCAATCAACGTACAATCATACGCGTTCCTTTTAACGGCGGACCACCCGGCAATACTTACTGAAAAAGTTCAGCATTGCATCTCGGAGATGATTTTCGGATCAGTTCTGAACATCGGCTTGCACCATTTACCGACTCTCTGTAGAACAGGGCACTCATCTTACTCTTCTCGTCATCGATTTTATTTTCGGAAAATTATTAATTATAAAATTATCAGTTGGAAATTGATTTGTCAAACTATTTTTAAAAATTTAATTAATTTTTCCTAAGAATTTAATCAGGATTAATCACATTGTTTCAATTGTTGAGACGGCAGAACCGTTGCCATTTCCCAGCTTCAGCCCGTTTCCTGGTCGCTCCTTAATTGTGTATAAATTTGCTGGTAGGCAGACGCCTCGTTGACCATACCTTTGTGTTGATACATTTTGCACAGCTGCCTGACTGGAGCTGGGTCAGACGGATTAAGTTCCATTTCCCAGAAGAAACATTCGATTGCTTGATCATATTGATTGAACTCTGCGTAAAATTGCCCCAAATCCATCATTCTGTCGGGATTCTCCATTAGAGCGGCCATTTCATTGATTTTGCGAATGGCGATAGAATTTGGAAAGCTTTTCTGAATAGGCTTCAGTTTTTCACAGACTACCTTCAAGTCATGCCCCTCCATTAACTTTGCTGTCAGCTGCAGAATTCTTTGTTCAGATTGCCTCGGGTCATGTTCCTGAGCAACTTGCTGTTGGAGCAGCAAAAACTCATCTAGGTGAGAAGTTACAAATTCAGCATCAACCTGCTTCCAAATTTCATTAAGGATTTGATGAAACTCTTCAGGCAACTCCTCTATGAATGGGAATAAATAAACGGCCGCTTTCTTATATTGTCCGTCTTTCATCAATCCCTCAATGAAAGTTCGAGCTTCAGGTATCCACTTATATGGATTTATTTCGGCATAGGATAAGACTTGAATCCAATTTTCAAGAGGAATGTACTTCAAGGCCAACTCTGTTTGGCTCTTAACGGACTCAGAAGTAAGATTCCTTTTGTCATCCAGCCAAAGCAGCAGCCCTTCTGCATACCGTTCTTCGCTTTTTAATATCTTTTCGAGGATTTGAAAATGTTCAGTGTTTTTTCGATTCATAAAACAGTGGAACTCTGCAAATAAGGGGTCCTTCTTTTGGATTGCCGATAAAGATGAAGTAGTATAAAAGCTGGAATATGAGCTGTATTCCCGGGAATGGAGAAGATCACTGATTTTATCCAAAGAAGGAGATAAGTCAGACAAAAGACGGACCGATTGATAGGCTTTGGAAAAACTGCCGTTTCTTCTGTAGTGGAAGAAGATATTTTCGATGAGTTTTGAGAGCTGTTCTGGTGAGAAAAACGAGTCGAGTGATGCGGCAATACATGGTATTTCAAGGAGGGGATAGTTTCGTTGGAGATGATTGAAGAGCTTGTTTTTAGCTGGAATGGCTAAAGCTGTGGCGGGAATGAGTACAGGCAGAAGCGGGTGCTTTTGGTCTAAGACAATCCCTTCATTCAGCACTTTATCAAGAAATGAACCTTTTTGACCCTTTTCGAGTTGATCACCATAGATAAGGGCATTTTTGTAGAAAATCAAATAGTATTTTTCGGTTAATTCAGTTTGGACCTCTGCGACCATGAATCTGGCGAAGATCGCTGCCCGCACAACCTCTCCATTTACCATAACCCTATTAGATTTGAACGATATTTTTGTCGGCATTGTTAGTTCACTATTCATGAAAAATTGAGCCTCCTAATGAATCGTATATTGTTTTCTATACTTTAATTATACGTTACCCTTCTTAAAAAAGCGACGACACTCGAAAAAGGGACATAGGAAAGGGACATAGGGACGGTTCTGCTGTCCCGCTCAAATCACTTTTCTAATCAGCAGCACAACCTTCGAATGTATTCGACAGTATCTTGCACTTACATAAAAAAAGCATCCCTAAGGACACTTATTTATATACCTTAAGTGGTTCAACGTTTATTTTTAAGACTACAGTTGCGGGATCATGAACCATATTTATCTTATCCACCACATATTCTTTCTTGTATATTGTGACCGTATTACTGGCCCTCAAAGCTGCAACATACTGCTCCCAATGCTTTACATTGGCACTTAAGAGACACTTGTCTTTCAAATAATAATCCACTCTGTTAGGAACTCGGTTCAATTCTACACCCCCCTTTTGATAGAGTTTATGAATCATATTATCTAATAATGACAAGCTGTTCACCGTTTCATCAGCTAAAAAGAAAAATCCATCCTTTTATTACAAGATGGATTTTGGTTTGCCTGGTATATATTGATTCAAGGGAACAAAAGACCTCGCAATTGAGCTACAACCCACCACAGTTCGGCGAATTTTTTTGATCTCCCTCCATGTAATCCATGCCTTTTTCAACTGCTTCCAGTCCATAACCTGTTTGACTGATCTGATATGCTCCCCTTTAGGTAGACAGATTAAAAAATAAAAATCTGTTTACTTTAAGGGGAGTATTTTTTATGTCTAAAAGGGTCCATTCCCTCCAAGATAAAATCAAAATCATCGAGGCATTAGAAAAAGGTAGCCATTCTATTTCAGAGTTGAAACTAATATACAGTGTTGGTGATAATGCAATTTATGACTGGATCTACAAATATGAAAAATACGGAGTGGAAGGATTAAAGAAATCTTCTGCCTGGAAAGAGTATTCTAAGGAACTTAAGCTGACGGCAGTACAAGACTACCTTAGCGGGGAATACTCCTACATTGAGGTTGCGAGGAAATATGAAATTTCCAGTACTTCTGTCCTTCGCAAGTGGATTAAAAAGTATAATAGTCATAGAGAATTAAAGGAAACTTCCAAAGGAAGGACAAACACTATGACTAAAGGAAGAAACACTACCCTGAATGAACGGAAAGAGATTGTGCTATATTGCCTTGAGAACGGCAAGGATTATCAGAAGGCAGCTGAGAAATTTCAGGTTTCCTACCAACAAGTATACCAATGGGCTAAAAAGTATGTGGATGGCGGAGAAGAAGCCCTCATGGATAAACGGGGCAGGAAGAAAGAAGAAATTGAACTCACTCCGGAAGATAAGATGAAATTGGAGATGAAGAGGCTTGCGAGTGAAAACGAACGTTTACGTGCAGAGAATTTATTCCTAAAAAAGTTAGAGGAGATCGAAAGGAGGCGAAGATAAGCCAGATACGCCTTGAGGAGAAATATATCGCGATCAAGGAACTTTACCAGGAAGAGGGGTTCCCTCTCATCATGCTTTGTGAAATTGCGGGGTTGGCCAGGTCTGCGTATTATAAATGGCTGAAGCGAACACCTTCCATGCGTGAACGCCAGAATGAAGAGCTTGTAGAAGAAAGGAAGGCTCTCCATGAGGAAGTTAAAGGAATCTACGGCTACCGTAGGATTACAATGACTTTGAATCGAAGGCTGGGCAAGAGCTTCAATCATAAGCGAATCTATAGGCTGATGAAGATTGTCGGCATTCAAAGTGTCATTCGGAAAAAGAAGAAACGTTACAAAAAGTCAACCCCACAACACGTCGCAGAAAACGTGTTAAACCGTAAATTCCAAGCCGAAAATCCAAATGAGAAATGGGTTACGGATGTCACTGAATTCAAGTATGGAGAAGCAAAAAAGGCTTATTTGAGTGCAATTAAAGACTTACATGATGGAACCATCGTCAGTTATGTATTTGGGCATTCCAACAACAATAAACTGGTATTTGATACGATAGATCAGGCTACAGCCCTTTTGAATGGAGACCGTCCACTCATACATAGCGACAGGGGCTTCCAGTATACCCATCAAGGATTTAAACGAAGAATAGATGAAGCACAGATGACTCAAAGTATGTCCCGAGTCGGAAGGTGTATTGACAATGGTCCAATGGAATCCTTTTGGGGATCACTGAAAAGCGAGAAGTATTACCTGGAGAAATATAAGACCTTTGAAGAACTTTCCGAGGCTATTGATGAGTACATATACTTTTATAATCACGAACGTTACCAAAAAAGATTAAACGGCCTTAGCCCCCTAGAATACAGGGCTAAAGCCGCTTAGATTGTTTTTATTATTTCCACTGTCTACTTGACGGGGAGCAGTTCAATCTCCAGTTGCTCTTCGTTTTGGACGTTGTTAATCATTTGGCCTTCCTGACATTTTTGCTTTTTATCTCGCATCATTTTCCCTCCAAAGTTTATTAAGTATTTTTCACCTGGAGGTAATTTCTTATTCGTGTTGAGGGAGACAATTGGCTAAGACCATTTTTGGCGTTTCCCTTTCAAAGAGACGAAGAGACACAGGCACGGTTCTCGCCTCTCGTCAAACCAACCCCATGTCCTTCTGAATTCACTCACTGAATATCGGCTCCTTGCTCTTTTCTCCATTTTAAAAGGAAGATTAGACCACTACCTCCCAGCAGAATGAGAAATGACACGGGCAGGAATGCTTTTGGCAGATGAACGCTTGTCACGTCCTTAATTAAATACTCGATTCCTATAGCGATGAAGATGGCGGCCAATGGAATTTGCAGTCCGATGTTGGTCATGTAGTTAGGAGCTGCGCTTGAGATGAAGGCAACCAGCAGTAAGATTGCCATTCCCATTATGTACATGCTCAGGACTGTCAGAAGGATATATTGCAGGAATGTCAGGTCCCACCATGAGACAAAAAAGCTGAAAATCGAGCTGACTTTCTTGTCCAGGAATTGTGCCGTATCATTCCCTCTGTACAGATAGAAAAACACTGCTAATTGCACGGTAATTACCGAAACAATAGCTATAAAAGCAGCCACAAGTTTTTTGTGAAAAAGTGTACGCCCCACTTTCGTTGAATACTGCAGCAGATTCATCTTATTTCTGCGGTCAGCCATATACAATGGCGTCACGACGATCATAACACTGATCAAAATGAGGATGGCCAGGTTGCCTGAAAGAGTTTTATAATTCTCAAAAACTTCCTGAAGAAATACCGCACTGGCTTTTCCGCTCGTAACCAATGCGTCCACACGGTCTGACTGTTCATCCGTCAACTCCATGCCATAAAAACCAAACCACTCAGGCTGCTCATACAAATCAATCAAATGCTCCCTTGACTGCAGCTCCCACATGACGTCCACTCCATCCTCAAACATCACTTTGGAGTGAAGCTCAGACATCTTCTGATCTTGTTCCAGGTCCGCACTTTTAAATTCCTGATAGCTGCCCATACCCGCTGCTGCCATTTCAGGCTGGGATTGAAGATAGGCCGTCGCGTCTTCCACCCTTTGCTCATACACCATTTTAAAATCCTCGAATTCCTTCTCATCCATAAACTGACCATAATTCGCCATCATTTCTTCGCCGACTTTGAATGTATCTCTCGCAGGCCTTCCATTAGGGAAAAACTCAAAGTCAAACATAATAAAAAGCTGATAGAAAATCGCACTGACAAGCACTAGTAAAAGCATGATTTTCAACGTTAAGATCTTCTTCAGTTCATTCCAGATAATCCTCATATATTCGCTCCTAACTATAAATTCCGAGTGTGAAATTTCCTCATGCTAAACCATCCGGCTAAAATAAATCCTGTCATCCATACACAGACCGTGATGATTTCATAGTATTTGAAGGTCGTGAATGCGCCGCTCTCCATCCACCATTTCTTTGATCCCAGCACAAGTGACGACGGATTAAATGTCGTATAGAGAGACAATACCGTATCCTTCGGCATTTCCTGGGGCACAAGCAATCCCATACCAAACAAGATCGCGAAGAGAATAAACACGATATAACTGTTTTTCATCCATAGAGAAAGCACAAACGTAATTAATGTGAAAATAACCTGCAAAATGAAGATCAGCAGGATCCCCAGCCAGAAATACTGAATAAAGCTCAAATCCCACCAGCTGATAAAGGGATTGCCATCCGGCTCAATCATGAATCCCGTGCTGATCGGCAGATTCCAGAGCCGCGAATAATCTACCGCCAGAAAATAGGTACCAAAGGTTGCGAGCAGCAGGAATGCCGTCACCGTCCCCGTTGCAATCAAGGCGGCCAATAGCTTATCCCACATCAGCCCTCTTCCCCTCCTGGTTGAAAAAGCAACAAGGTGAGACCCCTGATCAAATTCATAATTCGTCAAAAAGGCTGTGAACAGCACAACAAGCAGCATAATCTGGAATAGAACTACACCAAATAATGTTTTAAATAAAAGCGAATGGGTCCTGAAGATTTTCCCCGGAAGAAAAACATGCAAATGTTCCTGATTTTCTTTGATTTCCTCAAGTCTGGGAATCAGAGACTTATACTGCTCCCGCACCTGTTCAGCCGCTTCCCCTTCAATTTTGAACATTTCTATTTGGTTATTTGCGCTTTTTAAAAGATCAATTCTCTGATACTGCTCCTCGAGTCCCTCTGCCGTTAAAAGGATTGATTCTTTTACATTCAAGTCAACCATTTTCTCAAGCTCTTCATCCGAAATCTCACCTGAATCAATCGCGGGATAATAATTTTCAGCACGGAAAAATTCAGAGGCCGATTCAAACTCTTTTCCATTCCTGGCATTCCAGCTATCCAGTCCAATCTCATATGAATCTTTTAAAAGATAGCGTCCATCCTTGTCCATCAATGAACCATACTCATCGATGACTTCATTTATTTTCTCAACATCCTCGCCCTTAGGCGCATTCACATAAATCAGATATAAATTAAAAGCGGTAAAAAGCAGCAGCAGGCCCATCACAATTGGCGAGCTGACAATCTTTTTAAACTCCATTCTCGTGATCATCTGCTAAACCTGCTGCAGTGCTTCATCTTGATAGGTATGCAAGAAGACATCTTCAAGGTTTGGCCGGGCCGCTCTCCATTCCGGTTTAGTCTGCTCGTCTGTCAGAAAGCGGATATACATTCTCCCGCTCTCCTGTTTTTCCGATAACGAGAAATACTTTTTCCGAAATGCAGCCGCAGCCTCATATTCTACTTCCGTTTCATAGATAAGCCCGTCTAGCTTTTTACAAATATCCGAAACGCTGTCCTGATAGAGAACCTGCTGGTCTTTGATCATGATGATTTCATTTGCGATCGACTCGACATCGGAAACGATATGCGTTGAAAGAATGACAATCCTGTCCCTCGCAAGATCTGTCAGCAGGTTGCGGAAACGGACACGCTCTTTTGGATCAAGACCCGCTGTCGGCTCATCCAAAATCAGGATCTTCGGATCGTTCAGCATCGCCTGGGCAATCCCGACTCGCTGAATCATCCCCCCAGAAAACTTCTTCATCTTCTTATTAGCAACATCCTCAAGAGCGACCAGCTTCAGCAGCTCCTTCACCCTCTCTTTTGCCGCCTGACGCCCGATTCCTTTCAATGCTGCCAGGTAGAGCAAATAGGCTGTTGGACTATAATTCTTGTAATAGCCAAATTCCTGGGGAAGAAAGCCGAGAATCTCCCTGTATTCTTCATCAAGCTTAATGATGTCCTTGCCGTTATATAAAATCGAGCCGCTTGTCGGGAACAGCAAAGTGGTGAGCATTTTGATCAGCGTTGTCTTCCCGGCTCCATTAGGCGCAAGCAGACCATAGACACCATTATGGAATTCCAGATTTATATCCTTCAGCGCATTGAACTTTCCAAAGTTCTTCGATACATTTTGAACGATTAACATTTACATGACCCCTTCGACATTACGGAATGTAATGAAATATTTTAACCGGCGCACATAGAGATACAGGCAGCCCGCTATAACGCTGATATATACGAAAAACGGAATCTGGCTCAACACAGAGGCATATAAATCCTTGCTAATATAAGCAAGTGCAACGTTCACGAACAGCCAGCCAGCAATCACCGCATAAGAGGTTACCCTCATTTCCACCTTTTGCATGATGTATAAATAGCCCGTGGAAAAAATGCTCAATGAGCTGACCGAAATCAGCATCGCCTCCACAATATTGAAATTTTGATAAAACATGAACAAAATCAGGATATATGCCAAGTTCAGCAGCACCGCCAGGATACTGAACACAAGCATTCGAAACGCCGCCAGCTGGTAAACATGGTATTTGCACGTCATCTCTACTGCAAAGGTATCCCTTTTACGCAGATTCACCAGAAAAAGCGAAGCAATCAGCAGGTACAAGATTGGGGACATCGTAAAAAGATAGGAGTACAGCCCGCCCTCATCCTTCCCGCTGTCCATGGCCTGGAAAAGGCCGAACACCATCGCAAAGGAAACCAGCAGCACTGTGAAGAGAACTTCTGTTGCATCACGGAATAAATACCTGAACCCCAGCTGCCTATACATCTCCATTAAATGCTCATGAAAAGGCTTTGGTTTGATCAGGCCTTTAGACAAAATGGCTTGAATTTCGCCATTCATTTTTGAATCACCCGGATAGTCCACAGACCATTTGTCATCTTTCAATGCGCTCAGCCTCCATCCACTCTTTTAATTTTTTCATCACTGAATAATATCTCGTCTTAACTGATGATTCCGGTTTCTCAAGCAGGCTAGCAATCTCCTGAAAAGTATGTTCAGCAAAAAGCTTCAAACGAATAACCTGCTGAGAAAAGGCATCAAGCTTATTCACAAATGCGCTCGCCTTCTCGATCACTTCCCTGTACTCAAGCTCCAGGGTGAAATCATGCTGATCTAGCACATCCACTTCCTCCATCGAATCCACAATCCTCTCATACTTGTAGGTCCGCGACCTGAAGTAATCCACCACATGATTCGTAGCAATCCTGTACAGCCACGACTTGAACGAACCCCTGGCCGGATCAAAGCCTTGAATCGACTTCAGCATCCCTATGAAAATTTCCTGAGTCAAATCCAGAGACAGCTCCTTATCAAACGTCTGCCTGTACACAAACGAATAAATCTGCTGGTAATAGAACTTCACCAGCTCGTTCGCAGCCCGTTCATCGCCTTTCCTCTGGACCTTCCTAATCCACGCTTTCTCCGTCATTATGTCAATCCTCATTCTGTGAAAGTACCTTCACTCATATATTCGTAGTTAAAAGAAAAATAGTTTTAAAAGTTTATAACTTTTTTTGCGACATGGGTGCGACATGGGGACGGTTCTCTCGTCCCAAACAGTCCCATCAATCTGGAAAACAACACAAATTTCCAGATACCCTTATGTTTTATTACCAAATTAAAACTTACAAGCAGAGGGACGGACCTTTTGCTTCCAAAATTAATCACGAAAAGGGGGCAAAAGGTACGTCCCCTTGCTCCCAAGACGCT
>NZ_JBIQOE010000298.1:0-80712 GCF_047739415.1 Mesobacillus sp. | reverse complement strand
TTGGCACGTTCAAAATCAAGTTCTTCGGCAGCCGCAGCCATTTTTACCGTCAAATCTTCCTTGATTTCTTTATATCCCCCGTTGAGGAAACGCGTAATCTCATCTGTAATCTGCTTATACTCTTCCTTGCTTACGTCCTTGACGCAGGGAGCAAGACACTGCCCCATATGATAATAAAGGCAGACACGGTCAGGCAGAGTAGAACACTTCCGGAGCGGATAAATCCTGTCCAGCAGCTTTTTTGTCTCATTCGCCGCCTGTACATTTGGATACGGCCCAAAATATTTGCCGCTGTCCTTCTTTACTTTTCTCGTAATAATCAGCTTTGGATGCCGTTCGGCAGTCAGCTTGATGAACGGATATGATTTATCATCCTTGAGCATGATATTATATTTTGGGTCGTATTTCTTTATCAGGTTAATTTCAAGAAGCAGTGCTTCCATATCGGAGGAGGTGACGATATACTCAAAATCCTCGATTTCATTAACAAGACGCAGCGTTTTTCCGTCATGCGACCCTGTAAAATAAGAACGCACCCTATTCTTCAATACCTTCGCTTTCCCAACGTAAATGATGGTCCCCTGCCTGTCCTTCATTAAATAACAACCCGGTTGGGCAGGGAGAAGAGCAAGCTTATTCCTGATTTGTTCATTCATGCCGTTCACCTCCTGTTACGGTGTCCACTTATACAAAATAATCTTATGATAGACTGGGTCAAAAATTTTATCTGACGTAAATGTTTCTACCTTCTCGAGCTTCCCTCCAGGATCAAATCCCTGGGAACGAAAGCCATCAACAACACTGTTTGTTAAATAAATCGTCTTACCTTTATATAGCCCCTGATCGTGAAGGAAAATCTTATAGGTATAGATTCGTTTATGCGGATAAGGCATTTTTAAAAACTGCAAAACTCTTGTTTCTTCCCAAGTATAAAGAATGAAGTCCTCTGGCTGCTCCTCAAGATAATGGGCGAGCTGATAAACAGCTGGCTCAAATTCAGCCTGTTTTTGCAAATAATCCGAAGAAATAATTGCCTGGGCAATGATAACGACTACTACCAGAAAACTGGCATAGCCCACTGCCCTTTTTTTAAGAAAGACAGTCAGACCAACAAACAAGAGCAATAGCGCCAGCGGCAGTATATGCCTCGGCTTTTCGATATTCTGGGCAAAAAGCGCCCAGACAGCATAAGCGAGGAACAGAAATACGCCGAGATAGACGCTGTTTTCCTTTAAAACTTTCCTTTTAGATGCCGGCAAAAAAATAACTATGCCAATAACTATATATAATACCATCAAAACAGTTGTTCGTGAAAAGATTCCCCACCATAAAATGTTGGTAAACAGGAATGCTTTCAGCCTTGCAAGAAAAGACAGTTCATTTGATGCCGAGGTGCCACCCCATTCCTGAAAATGCCCGCCAGTAAATCCAAAAGCAAGCTCCAGGAAATTAAAGAGGCCACCTTCAGAAATAATCAGGCCAGTAACCCAGATCAACTGAAACAATCCAGCGAGGATCACGTATTTGATCACGCCGCCCCATGTAATCTCCCGTTTTGCCCATTTCCTGTACAGCAGATAAATCAGCCCGGTTCCCATTGGAATATAGCTCAGCCTGATTCCCAACAGGACACTGAATAAAATCAGGGGAAGCAGCATCCATTTGCCTGCTGGCCTGGACTCCGCGGCAGCGATACTCCAGAAAAACCACCAAAAAACAGCAAGCGCGGCACCCTCCGACATTGGCTGGTTCACGATGATCAATGGATAACTGGCAGTATAAATGGCAGCTGCAATGAGAAAGGCATTCGTCCTGCTCAAAACCTGTGATGCAAGTAAATACACAGGCAGGATGGAGCTGGCATACACTAAAACATTAAATAAAACCAGTGCTTGATTTGGAAAATCCACGAAAAACTTCAGCAGCATACCGCCCAGTATAAAATACGGATATCCGGGAAAATGCGGCTGCATCGCACGAAGGTCATACCTGTCCATCGCCAGGGTAAAGTCAACTTGGTCCCAGGAGGATACGAATGGATTAAGTGAAATCAACTGGATTGTAAAAATGTATAGAACCGCAAGCAAACTCAGTCCAAGAATGATTAATCTGTTCATTTTTTCTAAATTCATCATTTCCACCAACTAACTTCATGGGAATCGTTTTTACGTATGAAAAAAGTACAAGGAAATTCCCTGTACTTTTTTGGAGAGAGGATCGTAATGCCTCAAATCTAATTGATTATTTAACTTGTGGGTTCAATACTACTTGCTTATTCTCTGCAGCTTTGTTTTCAACAGCTTTTACTTTCTTAGGGCTGCGTGATGAAGTCAGCAGATAGATCGCCGCAAAGTATCCGATATACGCAATGACTTCTTCAATCGAAGGCATCGATGAGTATCCGAACAGAGCCTTCAGGAAGATGCCCACATCACCAGAGATAAGCGGTGCAACACCTGTATCACGGAGATAATGTGCATAATCAATCGGATGTTCAGGCAATAACCACGTTATATCGTAAACATGGTACATAACGCTGCCAATTATGTTCACATCCTGCATCATTGAAATTGCCTGAACAAGCAATCCAGCAGAAATCAGGATGATGAATGCACCAGTGATTTGGAAGAACGTTTTTAGCTTAACCTTCATCGTACCTTTGAAGAACATGTAAGAGACGGCAACGCCTATCAATGCACCTGTGATAGCTCCCCATCCCTGCATGGCAGCACCGATGTTACCACCTGTGATTGCCGCAAAGAAGAAGACCGTTTCAATACCTTCACGCAAGACTACAAGGAATGAATGGATGACCATACCGACAATGTTACCTGTCGTGATGAATTTCTTCATTTTGCCTTCCATATTGCCTTTAAGATCTTTACTATGGCTTGCCATCCAGAATACCATCTGCGTCAAGAGTACAGTAGACACTATCATAATCCCGATTTTCAAGTAAATCTCACTGCCCATTGCCGCGAAACCTGTGAATACGACCTGGAACAGGATCGCAACCCCGATACTTGCCAATACGGCAAGTCCTGCACCCAGCCAGACATACTTTGTATACTTTGGATTACCGGTTCTCTTTAAGTATGTTGTGATGATTCCGATGATTAATAACGCTTCCAAGACTTCACGAAATGTAATCAATAACGCTTGAACTTCCATCGCTGAATCTCCCCTCTCCAAGGTGTCATCTATTTATATTACTTTCTTCGTTTAATGCCAATAACAACAATCGCACCAATGACCGCGACAATCAGAATCAAAGGAACCCAGTTACGGATATTTGAACGGTCTGTCCAGTCCTTTTTACCGGTGCTCTCTTGTTCTTCTGTATCTGCAAAATGGCCAACTTCCAAGCTGGGAAGATTGAATTCATCTTGCAACACATTCAGGATTTCTTCTTTCTTCTCTTTAAAAACTTCTATGTCAGAAGGCTTCTTCCCTACTCCAAAGAGTCCAGGATTCCCTAGTGCCTCAAGTGCAGCATCAAAGTCAGCTTTTATTTCTTTGTCCACTTCAGGGTTATTACTCTCTACCTTTGGCGATAGCGCTTGATATGTAGCATATCCCTTTGCCAGCAGCTTCTTTGAAGTGTCATACTCCTCAAAGCTTTTTTCAATGTTTTCAAGCCTTCTCGCAACATTCAACACGAGGAGTTTCTCCATATTTTCATTTGTTGCTTCTTTGTCTTCTGCTTCCAGGCTTTCCATGATCACTTCTCCTGGCTCGGTTCCCATATGCATATCGATCTCTTCTTTAACCGTTTCAAACAGGGATGTTGCAGCCGAGAAGTTTGGAGGGTCCTCATCCAGTTTCAACTGCATTTCCTTATAGACTTCCGCAACTTTCTCTTCATTGGGATCACCATATGAATAAGCATTGGCAGTCATAGGACTGCTGTTAATGAGAATCAATATCAATGAAAAACAAAAAAATATGGCTTTTTTCATTTGCTGTTTCCCTCCTACAATGATAATGATAATGATTATCAATATGAATGTCAATCATATTTGATAACCGTCACTTTTTTGTCACTATTTATACTGTTTTTAGCTTGGGATTGATCTACCCCAACTACCTTGGAGACTGGCCTGGACATTTCACGGTACACAGCCGGCACGACATTCGTCATATATTTTTTGAATGAAATGAACGATGTTCCAGTGGTCCTGACCCTGTATTTAATTGGCACTTCAAGCACCCTGAATCCTTTTCTGACCAGATTGAGTGTCAATACCTGTGCATAATTGTAATCATGGATAATTTCAGCATGCTCGAGCACTTTTCGTGAAAAAGCCCTCATCCCGGATTGGCCATCATACAACCACTTTCTTAACAATAATGTTTGCAGGAAGGTGAAAAAATAATTCCCCACCCTGCGATGAAATTTCATTCCTTTTATTGTGCCCATAAAACGGGAACCCATTGTATAATCGGTTTCTCCATTTAGAATTGGCTTAACAATGTCTGGGATTTGCCATGCGGGATATTCACCATCAGCATCAATCATGACGCCGACATCAGCACCCATGGTAAAACATTCCTCAATGCCTTGTCTTACCGCGGCTCCCAGGCCGCGGTTTTTTTCAAAGCTTATGATATGGTCAGCGCCAGCTTTTTTTGCCTCCAGGACAGTACGGTCCGTTGATCCATCATCAATCACTAATACTTCCACGATATCAGCACCGGCAAAACTGCGTGGAATGTTTTCAATTACTTCACCAATTGATTCTTCTTCATTGAATGCCGGCAAAAATACGATTACTTTAATCAATTTAACTCTCATCCTTCTCTGCTTTTATTGCCTCCATTAAAACTTTCCCCCTGCTGCTGGATGGATATGGCGCACCCATGAGATAAGAGATAGTCGGTGCCAGTGAAACAAGACTATGTTTTTCCTGGACTTTAACCCCCCTGGCAATATGAGGTCCATGCATGAAAAATGGAACAAACCGTTCTCCTTCATCCAGATGCCCGTGCCCGCCGATGCCATCAGCCTGTCCGTGGTCAGCACATACTACAAGAGTCGTGTTCTCCATTTTCCCTTCCGCTTCCAGCCATTGAACAAAGTCTTTAATCAGGGCGTCAGCTTCTTCGATTTTTTCAATATAATCATCATAGAGGACGCCGCGGCTATGACCAACCTGGTCCGTACCGATCATCTGGACGATGAATAAATCCGGATCCTGTTCATCCATGATTTTTCGTGCTCTCGCAAGCATGTTTGTGTCCGCCTTATCCTTATGCATGACAGCTGTAACTGTCTCGACATCACTGCCCATCGCATCAACGAGGTGCGCAATACCAAGGAGACGCCCTCTTTTGCCCACCTTACGAAGCGAGTCAAAGATAGTTTCCGTATTAACTCCCAGTTTATAGACCATGTTCGATTTAATGCCATGCTCAAACGGATAGGTCCCGGTGAACATCGAACTAAAGCATACCACGGTCCTTGCAGGATACACTGTTTCCATATTCAAATACTCGGTACCATTTTCTTTTAACTGATCGAGAAACGGCGTATTTGCCTCATAAAAGCGTTCTTTGCGCATTCCATCGATGACGATGACAATGACCTTATCTGACAGGCCATTGTCAGGTACTTCTGGCCCCTCATCCTTCGTATAGCTCTCATATGACTTTGGCTTCCAGTCAAACAAATACCTGTGGAGAATGAACGCAAAAATCAGTACAAAGCCATAAAACAAGACAATATCAAGCAATGGCACACTTGTTCCACCTGCTAATGCAGTGAATGACAGTTCCCACACAGAGAGCAGCAGGAACACTTTTGGAAGCTGCTCCTGGGCATTGCCGCTGGTAGAGTCACTATTCTTCAAAACAAGTTTCCAAAATCTCGTGAAGTTAAGCCATGAAGTACCGATCCTGAGGTGATAATAAAACGTGCCCCAGAAAAACACGGTAAAGAAAAAGTATAATCCAGCGGCGAAAAGCAGCAGATTTATATTAAGTTCAGGCCAAACGATGATAAAAACGACAAGTGGAATCCACAAATAGTTTCTCAAAAAAAGCGGAAAATCATAAACAAAATAAATGATGAATAGTGGAAGCACTGTCAAGAGCGCGAGTAATAACCCTGTAATCCCTTCTGTACTGCCCAAATCTCCGAGATGAAATAATACCATGGTGCCAACTGTAAAAATTGGCGTGAAAGGCTTCCCTTCATTAAGTAAATTCCAGCTTCGTGCCGCGAATTTCTCAAACTTTGAAGCACTCTTCATGATTCGGTGCCCCTTTCTCTAGTCCATTTTTTCAATAAGTTCATCGGCACAGGATAAGCAGACAAGGTAATCCCTCCAACGATGAATGAAAATAAATATTTAAGTCCATGGGTAATCACCGCAGCTGAATACGCATTTTCTGCGGCTATCCCATTTGCTCCCAATGCGAAAACCATTATGGTCTCATAGCTGGCAATTCCTCCAGGTGTGATTTGAAAAATCTGTCCAGCAACCGTGATACTGTTTACCCAGATAACCTGTACGAAGCTGATCATGTTGCCCCCGTTCAGGACTACTCCATAAATCACTGCTGCTTCCAGGACCCAGCTTACTAGGGTCAACCCAAAGATCCAGACACCGCGCCAGCCAGAGGAGGCAGTTTTCATAATAGATATTTGTCTGTCAAAAAAATCCCTGAATTTAAAGTAAAGAATGATAGTGAATACAAATCCAATTACTGCGAGCCATAGGAGCACCTCGCCATTCAGGGGCAGCTCAAGAAAAGTTAAACCAGCCGATGCCATAGCAAAGAGGATTGCCGTATCCAACACCCGCAAGATAACCACTGAATTAAATGCTTCATGCCCTGTAATACCAGGCTCCCTTGCTTTCATCACACCTATCCGCGCAAAATCTCCTGCTTTGACGGGCAGGAGGTGGTTCAGCAACAAGCTGTAAAACAGGCCGTACATGCAGGTGGTAAGGCGTACTCTATTGTTCAAATAAAGCTTCCAGGCAAATCCTCTTGCCAAAAAAGCGAGGAAATAACTGCTGAAAATGAACAATAGCACTCCAGGTTTCGTTGCAATGGCTTTTATTTCAGCCAGGATCCCGCCTGCATCAAGATAAAAAAACGTCATGATCAAAAATGCCGAGATCAACAGGATGGCGGTTAGTTTTTTAAAGGAAGTTTTCATACTGCTCAGCCCATGCCACAGTTTCTGCAATTCCTTTTTTAAAGTCCGTCTCTGGTTCATAGCCAAGCAATTCACGTGCCAGTGATATATCTGCCCATGTGCTATCCACGTCTCCGGCACGATTTTCTTTACGTCCAATCTTCATATCAGGATAGTAAAGCTTGAGCTCGTCCAATAACTGATCCATCGATATCGGTCTTCCAGAACCGATATTGATAATTGCGCTTTGCTGCAACTTTTGTAATGCAAGGCCAATGCCATTCACTATGTCACCCACATATGTATAATCACGAGTACCACCCTTGCCAAAAATCGTAATCTCTTCCATGTTCTTCAATTTCTTTATGAAATTGGCGATCGCCATATCTGGCCTTCCCCATGGACCGTATACGGTAAAGAACCTGAGGATTTTAACATCCATTCCATAAAGGTGACCATACACATGGCAAAAGGATTCAGCAGCGTATTTTGAGGCCGCGTATGGAGAAATAGGTTTGCCAGAAGCCATTTCCTCTTTAAATGGTGTATTTTTCATCATTCCATAAACTGATGATGAAGAAGCAAAAATGACCTGCTTTACACCTGCCTGCCCAGCACCTTCAAGCACGTTAACGGTTGCCTTTACATCATAATCTATGTATTCAAGCGGACGAAGGATTGAGTAGGCAACACCAGGCAAAGCAGCAAGGTGCACAATCGCATCCGGGGAAACTTTTTTGACAATACGCATGGTTTCATCGCGGTTGAGAAGATCCGTTGGATAGAATTGATAATCCCCTGCTTCTTTTATTACATCAAGATGCTGCTTTTTTCTCTCAACAGAATAATAGGGATGCAAATTATCGATGATCACCACCTCATGCTGCTCCTTGAGCATTTTAAGTGCAAAATGGCTTCCGATAAAACCCGCTCCCCCAGTAATCAATATTTTCACGAATACACCTCTTTTCTTAGCACAAGCCAATTTTACCATAGTATTTCATCTAAAAAATGAAATAGAGCCGCATCGCTGCGGCTCCCATTTTTTAAAGCAGACTATCTACTGCTGAAATCACTGCGTCGCCTTTTGCTTTTGCATCTTCCGGCTTATTTTCCGCAATGGCATTATACCATGCTTCAGCATCTGCAAATACGGCTTGAGTTTTTTCTTCACCTAACTTTTCAGTCATCTGCCCTTGAAGCATTTTCAGGAACATGTTCCCTTCCATTGCACTTACTTTTGCTTCTACCGCATTACCTTCATCAAGAAGCTTTGGAGCTTTTTCATAGTATCCCTTGATCTTTCCAGCAATTGTCTTTGCGAATAATGCATTTGTTTCTGCAGCTTTAATTGTGGCAGGATCCGTCGTGTTAAGTGTGAAGAGTTTGTCTAACTGCGCAGCTGCTGCTTCATCTCCACCACCAAGTGATCCTTTGATTGCTTGATAGAAGCCCCATGCCTCAGCCTGCATGATGGATAATTCTTTGGAATCTTTTCCTTCTTTAGCTCCTGCTTCGATTTTCTCAGCATAAGATTTTGCTGCAAGATAGTAGCTTCTGTAGATAGACTTATCAGTTACTTGTAGATAAACCTGGAAATCTTCAGCATTGCCAGCATTAAGCGCTTCTTCCTGTGCGGATAGTCCGGAGTTGATGTTCTCGACAAGACTTGAATCACCGCTTAGTTCGTAGTACTTATCACGTTTTTCAGCTGTTGGAATGAAAACCTTTTCTGCCAGGTGCTTGATTTGTGCGAATGCAAGATTCGCCTCATCCTTCTTATCTTCATTAAGTGCAGCAACAGCTTCCTTTTGAAGTGCCTTTTGGTTCTGATAGAAATAGGATTGTGTTGTCTTATCAGTCAATTGAACAGCGATAATCGGTTCCATTTCACCGCTTTTGCCAGCATTAAGAGCCGCCTGGATCGCCTGGTCGAACTCAGGATTAAGTTCAGCTACATCCTTTTGAAGACCTGCTTCATATTTTTGTTGGACAGTATCCCAATTAACTTCCTGACCTTCTTTTGCTTTTACGAGTTCAGACATCATATCAGTATAAGCAGCAACTTGTTTTGCAGCATCTGAATCTTCTACATTGACTTCCTTGGTTTCTTCAGTGTTTTCCTTAGTTTCTTCAGTATTTCCTTCTGTTTCAGCCTGTTTATTCTCTTCAGGCTTCTCTGCAGTTTCGTCTCCTCCGCAAGCTGCCAATACTGTGCTTGCCATTAAAAAACTTGCAAAGATTGCTTTCAGGTGCTTTTTCTTATTCATGTTTGAAATCCCCCTATGTAATATGATTGGTCTTATAAATGATAATGATTTTCATTGACAGTTGTTATTATAATCGAGAATGATTTTCACTGTCAATGAACTATGTAAGAAAACTTTGACAAACTTGTGAAAAGTTATTTTTCCTCTTTTAGATTAAACTCATTCAAAAACTTTTAATAGTGATTGGAACGCCATTTGGGGGCTATTAGAACGCTCTTAATTAACCGAAAACTGTTACGGTACTATTAGGGGATTTAAAACGCTCTTTTGGGATATTACCAGTTGAGGGCGGACGGGCATTGTATTTTGCTCTTATTATGTTCTCCACGCAATGAGGTCCACTTACAAAAAAATCCCGCCTTCCGAGAAAGGCGGGATTTTTACATTCATAATTAGATATGCTGTTCCAGGCGTCCTGCAAGTGCTTCTTTTGGTTGGAAACCGACTACTTTGTCAACTGGTTGACCATCTTTAAGGACAAGTAGTGTAGGGATGCTCATAATGCCGTATTGTGCAGCAGTTTGCTGATTGTCGTCAACATCAAGCTTCACGATTTTTACTTTGTCGCCCATTTCTGAATCTAGTTCTTCAAGCACAGGAGCGATCATCTTACAAGGTCCGCACCAAGGTGCCCAAAAGTCAACAAGCACTAGGCCTGATCCTGTTTCGTTAGCAAAAGTTGCGTCAGTAGCATGTGTAATAGCCATTTAAATGCCTCCTAAAAAAATCTGAATACTAACGTCAGTATATCATCGTTTACCAATTGATGCTATTTATCTGCTCTTGTTGTAATTTACCCTTTTTGCATGTGGATATTCCATTAAAGTCGCATTTAAAAACAAAAAAACGGGCGTGTGTGACGTCCGTTTTTTTGGGATTACCTATAATTAAGCGTTGACTTTAAGCTTCTTGAATTCTTCGGTAAGCATCGGAATAACTTCGAATAAATCGCCAACAATACCGTAGTCTGCAACTTTAAAAATATTTGCTTCTGGATCTTTGTTAATCGCTACGATGACCTTGGAGTTGGACATACCTGCAAGGTGCTGAATTGCTCCAGAAATACCGGCAGCGATATATAAGTCTGGAGTTACGACTTTACCTGTCTGGCCGATTTGCAATGAGTAGTCACAGTAGTCAGCGTCACATGCTCCACGTGAAGCTCCTACAGCTCCGCCTAGAACGTCAGCAAGTTCCTTAAGAGGCTCAAAGCCTTCTTCACTCTTTACACCGCGTCCGCCTGCTACAACAACTTTGGCTTCGGAAAGGTCTACACCTTCAGTTGCCTTACGGACAACATCCTTGATGATTGTTCTCAGGTCTTTGATCTCTGCAGAAACAGTTGAAACCTCTCCGGATTTACCTGCATCCTTTTCTAGTGGAGCGATGTTGTTTGGACGGATTGTAGCAAACACTAGTCCATCGGTAACAATCTTCTTTTCGAAGGCTTTACCAGAATAGATTGGACGAGTAAAAACAAGATTACCGCCTGCTTCCTCAACCGCTACAGCATCAGAAATCAGGCCTGAACCCAATTTGCTTGCGATTTTAGGAGCAAGGTCTTTTCCAAGTGATGTATGTCCAAAAATAATCCCTTCTGGATTTTCCTGTTCAATAACAGCCATCAAAGCTTGTGAATACCCATCTGGTGTGTATTGTGAAAGCTTGGCATCTTCTACTGCTACAACTTTGTCAGCACCATACTGGTATAGGTCGCTACCTAATGAATTTACAGACTCTCCGATCAATACCCCAACTACTTCTCCGCCCTCAGCAACTGTTTTTGCAGCTGCAATCGCTTCGAAAGAAACGTTTCTAAGTTGTCCGTCACGTGCTTCTCCCAATACTAATACTTTTCTCGCCATTTGATTTACCTCCTGCGTATTTATTCTTCCTATATGTCTTAAACGACTTTTGCTTCAGTATGAAGCAGGTTGACAAGTTCCTTAACCTGGTCGGCTAGTTCGCCTTGAAGGACTTTTCCTGCCTCTTTTTGCGGAGGAAGATAAATTTCAATTGTCTTTGTCTTAGCTTCTACATCGTCCTCATCCAGATCAAGATCATCAAGCTCAAGCTCATCAAGAGGCTTTTTCTTTGCTTTCATGATTCCTGGAAGAGATGGATAGCGAGGCTCATTCAGACCTTGCTGTGCAGTTACAAGAACAGGAAGGCTTGTCTCAATGACTTCTGAATCCCCTTCTACGTCTCTAGTAATAGTAGCAGTCGTTCCATTGATTTCTAGTTTAGTAATCGTTGTTACATAAGGCATTCCAAGCTGTTCGGCAACGCGAGGTCCTACCTGGCCTGATCCGCCATCGATTGCGACATTTCCGCCAAGGATGAGGTCTGCTTCCTTATCCTTAAGGTATTCAGCAAGGATTTTCGCTGTTGTGAACTGGTCGCCGTCTTCAACATCATCCTCGATATTGATCAATACAGCTTTGTCTGCTCCCATAGCCAAAGCAGTTCGCAGTTGCTTCTCTGTTTCTTCATTGCCAACAGAAACAACAGTAACTTCGCCGCCCTGAGCGTCCCTCACCTGGATTGCTTCCTCAATCGCATATTCATCATAAGGATTGATGATGAATTCAGCGCCATCTTCATTGATCTTGCCATTTGCGATCGTGATTTTTTCTTCTGTATCGAATGTCCTTTTCATTAGAACGTAGATATTCATTTGTTCCCCTCCTAAGTATTCAAACATTTTAGCTGTTCTAAAGATTAGAAAAATTTATAATAAAAAAATTTGATGCTAAAAGGTTGCTTATCTGCCTTTAAAATCCGGTGACCTTTTTTCCAGGAATGCCTTGATTCCCTCTTGCCCATCCTCTGACAGGAAGACATCACCGAAAAGCTTTGCTTCTTCCTTAACTCCTTTGTAGAAGGATTCGTGCTTGGAATAGTTCAAGAGTTTAATAGCGGCACCAATGGAAACAGGACTCTTTTTCGCAATTTTCCCAGCAAGCTTGTATGCGTTTTCAAGCAACTGCTCTTCAGGATAAGCATGGTTGGCCAATCCATACTGAACTGCTTCTACACCTGTGATTGGGTCGCTCGTAAACAGCATCTCTGCCGCTCTAGCAACACCCACATAACGCGGAAGACGCTGGCTGCCTGCAAATCCTGGAATCAGTCCAAGCTGCAGCTCTGGCAATCCCAATTTCGCATTTTCAGCTACAAGGCGGAAGTGGCACGCCATAGCAAGTTCAAGTCCGCCGCCCAATGCCGCGCCATGAATAGCAGCGATAATAGGCTTTGGAAAGTGCTCCATGCGTTCAAACAAGTCCTGGCCGTACTCAGCAAGCTGGGCAAAATCTTCGCCTGTTTTGATCGTAGTGAATTCCTTGATATCTGCTCCTGCTGAGAAGAACCTTCCTTCACCATGGATTAACACAACCCTGACTTCTTCATTCCCTTCGATTTCATCCAAAACTCCTGAAATCTCTTTCAGCAGCCCGGATGCGAGGGCATTAGCCGGCGGACGGGCAATCGTGATTGTTGCGATCCTGTCCTCCGTAGACCATTTGAGATATTCCACATTTTCCCCTCCTTTTTCATGAAGGCATATATTTCGCTGTTAGCTATAACACCTTTTAGCGAAAAACGCCTTTTAAGTGCCTTTCCCGTATCCAGGCAAATCAAGGCAGCCAGGATATTGGAAAGGACTGACTAAAGGACCGGTTTGGCATCATGGTATCCGCAGCCATTAATCAGCAGCTGGTGTACCGCTTTTGCCAAGTCAGGGAGGTTGTACTTCTGTTCATTCATTACCCATGAAGTTACAGTTTCATCCACCGTCCCAAAAATCATCTGCCTTGCAAGACGCAAATCAAGGGAGCTTGAAAACTCTCCATTCTCTATGCCTTCCAAAATGATTTTGTCAATCAGCATTAAGTAGCCTTTCAGCACCTCGTTGATTTTATGCCGGAGATCCTTATTTGACTGCCTTAGCTCCAGCTGGGTTACAATTGCAAGATGCCGGTCCTGTGAAAGAATCTTTAAATGCGTTTCGACCAACATATATAATTTCTCTGTTGCTGTTTGTTTTCCTGCAATTTTCTCCTCGATACTTTCGACGAAATAACCCATCTTCTCCTGGAACAGAGAAATCAGTATGTCTTCCTTATTCTTGAAATACAAATAAATGGTCCCGTCAGCCACTCCAGCCTGCTTCGCTATTTTAGACACTTGCGCCTGGTGATAGCCGTTTTCTGCGATAATGACTACTGCTGCATCAATTATTTGCATATATTTCGGCCTGTTTTTTTTCATATCTTTCACTCCCGCTCCAGGAAAAGCACAAGCATTAACTGCTACAGTGGCACACTCCCGTTTACGATTTTTGTCTGCAATACTTTTAACTGAATGAATCGTCATTCATATTTTTATAATAGTATTCACTCACATTTCTGTCAAGGAAATGTGTTTCATTTGGACAAGCCTTCTTATTCAAAAAGAAAGAGCCGATATTGGGAGCCGGCTTTAAAGTTAAGCTCGCTTCTGCTGGTCTTCCTGGTTCTTTGCTTTTTCTTCATCTACCAATGCTCTTCTGAGAATTTTACCTACTGCAGTTTTAGGAAGTTCTTTCCTGAACTCATATAATCTAGGCACCTTATAAGCAGCGAGATGCTTGCGGCAATATTCATTCAGTTCCTCTTCTGTCGCTTGAGCACCTTCTTTGAGAACGACATATACTTTTACCGTTTCACCACGATATGGGTCTGGGATTCCTGCTGCCACGACCTCCTGGATTGCTGGATGTTCATATAGGACTTCTTCGATTTCACGCGGATAAATATTAAAGCCACCGGCAATGATCATATCTTTCTTCCGGTCGACAATATAGAAATATCCTTCCTCATCCATATACCCGAGGTCTCCAGTGAGCAGCCATCCATCTTTAAGTGTTTGCTCTGTTTCTTCCGGCCTGTTCCAATATCCCTTCATCACCTGTGGGCCTTTAACCACCACTTCGCCGATCTCACCAGGTGGGAGCGGTTCGCCAGTCTCCATTGAAAAAATAGCTGCGTCTGTATCAGGCCACGGAACACCTATGCTTCCTTTTACACGCTTTTTGTCCCAGAGGAAGTTAGCATGTGTCACCGGGGACGATTCAGTCAGGCCATAGCCTTCAACCAGTTTCCCTCCTGTGACTTCCTCGAATTTTTCCTGGACCTCGACAGGTAATGGCGCAGATCCGCTAATACAGGAATCAATTGAAGATAGGTCATACTTTTTTATATCAGGATGATTCAACAACCCAATGTAAATGGTCGGTGCGCCCGGGAAAAGTGTTGGCTTTTGTTTTTGAATCGTCTTCAATGTCGTTTCAGGATCGAATTTCGGTAAAAGAACCATTTTCTGGCCCTGCATGACAGAGAGAATCAAAACTGCAGTCATCCCGTAGACATGGAAAAACGGCAGGATTCCAAGAACTGTTTCTTCACCCTCTTTGCATTTATACAGCCACGCATTGCTCATCGCCGCATTCGCAATCAGGTTTTTATGAGTCAGCATGACCCCTTTCGGAAAACCTGTTGTTCCGCCAGTATATTGTAATAAAGCCAAGTCTTCTTCAAAATCATAATCGTATTCTTTAATTTTTCCAGCAGGTTGTTTCATAATCTCGGTAAAAAGGTGATTTTGACCCTCATGCTTCACATTTACAATGATGCCATACTGTTTTTTCTGGATGAATGGATAGACAAGATTTTTAGGGAAAGGCAGATAGTCCTTGATAGCGGTTACAATTACATTCTCTAAATCCGTATTTGCGATGACCTTGGAGACCCTTGGAAATAAAATGTCGAGCGTGATGATTGCCTTCGCACCAGAGTCCTTCATCTGGTACTCAAGCTCTCGTTCCATATACAGAGGATTGGTTTGGACAACAATTCCCCCGGCCATAAGGATGGCATAGTAACTGATGATAGACTGAGGAGTATTCGGCAGCATGATGGCAACCCTGTCCCCTTTTTCAATTCCCAGGTCTTGCAAATAGGCAGCCAGTTTTTTCGCATAGTTGTAGACTTGCTTATACGTCAGCTCTTTGCCCATAAAGTGGATTCCCACCTTATCAGGGTATTTCTCAGCAGTCTGCTTCAAATAGTCCTGGACCGTTGCTTGTTGAAGATCCAAATGAGCAGGAATTTCCGGAGGATATTGCGACAGCCACGGCTTTTCTACTTCCATATTGTTGCCCCCTTATTTAAAATTTTTTGAAAATTCTATCTCCCATTATAATATAATGGTCTTTTTATGACAATTAGAATAGTTTTTTGGAGGTTTATAGGGACAAACTCCTAATTTCATCACCTGGCTCTGAACCTATCTATTTCCTCTACATGGCTTGAAAATAAAAATCGAGCTTTCTACAGTTTTTAATTTGATTGGAGGAAAAATGGAGCTGTTGATTTCCGTTCCAGGCGCTTCGCTTTCCGTGGGGAAGAATTATGAAAAAGCCCTACTGCCGGCTTTTTCAAAGATCAAATTCTTCATTGCAGTCCGGGAGCCTCCTCGACGCTACATGCGCCTGCGGGGTCTCCCATGACTTGCTCATCCCGCAGGACATTGATTGTGCTTCATCGAACCTGCCCACGCACGATGAAAATGCTTTAGCATTTTCGGAGGAGTCTTCCCTCCTTCCACTACAATCAACAGATTTTAAAAAAAATTCAGCTTTAACATAGCCCGAAAAACAATAAAACCGCCAATTATTAAGGCGGCTTTAAAGCTTTTTATACAAAAAACATCATATAGACAATGCCGACTAACAGGAATATTCCACATAGAATCAGCAATATTTTAGCCAGTTTTTCCACTCTTTTAGATCCCCCTGTTAAATTCCTGCTCCGATGATATAAGACAGGCCGATAGAAATGACCATGGATATCAGGCCTACTGCGCGGTTGTCGTTTTCTATTTCTTTATCGATGTTGAATTTTGGTGTCAGGAATTCAAAAATAAAGTATCCAATCAAAAGCAAGACGAAGCCGAAAACTCCCCAGCTGATCATCGTGAGCAGTGAATCATGCTGATTGATGGAATAGCGGAATATATTGGCTACACCGAAGATTTTCCCTCCGGTGGCCATCGCAACGGAAATATTCCCTTTTTTGATTTCTTCCCAGTTTCGGTATTTTGTCACCAGTTCAAAAACAGCCAGAAATACGACGATGCAGAGAATCGATACACTATAATAACCAGCTGTAACTATATATTCATTTTCCCAAAAATGATCCATATCCATTCTCCCTGAAAAGATTTTACCCCACTGCCTATTATAAAGTGTTGTAACGGGGATTTACATTATTTTGCATGCTTAACTCTACTTGAATTCTACTACAGTCACACCTGTTCCACCTTCACCTGCATCTCCAAATCTTATTTTCTTGACTGACCGATGGTTGCGAAGGTATTCCTGGACTCCCTGTCTCAATGCCCCGGTTCCTTTTCCGTGGATGATATTGACTCTTGGGTAACCGGCAAGCAATGCATCATCGATATATTTTTCTACTCTCATGAGGGCATCTTCATAACGCTCTCCCCTAAGATCAAGCTCAAGTCCCACGTGAAAGTCCTTGCCTTTCACAATGGCTAATGGTTTGGTTTCTACTGGCTTAGGAGAGTTGATATATTCCATATCTGTTTCTTTCACTTTCATCTTGAGAATGCCAATCTGTACTTGCCATTCTTTAGCACTAACGCGTTCAACAAGATGTCCTTTTTGATCAAAGGTCAGAACCTTGACCTCATCCCCTGGCTTGAACTCGTGTATTGCTGGTTTCGCTTTGCCTCCGCCTTTTTTCACCTGATTGAGCTCAGGAGTCGCCTCGCTCAGGCGCCTTTTGGCGTCGATCAATTCATGCTCTTTAATCTCGGCACCTTTATCAAGACGCAGCTTCCGAAGGTCACGGATGATTTCTTCCGCCTCTTCTTTTGCTTTTTCCAAAATTATCGCAGCTTTTCCCTTTGCTTTTTCGGCCAGTTCTTCTTTTTTCTGATAATACTCTGCCATCTGCTTTTGCAAATCCTTATGCAGGTGTTCTGCATCTTTCAACAGCTGGTGTGCTTCTTCGCGGTCTCTCTCCGCCTGCTTACGGCTGGACTCAAGGGAAGCAATCATGTTTTCGACCTCATTGCTGTCTGCGCTGATATAGGATCTTGCTGTAGTAATGACAGATTCTTTCAATCCTAACCTCTTGGAAATTTCAAAGGCATTGCTTCGGCCTGGTACGCCAATCAATAGTTTATAAGTCGGGCTCAATGTTTCCACGTCGAATTCTACGCTGGCATTGGTGACGCCTTCTCGATTGTATCCATAGGCCTTTAGCTCTGGATAGTGGGTTGTCGCAATCACTCTTGCTCCGCGTTGATAAACTTCATCTAGTATTGAGATTGCCAGTGCAGCTCCTTCCTGTGGATCAGTGCCGGCACCAAGCTCATCAAATAACACAAGACTATTGTGGTCAACCTTTTCAAGGATTTCCACGATATTGACCATATGGGAAGAAAAAGTACTCAAACTTTGCTCGATCGACTGTTCGTCACCAATATCGGCATAAACTGATCCAAAAACAGCCACCTCTGACCCGTCAAGCGCTGGAATCTGCAATCCTGCCTGGGCCATTAGCGTACAAAGTCCGACTGTCTTCAAAGTAACAGTTTTACCCCCGGTATTCGGACCGGTGACGACAATCGTCGTATAATCACTCCCTAAAGTGACACTGTTCGGAACAACTTCATCCATCGCGATCAGTGGATGTCTTGCCTGGAAAAGGTTGATCCGGCCCTCATCATTGACGATTGGCTTTGAGCCCTTGATTTTGCTACCATATCGTGCCTTCGCAAACATGAAATCAAGCTCGCCCATAATACTGACGATTTGCAATAGCTCATCATGATGGTCGGCGGTAAGTGCTGAAAGCTCTGAAAGGATTCTTTCGATTTCCTGCTGCTCTTTTACCCGGATGCTCTGAAGTTCATTATTCAACTGGACAACAGATTGCGGCTCAATGAACAGCGTCTGCCCGGAAGAACTTTGATCATGGATGATACCGCCATAATGCGAGCGATATTCCTGTTTTACAGGAATGACAAATCGATCGTTTCTGATGGTGATAATGGCATCCGAGAGCATTTTTGAGGCGTTGGAAGAGCGAATCATGCTCTCCAATTTTTCACGTACTCTTGCTTCTCGCGTGCGCATCTGCTGTCGAAGTGACCTTAGTGCATCACTTGCACCGTCAAGAACCTCCCCGCCTTCATCAATCGCGTTTCTGATCGATTCTTCCAAATTCGCAAGGACGATAATTCCCTCTGTATAGCTCAGCAAGATAGGAACCTCGGTAACTTCCTGCAAATCATCAACAAATCGCTTCATCTGTCTGCTCGCATGGACAGTGCTTGCCACCTGAACTAGTTCACTTGGGCTAAGCATGCCGCCGATTTGTGCCCTTTTCACATGCGGCCTTATATCATAAATGCCGCCTAATGGTACATTTCCTTTTAGTCTTAGAACCTTGGCTGCTTCATCTGTTTCTTCCTGTAAACGGGATACTTCCGAAAAATCAACAGAAGGCATCAAAGCAATTACTTTTTCCCGTCCCAATGAGGATGAGGCATGTTCTATCAGCTGGTTCCTGATTTTATCAAATTCAAGTGTTTTCAAAACTCGCTGCTGCACAAAAATTTCCTCCTTCTTCTTTAGCGAAGGTTAATTAGAAAAGCGTAAGCGCCTTGGTCAGCCCCGACAAGCGCTGGAGGGCCGACCAGTGAAGTCGTTCTTTGACTTCATCGGGCGGACCGAAGCGACTCGAGGGGCTAGGCGCTGGAGCTGGACAAAGAAAAGCGTAAGCGCCTTGGTGAGACCCGACAAGCCACTCGAGCTGCTCAAAGCTAACGCTTTTCGCAAGATACTCGAAGAAGCATCTCGATGATGAAAACTGGCTAGGCGCTGGAGCTAGACATTTCTCCAAGAGAATTCTTTATCATCTTTTTAAAAATAGACCCTTTCTTAATTACGGGCGTGCAGGAAATCCAGCAATCCGTTCAGATCCAATGCGTTCAAGACGGATGATTCCTTAATCCAGCCTTTTCTGGCGGCTGTTACGCCTATTCCCATATGTTCAAGTGTATCCACTTTATGCGCGTCTGTATTGATGACAAGCTTTACACCTTCATCTTGAGCTTTCCTTAAATATTCTGATGCCAGATCAAGTCTGTTCGGATTCGCGTTCAACTCAAGGGCTGTATTCGTTTCTTTTGCAAGCTTGATTAGCATATCGATATCAACTGAATATCCCTCACGACGACCGATCAGCCTGCCAGTGGGATGCGCGATGATATCAACATGGGCATTCACCAGAGCAGTTTTCAAACGGTTCATGATTTTTTCGGTTGGCTGGGAGAATGAAGAATGGATCGATGCAATGACCAAGTCGAGGTCTGCAAGTAAATCATCTTCAAAATCCAATGTACCATCCGGTAAAATATCCATTTCAATTCCTGTCAAAATCGTGAAGTCATCAAATTTCTTGTTCAGTTCCTTCACTTCTTCAATTTGCTTCCGCATGCGTTCCGGCGTCAGACCGTTCGCTACCTTTAAATACCGGGAATGGTCTGTGATCGCCATGTATTTATAGCCTCTCGCGATACACTCCCTTGCCATTTCCTCGATTGAATGGCCGCCATCGCTCCAAGTTGAATGCATATGAAGATCGCCTTTAATGGCCTCCAAAGTTATGAGTTTCAAATCTTCTTTATATAATTCGACTTCAGAGCCGTCTTCCCTTAACTCAGGCGGAATGAAAGGAAGGCCGAAATACTGATAAAATTCTTCTTCCGATTTAAATGTGGTGACTTCACCTGTTTCTACATTCTCTACACCGTATTCGCTGATCTTTTCTCCTTTTTCCTTCGCAAGCTGACGCATTCTTACATTATGGTCTTTTGAACCAGTGAAGTGATGGAGTGCAGTTGCGAATTCTTCAGAATCAACAAGGCGGAAGTCCACGTTTACATCATAATCAAGGCCAAGTGTGACAGAAACCTTCGTATCTCCCGCTGCAATAATTTCTTTGATTTTCGGCAGTTTGACCAGCTCGTCCTTCACCGCCGATGGATTTTTTGAAGCAATGATAAAATCCAGATCCTTGATCGTCTCTCTCATCCTGCGCAAGCTTCCTGCTTTTGAAAATTGTTCGATTTCCTCTATCTTTTGAAGATATGATTCAATTAATTCCGCGACCGGGAGCATATAGGCGAGCGGCAATCTATCCGGCCTTGTGCCAAAGTTTTCAATTGCGGCAAGGATCTTTTCTTCGCTCTTTTTGCCGAAGCCTGCAAGGTCACGAATTTCCCCTGACTTCGCAGCCTCCTCCAGGTCGTGAATGCTTTCTACTCCCAGTTCCTTGTATAGCTTCGCGATCTTTTTCCCGCCCATTCCCGGCAGCTGCAAAAGTGGAATCAGCCCGCTAGGTACTTCTTCCTGCAATTCCTTCAGCTCAGTTGATTGCCCTGTCTCCATAAATTCCTTGATAACTCCGGCTGTTCCTTTGCCGATTCCTTTGAGTTCAGTCAACTCGCCCATTTCTGACATGCTGCGTTCATCTCCCTCAAGAGCCGCTGCAGCCTTGCGGAACGCTGAGACCTTGAATGGGTTATCACCTTTTAATTCCATATATATAGCGATTGTTTCAAGTAATTGTACGATATCTTTTTTATTAACAGACATGATGTCCACCTGCCTTTTTAAAATTACCGACCGAATTGAGCCGGACGCAGTCATTGTCTTCTATTTTATAGAAAACAAGTCCCTCTGTGAAATTTAATGAAAAAATAATAGGATGATGAGTTATAAACAGCCTGGATATATGCTGTGTTATAGTATTGGACATTTCTGATTCTACCTGCCCTAATGGGGTCTTTTCTAGTATTACACTCGTTAGAATCATGAGAGATCGTTAAAAAAGAAAAAACTTCTCCGCAACAGAGAAGTTATGCAGCCATGTATTCAATCCAAAGTTGTTTAATTTGCTGGGAAAATACTGGGGTATTTTTTATAATGTTTTCGGCTAGAATTGAATCGTTCAGTGGTCCCTGGATCGCCTGGATTGGCAGTAAAGCAGCAATATAGAGAACAATAAATAAAAGCAGGTAAACTTCAACAAAGCCAAGGAACCCTCCTGCCCAAACGTTCAACTGCTTCAGGATTGGAAGGTGAGCCACAAAATCGAGCATTGAACCGATGATTTGAAGCAGGATTTTCACTGCGAAGAAGATGGCTGCAAATGCAATCGCGCGATAATATGCATCTTCTAAATTGGCATTTTCAAATAGAAGATTCAACGTCGCATTGCTGCCAAGATTAGGATATGGAATCCATAGAGTCAGCTTTGGCGCCAACTGGTCATAATATATGTACGCAACGATGAAGGCTGCGATGAATCCAGCCAAATGGATGGTTTGCAGGATGAACCCCCTCTTCAATCCTACAATGAAGCCAATAAGCAAAATAGCTAATACAGCAAGATCAAGCATGCTTTTTTCAGTCCTTTAACCTTTTAATTTCCGCTTCGAGCGATTCAACACGATCTTTCATTTTTATGTAATCATTAACGGCATTCACAGCAGTTAATACAGCTAATTTACTAGTATCAAGTGAAGGATTCGCTGAGCCGATCTCACGCATTTTATCGTCTACCATCGAGGCAATGAGCCGGATATGGCTGGTGCTTTCTGTGCCGACGATCGTATATTGCTGTCCGTATATATCGACAGTCGACTTATTTTTTTTTGTGTCTGACAACATTTATGCCCCCATTCATAAGAATCCTATTTTATACTATAACATGAACGTAAAAGGCTGGGAAGTATTTGCCTGTCAGATCTGTATGATTTATGGAAGAATATGTCTAACTATGAAAATGTAAAACAGGGAGTGTAAAGCAATGGGAAACAGTGTCCTTCAAAAAAGTCCGGAAGAAATCAAAAAGATGAAAGAGTATTACAGTAAGTTTCTTATTGATAAGCTTCCGCCTGGCAGCGTTTTTGCCGCCAAAACACCTTCCTGTGCAATCACTGCCTATAAATCAGGAAAAGTATTGTTCCAGGGAAAAGATGGAGAGACCGAGGCAGCCAGGTGGGGTACGGCCTCCGCGCCTGCGGTCAAGAAGAAAAACGTACCAGGCTCTCACCTGCCAAAGAATATTGGCGAGATTTCCATCATCGGTTCAGATGAAGTGGGAACTGGCGATTATTTCGGTCCGATCACAGTCGTCGCAGCCTATGTCAGACGGCAGGATATACCCGTATTGAAAGAGCTCGGTGTCCAGGATTCAAAGAATCTCAAGGATGATAAAATCATCGAAATCGCCAAGCAGCTCGTAACCTTTTTGCCGCACAGCCTGCTGACACTGCATAATGAAAAGTACAACCAAATGCAAACGAAAGGCATGTCTCAGGGCAAGATGAAAGCTCTCCTGCATAACCAGGCGATCCACCATGTTCTTGAAAAAATCGCCCCTGAAAAACCTGAAGCCATTTTGATCGATGAATTTGCCAAAGAGCAGATTTATTATGCCCATTTGAAAGGTCAAAAGAAGATTATAAAGGAAAACGTGCTGTTCAGCACAAAAGCAGAAGGAATTCACCTGGGTGTGGCTGCAGCGTCGATGATCGCACGGTACGCCTTTGTCCGCCATTTCGAGAACCTCAGTAAACGCGCAGGTTTCACGATTCCAAAAGGTGCTGGCGCTGCTGTTGATAAAGCGGCTGCGAGGCTGATCCTCGATAAAGGTATGGATGTATTGCCAGAGTTTGTTAAGCTTCATTTTGCCAATACTGAAAAAGCGAAAAAGATTGCGAGGGTTTAGGTCAATTTTGCTGGTAAAAATGAGCTGTTTTTTCCAGTTCGCGGAATGATAGCAACTTTTCGCGGAATTCGTAGAGAATTTCGCGGGAATCTCCGTCATTATCGCGGAATTCCATTTGAACCGGCACCCTAGCAACACTATTTCGCGGTTTCCAACCGTGTAATAGAGGTATCTCAGCCATCTCCGCCGGAATCTACCTGCATTCTTTCACGGTCTCTCCCATTTTAAGCTGAATAGTTGAATTTAACATTAAAAGGCAGCCCGGGGGCTGCCTTTTTTATGATTTATCCTCTTAGTACTGCTCCTGCTTTCTCTTCAAGAGCTGCAAGTACTTTATTATGTGCTTTTGCTATGTCTTCGTCTGTCAGTGTCTTTTCCGGATCGAAGTATTTCAGTGAGAACGCAAGTGATTTCTTGCCTTCTTCCATTTTTTCACCTTCGTATAGGTCAAAAACATTCACTTCTTTTAATAATGATCCACCAGCTTCAGTGATGATCTTCTCAAGGTCACCGGCAGCAGTTGCTTTGTCAACAACAAGAGCAATATCTCTTGAGATTGACGGGAAGCGCGGGATTGCTGTGTACTGCAACGGCGCTGTTTCTGCTTCCAATAATGCTTTTAACGATAACTCGAAAACATAAGTTTCTTTCAAGTCGAGTGATTTTTGCATTGTTGGGTGAACCTGGCCGATGAAGCCTATAACATTGCCATTCAGCAAAATTTCAGCCGTACGTCCAGGGTGCAGACCATCAAGCTCAGCCTTCACGAAATCTAACTGGCTTTCAAGGCCCAGCTTAGTAAATAATCCTTCAACGATTCCTTTAAGGACGAAGAAGTCAACAGGCTTCTTCTCACCCTGCCAAGGATGGCTTTCCCATAGGCCAGTAATGGCTGCGGCAAGGTGTTCGCGTTCTTCAGGAAGGTCTTCTTTGCTGTTTTTCAGGAAGACTGCCCCAGTTTCATAAACAGCGAAACTGTCAGTCTGGCGAGCAATATTGTATTTCAATACTTCAAGCAGCTGAGGTACGATGCTTAAGCGCAATAGGCTGCGATCTTCGCTCATTGGCATTGCCAGTTCAACAGGCTCGCGCTTATCCAATGCGTACTGTGTTGCTTTCTCCGCGCTTGTAAGGGAATATGTGACTGCCTGGTAAAGACCTGCACCTTCCATGTAACGGCGGACAATACGACGCTTTTTCTGGTAGTCAGAAAGATGTCCTGGTGTTGACTCTCCTACAGGAAGAGTTGTTGGCAGGTTGTCATAGCCATAAAGACGGCCAACCTCTTCAATCAAATCTTCTTCAATTGTAATGTCCCCACGGCGAGTAGGTACAGTTACTGTGATCGCGTCATTATCTACAGAGGTTTCGAACTTCAGGCGGGCAAAAATGTCCTCAACCTGCTTCACTTCAAGGTCTGTTCCCAAAACTTTGTTGATTTTTCCAAGGGTTGTTGAAACAACTGCCGGCTTTACATCCAAAGCATCTGCTTCCACTACTCCGCCAAGAACTTCTCCACCTGCAAGTTCGATCATCAGTTCAGCCGCACGTTCTGCAGCCGGGCGAACTCTTTCAGGATCCACACCTTTTTCGTAGCGTGAGCTTGCTTCACTGCGCAGGCCATGGTCCTTCGAAGCCTTACGGATAACTCCACCTGTAAAATAAGCGGACTCCAGCAGGACAGTTGTTGTATCGCTGCCAACCTCTGAATTCGCTCCGCCCATAACGCCTGCAAGCGCTACTGGCTCTGTTCCGTTCGTGATAACAAGATGATCTGGTGTCAAAGTACGCTTGACATCATCCAGCGTTTCAATCACTTCGCCATCCTTCGCGCGTCGGACAAGGATTTCTTTTGATCCCAATTTATCGTAATCGAAAGCGTGAAGCGGCTGGCCATACTCCAATAAAATGAAGTTCGTGATATCAACTACGTTATTGTGAGGACGGATGCCAGCAGCCATCAGCCTTGTTTGCAGCCAAACTGGTGATGGACCAACTTTTACATTTTTGATCACCTTTGCAACGTATAGAGGATTATCTTCTTTTGCCTCAACTGTTACATTGATATAGTCACTAGCTTGCTCTGTTGATGTTTTAGGCTGTGGGTTCGGCAGTTTGATATCCTTGCCAAGAATCGCTCCAACCTCGTACGCAACACCAAGCATGCTCATCGCATCTGCACGGTTTGGCGTCAATCCAAGTTCAAGGATCTCGTCATCTCTGTTTAAAGCTTCTAAAGCGTCCTGGCCGATTTCTGTATCCGGAGTGAAATTGTAGATTCCCTCAGCATATTCCTTTGGTGCCAGCTTTCCTTCGATTCCAAGCTCCTGGAGTGAGCAGATCATCCCGTGGGATTCTTCACCTCGAAGCTTCGCTTTTTTAATCTTGAAGTTTCCAGGAAGAACTGCTCCAACTGTCGCAACCGCAACTTTTTGGCCTTTGCCGACATTTGGCGCGCCACAGATAATTTGAACAGTTTCACCATTACCAAGGTCGACTAATGTTTTGTTCAGTTTTTCTGCATTCGGATGCTTTTCGCATTCAAGCACATGGCCGACAACTACGCCTTTTAAGCCTTCATTTAATTTTTCTACGCCTTCTACCTCGATGCCGCTTTTAGTGATTTTTTCGGCAAGTTCTTCAGCAGATACGCCTTCCAAATCGATATATTCCTGCAGCCATTTATATGATACCAACATGGTTTTACCCTCCTAATCCTTATTCTTCAACTGAAAATTGCTTCAAGAAACGGACATCGTTCGTATAGAAATGACGGATGTCATCGACTCCATACTTGAGCATCGCGATACGCTCAGGTCCCATTCCAAATGCAAAACCGGTGTATTTCTTCGAATCATAGCCTGCCATTTCAAGAACATTTGGGTGAACCATCCCTGCACCAAGGATTTCAATCCAGCCTGTTCCCTTACATACGCTGCAGCCTGATCCGCCGCAGATTTTACAAGAAATATCCATTTCGACTGATGGCTCAGTGAAAGGGAAGAAGCTTGGGCGCAGACGAATTTCACGATCCTCGCCGAACATTTTCTTTGCAAAAACTTCAAGTGTTCCTTTCAGGTCACTCATTCTTACATTCTCATCAACGACAAGCCCTTCAATCTGCATGAACTGATGTGAGTGAGTTGCATCGTCGTTATCACGTCGATAAACCTTGCCCGGGCAGATGATTTTTACAGGACCCTTGCCCTGGTGTTTTTCCATCGTCCTTGCCTGCACAGGAGATGTATGTGTACGCATCAATGTTTCTTCTGTGATGTAGAAAGAATCCTGCATATCACGCGCCGGGTGTCCCTTCGGAAGGTTTAACGCTTCAAAGTTATAGTAGTCTTTTTCGACTTCCGGGCCTTCCTCTACTGTGTAACCCATGCCGATGAAAAGATCTTCGATTTCTTCAATGATGCTCGTAAGCGGGTGGTGACTGCCGGTTCTAACTGGTCTTCCAGGAAGAGTCACGTCGATTTGCTCAGCTGCCAATTGTTTTTGGACTGCTGCTTCCTCAAGTTCCTTCTGCTTAATCTCGATCTGGCCTGAAATCGCATCACGGACTTCATTTGCCAGGGCACCCATTTTTGGTCTTTCTTCAGCGGATAATTTGCCCATTCCTTTTAGCACTTCTGTGATTGGACCTTTTTTCCCAAGATAGGAAACACGAACATCATTCAATTCTTTAAGGTCAGCTGCTGCGGCGACTTTTTCAAGAGCCTCAGCCTGCAGTTCTTTTAAACGATCCTGCATTGGTAAATCCTCCTTCATATTCTTCTTTTTTGAACACAAAAAGACCTCATCCCGGATAAAGGGACGAGGTCTTGGTTTCGCGGTACCACCCTTTTTAACAGGCAATACAATATGTATTACGTGTTCGCTTCATTGAGATAACGGCTTTGTGCCGATGCATCTTTACGCCTTTTTAAAAAGCGGTCCCGATGCCAACTCTGGAGGTGAACTTCGCTTGCCTGTTCCATAAAAATGCTTCCAGTCATCGGCATTTTCTCCCTGGATGGCCATCTTCAAGCTACTTTTCTCCGTCATCGTTTTTGAAATATTATTTTTGCTGTTTATTATATTATAATCTTGGCGCAGTATCAAATGGTTTTGGAGCCTATTTTGCTGTTTTTAAATAATATAGCAAAATACCTGCCGCAACAGCGACATTCAGCGACTCGCTTTTGCCGAATATCGGGATATAAAGGTTTTGGGTTGTTTTTGCCAGAAGCTCTTTATTTACACCGCTTCCTTCATTTCCTACGAGCAGGGCGAAGGCTTCCCCTTTTTCAGCCTCTGTAAAAACAACTCCATTTTCAAGAGCAGTTCCATAGACCGGGATGTTCTCAGCTTGAAGCTTGTTAATCCACTCGGAAAGGTCGCCACTTAAAACTGGCATATGGAAGTGACTGCCCTGCGCAGAGCGCAAAACCTTAGGATTATACATGTCCACACTGCCTTTCCCAACAATGACAGCATCAATCCCGGCAGCATCAGCTGTCCGAATCATGGTGCCAAGGTTCCCGGGATCCTGGACTGAATCAATAAGTAAATAGGTTTTACCATTTGTTTGTATGTTCTTTGGCTGCCGGCATACAGCAAATATGCCCTGAGTTGTCTCCGTGTCAGCAAGCTGCTTGCTGATTTCATCCGTAACAACCGTAACAGGAATCGAACCGTAATCCAGGCCATGCGGCAATTCGGTTTTTTCGCTCAAAATGATTTCTTCTACATCTTCTTTTTTCGTTAGTGCTTCTTCAACTAAGTGGTAGCCCTCGACAAGGAACATACCGGACTTGTCGCGTTCTTTTCGCGTCAGTAATTTCTTCCACTGCTTCACTTGCGGATTTTTATCAGATTGAATGTACTTCAACTCTGGCTCTCCTTTAATATGGCTTGTTCAATTTTACTATTATAGCTCAAAACAGATACATAATAAAACCAAAATTGTTAATCCTATAACCATCTTGGTAATTTGAAAGGAGTTTAAGCAAAGGATGAACTTAAACCTTAGGAATGCTGTCATTTCAAATGTAGCAGGAAATTCTCAGGACGAGCTTAAAGATACAATCGTCGACGCAATCCAAAATGGTGAGGAAAAAATGCTTCCAGGACTTGGAGTTTTGTTCGAAGTAATCTGGCAGAACGCCTCCGAGGACGAAAAGCAGGAAATGCTGAACGCATTGGAAGATGGTTTGAAAGGAAAGCAATAAATTTGGAAGAAGGGCTCCTCATTTTGAGGAGTTCTTTTATTTTGGTGCAAATTGAATCCCCTTTTTTCCATCAAAATGGATAAAGTAGTGATTAATGTCGATTTCGTAGTGATTATGGCTAATTCCGTAGTGATTATGGCTCTTTTTGTAGTGATTATTGATGATTTTGTAGTGATGATGGTCCAAACCGTAGTGATTAAATAAAAAGTTGTAGACAAAACGTTTAATGAAGACAAAAAAATTGTCCAGAAAACCAGTCTTTACTGTTTTCTGGACAATCATATCCTAAGTTTTATTCAAAAGTAATCTTTTCAACTGTTTCCTTATCAAGACGCTTGATGACTTCTACGATTAGCTTTACTGCGTTTTCGTAGTCGTCACGGTGAAGCATCGCTGCGTGTGAGTGGATGTAGCGTGTCGCAATTGTGATGGACAGCGCTGGTACACCGCGGTGTGTCAGATGGATGGCCCCTGAGTCCGTTCCTCCGCCTGCTACTGCATCGAACTGATATGGAATGTTCAATTCATCAGCCAGGTCTGTAATAAAGTCACGAAGTCCTTTGTGGGACACCATTGATGCATCATAGATGATGATCTGTGGTCCGTCACCCATTTTGCTAAGCGCTTCTTTCTCGGTAACGCCTGGAGTGTCTCCGGCAATCCCTACATCAACACCAAAAGCTATGTCGGGCTGAATCATTTGAGCGGAAGTTTTCGCGCCGCGAAGGCCTACTTCTTCCTGAACTGTTCCAACACCATATACGACGTTCGGATGCTCAGCATCTTTAAGGCCCTTCAGGACATCGATGGCAATCGCACAGCCAATGCGGTTATCCCATGCTTTAGCAAGAAGCATTTTCTCATTGTTCATGACAGTGAATTCGAAGTAAGGAACGACCATATCACCAGGAGTGACTCCCCATTCCTTCGCTTCGTCACGGCTTGAAGCTCCGATATCAATGAACATATCCTTGATATCAACTGGCTTTTTGCGCGCTTCCGCAGGAAGGATGTGAGGCGGCTTAGAGCCGATTACCCCAGTGATTTCACCTTTGCGTGTAACAATTGTGACACGCTGTGCAAGCATGACCTGGCTCCACCAGCCGCCAACTGTCTGGAAGCGGATGAATCCTTTGTCATCGATGCTTGTAACCATGAAACCAACTTCATCAAGATGGCCGGCAACCATGATCTTCGGTCCATTCTCATTGCCGACTTTCTTGGCAACCAAACTGCCAAGGCCGTCAGTAGATACTTCATCAGCGAATGGAGTTATGTATTTCTTCATTACTTCTCTTGGCTCACGCTCATTGCCGGGAATGCCTTTGGCATCGGTTAAATCTTTTAGCATTGTTAATGTTTTATCTAAATTCGCCATTATTTCGACTCCCTTAATATGTAGTTTCGAAACCTATTATACTAGACATGCGGGGTATTGTACAAAAAATTCTGCCTAATAACCTTTACGCTGCCTATCATAATTTACTTCATTTTTCTTAATATATGCCTGTTCAATTTGATCGTCCTTCATTCCAAGCAGCAGCGCAAGCTCCATATAGCTTTCAAATAAATGAACGTAATCATCTTCGCTGCGGCTGTTCCTGAACTTTTGTACTGACTCGTATATTGAAAGAAACTGATTGCTGATGTCCGTTTCGGCGGTTCTGTTTGGTGTGATTGACTCAATATCTTCAAAACCACATTCAATCCCCAGCGACAGGATAAAATGGACACCATCCACAAACTCCTCTAGGATGACATCTCTTTCGGAGGATGGCTTCACACTCCAAAACTTGAAGCACCTCGTCTCATTCGCAAGCTCGCCGATTTCAACAAGCAACGCGAGGACCTTTCGATCAAATAAATCTTCATTCTCGAGCCCGTGTTGCGATTCAATATGACTATCGAGTGCTTTTTGCATTTTAAAAATGGTGGTTGTATTCATTTTTCAACTCCATCTGTAATTTTAGACTTAAGCAGCTTTGATTTTGACAGCTTTCCGTGGTATTTCTTAAAAGCTGTCTTAATTCCTCGGGTATTTTGACAGCTTTCTGTGATTCGCTTCCAACCTGTCACAATTCCAGCCTTTTCTTGACAGCTTTGCTCGTGTTCCAGTCAAGCCTGTCACAATTCCAGCCTTTTCTTGACAGCTTTGCTCATGTTCCCATCAAACCTGTCACAATTCCAGCCTTTTCTTGGCAGCTTTTCTCGTGCTCCAGTCAAGCCTGTCACAATTCCAGCCTTTTCTTGACAGCTTTGCTCATGTTCCCATCAAACCTGTCTCAATTCCGGCCTTTTCTTGACAGCTTTTCTCGTGTTCCCTTCCAACCTGTCACAATTCCAGCCTTTTCTTGACAGCTTTGCTCATGTTCCCATCAAACCTGTCACAATTCCGGCCTTTTCTTGACAGCTTTTCTCATTTTCCCTTCCAACCTGTCACAATTCCGGCCTTTTCTTGACAGCTTTGCTCGTGTTTCCATCAAACCTGTCACAATTCCAGCCTTTTCTTGGCAGCTTTTCTCGTGCTCACATCAAACTTGTCATAATTCCAATCTTTTCAGCCATTGTTGGAATTCCAATAGGTTTTAAATGAAAAACTCTTTAAAATCGGCTGTTGATTTTGTTCCACACGCTTCCCTTTCCACTTAAGTTTGAATCATGCCTTAAAAAAAGTATAAATCAATTATAAATTTGTTGAAACTATTTAGAATCTCATCCGTAAATAAGGAAAGTTCGCATTGGAGGGGCAGTCATGATTCTGCTTTTACGTCTTATTTTATTACTTTTATTCATTTTTCTAATATACAGCGCGGTGAAGTATTTATTCCACCCGAAACGGAAGCTGGAGCTTGCTCATGATCAGAAGCGCTTTTTCTTATTGGATGATCCAGACAATGTCCGCAAGAATTTCTTATTGACATATAAGGGTGTTTTATTTGAGGGTGAAAAGTATTTAGGCACAACACCATCTGCTTTTGAGGTTGTTTCCATTTTCATTTGGCCTAAAAAAACGTCGGCTTTGAAAGGGCTTGTCCTTGAGGATTTCCAATTCATTGAACGGAAAATTCGTGAGAGCTATCCGGTGGCCAAAATTGACTGGAAAAGCCCGATTAAGGAATTCATGGCAAATCATGACCAGGATGATGAGATTTAAAATGTAAAAGCGTCCGATATATTCCGGACGCTTTTTCTTATGTTGTTCTATCAAAAAATTCACGCCATTTAATGAACGTAATTTTCTCACGCAACAAATAGGCAAACAGCAAAGATATAATCATCAGGAATAGCCCTGTTAATGAGTCAAAGTCTCCGACATATTCCCCGAATATCGTATAAAAGATGACGAATGGAACATTCGCAAGAAATGATGCAAGCATAAAGTCTTTAAAACTACTTTTTCGCTCGTAAAGACAAAAGCTCAGCAGCTGGTAATGAATCACCGGCACTAGTCTCAACAGCGCGACCTGGGCGACAGTCAAATCCCTGAAGCGTCCAACCAGCCTTTTCTTCAGCCTGCTCAGCTTGTTCATCATCTCGGGAATCTGTCTCATTAAAAAGTAAAACAATATACTTGCTCCCGATAAGCCGAGCAGCGAATATACAATTCCAGGTATGATCCCGAACATTAATCCTCCAGCAATACAGACCACCGCAGGAGGTATGAAAACAAATTGTCGGAAAATATGAAACAAGATAAACAATACTGGTGCATACCAGCCTCCAGATTCGACAATGATCAGCAGCATTGACCACGCATCGTCCATTCTTGTCACCTGCCTGCTTAGTCTTTGTTGCTACTAGCTTATAGAATCATACAAGCTGTTATGCCAATAGCTTAAATAAATATGTAAATATACCAATCTCAATAATAGCAAGCAGCGGCAATCCATATTTAAACTGGGCATGCTTCGTTTTATGCCTGTAATGCTTCATACCAGCTGTTGCACCGATTGCTCCTCCAAGAAAAGCAACATTCCACAGTGTTTTTTCGCTTATCCGATAATGATTGTTTCTTGCCCGCTTTTTGTCCATTCCCATGATAAAAAAGCCCGCAAGGTTCATGACTGTTATCAAGCCAGCCAAACTCCATGTCCCCACATCTCCACGTCCTCTTTGAGTTCTATGACTTCATTATATCTTATAAAAAGAAAAAACCACCCTCAATATGAGAATGGTTCATCTTATCGATTTAATTACTTGTTGAATTGTTGCTTAGCTGTTTCAGCCAATTGAGCGAATGCTGCTGCATCGCTTACTGCAAGTTCAGCAAGCATCTTGCGGTTTACTTCGATACCTGCAAGCTTAAGGCCGTGCATCATACGGCTGTAAGAAAGGCCGTTCATGCGAGCTGCTGCGTTGATACGAGCAATCCAAAGTTTGCGGAAGTCGCGCTTCTTCTGGCGACGGTCGCGGAATGCATACATTAGAGATTTCATAACCTGCTGGTTAGCAACCTTGTATAATGTATGTTTAGAACCGAAATAACCTTTTGCTAATTTAATGACTTTTTTACGACGCTTGCGCGTAACTGTACCGCCTTTTACACGTGGCATGTAATTTCCCTCCTATATAAATCGAGATCGCTCGAATTTACTTAATGTTGTCAAGCATGTGACGAATACGTTTGAAATCGCCTTTAGAAACGATTGCAGATTTGCGAAGCTTACGCTTAGCTTTTGTTGACTTGTTAGCAAATAAGTGGCTAGTGTAAGCGTGTGAACGCTTAAGCTTGCCAGTTCCAGTTTTCTTGAAACGCTTGGCAGTGCCGCGGTGAGTTTTCATTTTTGGCATAGGGACTTCCTCCTCGTTACTTTTCAGTTTTAGGTGCTAGTACCAGGAACATGCTTCGGCCATCCATTTTTGGATGTGATTCGATTGTCGCTACTTCTTTGCAAGCTTCAGAGAAGCGATCAAGAACACGCTGACCGATTTCCTTATGAGTTATAGCACGGCCTTTAAAACGGATTGATGCTTTAACCTTATCGCCTTTTTCCAGGAACTTGATAGCATTGCGCAACTTCGTGTTAAAGTCATGCTCATCAATTGACGGACTAAGACGGACTTCTTTAGTTGTGATGATTTTTTGGTTCTTACGTGCTTCTTTTTCTTTCTTTTGCTGTTCAAACTTGAATTTTCCGTAGTCCATGATTCGGCCTACAGGAGGCTTCGCGTTCGGAGCAACAAGGACAAGATCAAGATTTACGCGCGCTGCGATCTCAAGAGCCTCAGCTTTGGATTTAATTCCTAATTGCTCGCCATTTTGATCGATCAAACGAATTTCGCGAGCACGAATTCCCTCGTTTAGTAACATCGCATCTTTGCTAATAATTAGCCACCTCCAGGGTTTTATCGAATACATTGTCAAGGAGAAGAAGTACATTGCCAGGCCGGAGCCTCATCTTGCTCACACAATGACATACGATATAGTCCGTTTTTATTTTGCAATAAAAAAAGTGCAGGCGACGACACCCACACTTACGGAAACAAAATAATTAGACGTTTACGTATTACCTGCCAACTGCTGAAATGCGTCAACCAGGTGAGAAGCGGGTGCCTCTTCTTTCCTAAAACTTGTATTCAGTTCACTCTTGCTAATATAGCATAAAGAAATTAATGTGTCAAACGAATCACTTTCGTTTACTGCAACAAAAAGTATTGTATCAGATAGATATAAAGGCTGCAATACTTTTTTTTTCAGGCATTGTAAAATTATCTTCAAAAAGTATTACCAAAAACAACGAATTCCACCTACATAATAAGATGTCACAGCTTAATTCCTTATTTCTTGCTATAATTCAGGTAGAAATAGACAAGAAAGCTGGTGTACATATGTAGGTCGCGATCATCATCACAGGTGTGATCACCGGATTACTCGCAGGCACTGCATTGAAGTTTTTCAGGACTGGCTATGGTTTTTCCAATGATATTGACAATACGCCTGTTAACCTTAAATCATGCCGGAACTGCGGCCAGAGGATTCAGCGAAGCTATTCAAAAAACCTGTGTCCAACTTGCTCCAAACCGATTGAATAAAAATAGAGGAGCCACAAGGCCCCTCTATTTTTATGTCTAGCTTCAGCGCCTAGCCCCTCGAGACGCTTGTCTATCTGCGGCTCCTAACTCCTCGAGACGTTTCGGTCCTGCCAATGAAGTCAAAGAGCGACTTCACTATCAGGCCCTCCAACGCTTGTCGGAGTTGGGCAGTCGGCTATACATTTCATTTCGGGCCGCCCAATGAAGTCAAAGAACAACTTCACTGGTCGGGCCTCCAGAGCCTGTCGGAGCTGATCAAGGCGCTTGTGTTTTTCTTATTTCTTCGCCTCTTTCCTGAATGACTCCAGGAATTCATCGAATGCAATTGTTTCGGATTTCTGTTCGCCATATTTACGGACGTTGACTGCTTTTTCTGCTACTTCATTGTCACCGACTACGAGCATATAAGGAACCTTTTGCATTTGCGCTTCGCGGATTTTATAGCCGATTTTTTCGTCGCGGCCATCGATTTCAACACGGAAGCCTTCTGCCTTAAGCTTTTCCTTGATTTCTTTTGCATAGTCATAGTGGACAGCTGGAGATACCGGGATGATCTGTGCCTGGACTGGAGCCAGCCAAGTCGGGAATGCCCCTTTATACTCTTCAATCAGGAAGGCTACAAAGCGTTCCATAGTCGATACGACACCACGGTGGATAACGACTGGACGATGGTGCTTGCCGTCTTCGCCGATATAAGTCAGGTCAAAGCGCTCTGGAAGCAAGAAGTCAAGCTGTACTGTTGAAAGAGTTTCCTCTTTGCCAAGGGCTGTCTTGACCTGGACATCAAGCTTCGGTCCGTAGAATGCCGCTTCGCCTTCAGCCTCGAAATACTCGAGACCCATTTCATCCATCGCTTCTTTTAACATAGCCTGAGCCTTTTCCCACATCTGGTCATCATCGAAATATTTCTCTTTATCCTCAGGGTCTCTGTAGGATAAACGGAACGAGTAATCATTCATGTCAAAATCCTTGTAAACTCCAAGCACAAGCTCTACTACACGTTTGAACTCTTCCTTAATCTGATCAGGGCGGACAAAGAGGTGAGCATCGTTCAGAGTCATACCGCGGACACGCTGCAAACCAGCCAATGCGCCTGACATTTCATATCGGTGCATTGTTCCAAGTTCGGCAATCCTGATTGGAAGTTCCCTGTAGCTATGAATGCTGTTTTTGTACACCATCATATGGTGCGGACAGTTCATTGGTCTTAAAACGAGCTGCTCATTTTCCATTTCCATGACGGGGAACATATTTTCCTGATAGTGGTCCCAGTGTCCGGAAGTTTTATAAAGGTCGACACTGCCCATTACCGGAGTATAGACATGGTCATAACCTAGGCTTACTTCTTTATCGACGATATAGCGCTCGATGATGCGGCGGATTGTCGCACCTTTTGGAAGCCAAAGCGGAAGTCCCTGTCCAACCTTCTGTGAGTTTGTAAATAAGTTAAGTTCCTTGCCCAGCTTGCGGTGGTCGCGTTCCTTCGCTTCTTCCAGAAGCCTCAAGTGCTCTTTCAGGTCTTCCTTCTTGAAGAAGGCTGTACCGTAAATACGCTGGAGCATCTTGTTGTCGCTATCGCCGCGCCAGTATGCACCAGCAATGCTCAACAATTTGAATTCCTTTAGTTTGCCAGTTGATGGTACGTGTACTCCACGGCAAAGGTCGACAAAGTCTCCCTGTTCATAAAGAGTGACCTTCTCATCCGCCGGGATCGCTTCAATCAATTCAAGCTTATATGGATCTCCAAGCTCTTTGAAAAATTTGACTGCATCCTCACGGCTTACTTCTTTACGGACGATCTCAATGTTCTCATTGATGATTTTCTTCATTTCCTTCTCAATTTCCGGCAAATCTTCCGGAGACAAAGAATGTTCCATATCGATATCATAATAGAAGCCGCCTTCAATTACCGGGCCCACTCCTAGGTTAACATCTTTATACAGGCGTTTGATTGCCTGTGCCATTAAATGTGCGGAACTGTGGCGCAGGATTTCAAGAGCCTCAGGATGGTCGGGAGTGACGATTTCAATCGCTGCATCCTCCTCGATCGCTCTCTTGAGATCATACGGCTGTCCATTGACCATACCGGCAATGGCTTTCTTCTTTAGGCCCGGGCTGATTGAGCTGGCGATATCTTCAGTCGTTGTGCCTGCCGGAAACTCCTTCACTGCTCCATCTGGAAACGATATTTTTAACTTGTCTGCCATTGGCTTTTCCTCCCTTTGAAATATTGCGCAATTTTTTTGCGCGAAAAATAAAAAAAACCGTCCCTGAAACAGGGACGAGTTTGATCACACGTGGTTCCACCCAATTCCCACTCTTGCGCAAAAATATCGCAGAAATGGCTCTGGTTGCGGTAACGGCTTCTGCCGCCAGCCAATACTTGCCTTATGGGCGTTCACAGCTGGAGTTCAGAGGTGGTAAGCTTATTCTTTAGTGTTAGGAAGTTTTCAGCCGTGCCTTCCCTCTCTGGAAACCTTTCAAGAATGCCCATGTCCTCATCATTACATTTACTATTGATTTAGTATGTACGTAATTATAGTTTGTAATGTTTTGAAAATCAAGTGGGCTATTGTATATTTTCACGATCCTCTTTTAAAAAATTCACTTTTTCATCATGAAAAGTGGAAACTGGACTGACTTTCACACGTTCTTCAAAAAGATTGATGATCGTCCTCACTAACGGCTGGTGAGGATCGTCCGTGTACAAGTAAATGGTCTCAGGCGCAATCGACAGCAGTGGGGCAATCGTTCCGGAATCCACATAGACTGGGTGGTTGACAAGCAGCTTACGGTCAATCGTCCTAAACAACTCACTTCGTTTCATTTCTGTAAATTGCTGATTATAAAAGACCATATTCTCGTCAATCACCAGATATAAATGGGACATCTGCGGTTTCCTGTCTACAAGAAAATTCCTCAGTGTATGCAGGAAAACCTGGTACTCCTGTTCCATCTTATACTCATCAATTGCAATCTCTACCCATTTGGAGAGCTGCTCACTATATGCCTTCAACCTGAACATGACAAAGGAATCAAAAGAAAATGAGACTCTTTCATTAAAGATTTCATTGATCGAACCCTTAATCATCCCTTGTTCTTCGACACATTCCATGAAAGGAGCAAGTTCTTTACGGTTACCTTCAATGACCGAGTAAATGATATCCAGGATTTGATCCTGTTCTTCACTGTCTTTAAAATAATAAGATTCTGCCAGGATGGTTCTTAACCAGTCATCGCGTTTCACCGTTAATATAAAGTCATAAACACTTTTTTTGAGCAACGGCAATTTTTCATTTTTATAAAATTCTTCTGGTATAAGCACTCTATTTCGATCTTCATTAAGAAGAATTGAATTCGTTTCCTGCCATGAAGCCAGCCTGGCAACTAAATGTTGATACAAATTCCAGGCATCCTGCTTTTTTTGGAAGATGATTTCAATCAACCATATCCCCCCTCTTAAATAATCCCTGATTATATATATGGGGGACTTGGACAATTTAGAAGTGTCTATATGGTCGTTAGCTAGTTATAAATGTAAAAAAATGTGCCACAGCTTGATTAGCTGCGGCACATTTTTTATATTCTGCGATTCTTGCCTTCTACTTTTACCGGCTCGGCAAGATATTTAATCCGTTCCATGATTCTCGCTGCCTTCAATTGTTCTTCTTCTCCCCGCTGGCTGTGCGTCAAATGATGCTCCAGTCCTTTAAGGTCGAAGTTCGAGGTAAAGAAGGTTGGAAGGTTCTCAAGCATGCGGAACTGCAGGATCGTCCCGAGGATTTCATCCCTCGCCCAGCTGCTCATCGTTTCTGCGCCGATGTCATCAAGCATGAGTACATTCGCCTTTTTGATTGCTTCCAGCTTGTCATTGACAGTATGATCACCTATCGCATTTTTCATTTCCCTGAAAAATTCAGGTACATAGACAATCAATGAACTAATCTGTTTCTGTGCAAGTTCATTCGCGACCGCGCCAAGCAAATAGGATTTACCTGTCCCGAACGGTCCGTGAAGGAATAAACCCTTTTGCTTCTTGCCCGGCTCATAATTCTCAACAAAGTCTTTTGCCATCTTGATTGCCTTGAACCTTCCGGCGTCATCCAACTCGATATCCCCGAAAGATGCCTTCAAGATTTCCTTAGGCACAAAAATGCTATTGATCAGGCGTGCATTCTTTTGCTGCTCATCATGCATGACCTTCTTCTTGCACCGGTCATATTTTATGTCAATGAAGTTTCCTTTTATGAAAAGCTCTGGCTCATAACCCTTGATCATGTTCTTGCAGCCTGCGAGACTCTCACAATCTTCACAGCTCTTGCTCTGGTTGGAGAACTCATAAAGCTTTGACATACTGCCATCGAGCATTTCCCGGGTGATATAATCTGCATTCTCATCGAGGAATTCCTTGATATGCTTATCCTGCATGACCTGCCTCTTAATAGCTTCATAGCGCTCTTGGAAATTCTGGTTATTCGCCAGCTTCTTCAATGTTTCATTAATGTTTTGCAAATGAATCACCTCCCAGATTTGAATTTCTTCAATTCTTCTTCTAACTTTTTCTTTTCTATTTCAAAATCAGGGTCTACATCTTCAGCTTCTGTTTGCTGTTGAGGCTCACCCTCGGCCTTTTTCCCAAACCAATCCGGCAGAACCTCTTTACGAACCGGCTTTCTTTTTCCAGATGATGAAGAAGGGGCTTTCTTCCCTTCTGCCCATTCAAGATACTGCCTGTGCTCGCTTTTAGCCAGCTGCATTGCATCCCTGACTGTCGATATTTTTTTCCTCGACCAATGGCTGGCAATCTTTTCGATATAACCCTTTGTCAGCTTCATATCCGTCTTGAGCATAACATATTGAACTAAAACATTCACGACTCCCGGAAGCAGTTTTTGCTTGAACATCACCTCTTCGATGATCTGCAAGTCTCCTTTGGATGGCTCCGCACCGCCTGAGAGATCGATCAATAGCTGACGTGGGGATGTTATTTCAAAATATACCACCAGTTCTTCTTCCTGCGTTTTCGGCTTCTCGATTCCTGCTTTATGCTGGAAGGGCTGGGTCCGGTCCATAAGTGCCGGAAGCTGGTCCTGGTGTTCAAATTGGTACCAGTCACGAGCTGCTTTCCGAAGTTCCTCTATATCTATTTCGTTTTCTGGATTTACTGCACTCAAGACGATGTTCTTCATCTTCAAAGCATCTATCCCATATAGGAAGGCAAGATTGCTGATTGCTTCCTTAACCTTCGATGTGAATGCTTTTTTAGGTATGAGTGATTCCTGTAGCCCTCCAAATAGCAAATCGAAGTTGAACTCCGCTGGGTTGATCTGTATTTTGGAAGTTTCTCCTCTGCCAATAAAGGAATTCCCTTCCTCCGCCTCAAGGTCGGCAGCTGAATCCGCATTGTGCATGAGCGCCTGGGTAGGCACGGACAAGAATACGTCCTGGAATGCCTTCGTAATCTCCTCATATCCGGGCTCAGATCCAGCAGATTTATCGCTGAAAAATCGTTTAAGGCGCAAAAACTGGTTCTTGCCGACTTTTCGATACAAATAGACATTCAACATGCCATCAAGGAAAAATTGTTCAGGAGTCAAGGGCGGCTGCAATTCATAAATAAATGAACGACCTTCCTCGCTGTTTTTTACATAGGTCTTCAGCAACCCCATACCTTCAAGCTTTTGGCGAGCCTGGTAAATATCCTTCAGGTTCATATCCATGATCGTCATCAAGTTATGATGTGTGACAGGCTGTGACCAAAGCCGGTTCTCTTCCAGTTCAGCCCATAAGGTCATATAAAGGCTTAAGCAAGCTGGCCCAATCAAAGGCTGGTATAAGAAAGTGAGCACCTTGCGATCGTAGTCATGCAATAAACCACCAGATGCAACAATATATTGGTCTACAGGCAAAGTCTCTTGCCAATGCTGAGCCATCCCTTTCCCTCCATTCTGAATCCATAGCTGCATTTCATGTTTAAACTCTCTTCATAGAATTCTACCCTCTAGATTGAATTCAAAAAGAGCCTTAAAAAGAGCTGAAGTTCCCTTCAGCTCATCAGGATTTTACCAGGAGTCAACCGGACCCCAATTGTTATGATTGTTCTCTTTTTAACAACTCTTTCAATTCATCAATAAAGACATTGATATCTTTAAACTGACGGTAAACAGACGCGAACCGGACATAGGCGACTTCATCAATCTTCGCCAGCCTGTCCATCACCATTTCCCCAACGGCTTCGCTCTTAACTTCAGAAACTCCATGGCTTCGAAGTTCTTTTTCTACTTCGGAAACCAAATCCTCTAGCTCTTTCAAAGCGACGGGGCGCTTTTCACAAGCCTTTATTAATCCGCGGAGGAGTTTTTCCCGATTGAACTCTTCACGAGTACCTTCTTTTTTCACGACAATCAAAGGAATTTCTTCAACCTTCTCGAAGGTGGTAAAGCGAAATCCGCAAGCTTCGCATTCACGTCTGCGTCGAATTGAACGGCTATCGTCAACCGGTCTTGAATCAAGAACCCGGGTAGAGTTATTTTGGCAAGTTGGACATTTCATTTCGATCAGCTCCGAATATTTTGAAATATAGAATGAGTTCCACCAATACGTCCATAAGCATTTTCCTAAGTATTATCTTATAAAAAAGATGGGAACGGGACAAGAGGAACTATTGATTTCCATACTTGCCTGAACCAACAAAAGGGTGTGCGCGGTCCAGTTTCTCATAAATCTTCACCAGCTCCTGCTTCAAAGCCGGGTTGATGCCTGACAATGAAAACTTTTCAGTAGAGATATGTAAGTCGACTGCAGTCTCAAATGGCTTTGTTGTGATAACTGTCGCTGTTAAAAAGGCGGGCAGCTTCCCGTTCAACTCGGCTGATATTTCTCCATGTTCTTTGGATACACTCGTTATCTTGAGCGAAGAGTCAGCCTTCAGCAAGTCTTCGACCGTCTGGAACATCTGGTTAAAGTTCGTTTTATAATAACGGGTCTTCAGCTGCTCATCCCTATTGTTTTCACTTGTTCCGCTAAATTTTTCGTACCGTCCTGTTATGGATTTTAATAAAGACATCAAAAATCCTCCTGCAAGTTATTTCTATTATCATTCTACCGTATTTTACGGCAAAATAAAAAGAGGTGTATCGCTACACCTCTTGTGAATTTTCATATTTTCAATTATAGAGCTTTAGCTTGTGCTTGCTTCACATGCACAGGGCCCATGCCACGTGGAATTTCGATATTCTCACGAGTTTGTGCGCCAAGAGCTTCTGCAATATAGTCAGCTGCAATGTTAGGATCCAGATCACCGCAAGTGTAAACATCGATGCTAGCGTATCCGTGTTCCGGGAAGCTATGAATAGTTAAATGAGATTCAGAAATAATGACAACTCCGCTAACACCTTGTGGCGCAAATTTGTGGAAAGCCACTTCGCGGATTTCAGCACCTGATTTCAATGCTGCTCCAACAAAAGTTTGTTCAATAAAATCCATATCATTCAATTTTTCAAAATCGCAACCCCAAAGTTCAGAAATTACATGACGACCCATTGTTTCCATATTCAATTTCCCCCTCTAACAATATTAGAATGAAATCCTTAGCTTCAATGGTATCTTAACTACCACGGGGGAAAGTTAGTCCAGAGAGGTCCTAACCCTTTAAGTAGCCAATTGGTACCGTTATTAAGAAGTTCACGATGACTAGTATACTTTGTTTATATTTTTTTTGCAACACATGAAATCAAATTTTTTTCATGAATTTTAAGCTTTGATTTTTGTAGTCTGATAGATGGCTCTCCCATTGCTTTTTCAAGGGGCATACACCTAAAAATCTCTTTTGGTTTTACAGCTTGATCTCCATTAAACAACAGCAAAAACTAGCTGTAACATTAGATAAAAATAAAAAACAGCCAAAAATAAAAAGCTTGCCGATGAGCAAGCTTTTTTACCTCTTTAGAATTATCCTACCTTCACAGTTGCAGAATTGGACATTGCGTGGGCAACATGCTTTGTCAGGTCTACAACCCTGCTTGAGTAACCCCACTCATTGTCATACCATGCAAGAACCTTTACTTTATTAGCACCGATGACCATTGTAGACAGGCCATCAATGATTGCAGAATGTTCATTCGTATTAAAGTCGATTGAAACAAGTGGATCTGTTGTGATATCAAGGACGCCCTTGAGCTTACCTTTTGATGCTGAATAGAAGGCATCGTTGATTTCGTCTACTGTTACCTCACGCTTCAGGTCGACAACAAGGTCAACTAGCGAGACGTTTGGAGTCGGTACCCTTAGCGCCATACCATGCAGCTTTCCTTTAAGCTGAGGAAGCACAAGTGAAAGTGCCTTTGCTGCCCCAGTTGAGGTTGGAATGATGGATTGGCCGCAAGAACGTGCCCTGCGCAAATCCTTGTGCGGGTTATCAATATTATTCTGGTCATTTGTATAAGCATGCACAGTCGTCATCAAGCCATTTTCGATACCGAAAGTATCATCCAGCACTTTCGCAACCGGTGCAAGGCAGTTTGTTGTGCATGATGCATTCGAAATGATATCATGTTCATCAAGATTTAATGCGCTTTCATTTACTCCCATAACAATAGTGATATCCTCATTCGTACCAGGTGCTGTCAAAATGACCTTCTTTGCACCAGCATCAAGATGAAGTGCAGCCTTTTCACGGGAATTGAACTTTCCTGTAGCTTCTATAACAATATCAATCTTCATTTCCTTCCATGGAAGCTCAGCAGGATTTCGATTGCTTAATAGTTTAACTGTCTTACCGTTGACAACAAGATGATCATCAGCTGGAATGACTTCACCAGCAAATTGTCCATGATTAGAATCATATTTTATTAAATGCGCCAGTGTTTCAGCTGGGTAGCTCGCATTAATCGCTACAACCTCAAGATTTTCTTCAAGAATGGCTCTTCTGAACACCATTCTTCCAATTCTCCCAAAACCGTTAATCGCAATTCTCGCCTTCATTGTACGGCCCCTTCCGAATTAGTGTTATACTTAATAACCCCTTTGTATGGTATTAGTATAACATATTAAATTTTATTTGTGATAAATAAATGCACACATTTAAAATATAAAATAATTCTGATAATAATGATCATTTAACGGTAAGTTTAGAGACGCCAACAATCTTAGCCTGGCCAGGATTATATCTTATGAAACTTGGATTAAAAACTTAAAACATTAAATTGAGTATAACCAGGAATCAATCATTCGAAACCGGATTTACAACTCACATAACCAGAAATGAGTCGGTTCAAGCCACAAAAAAAGAGCCTACTCGGCTCTTAAGATTTCCCATTCACTTAAAATATCCAACAACTGCTGCCTCGATTGCTCGATGCTGCCGCTGTTATCAATTACTGCGTCTGCCAAACTGACTTTATCCTTCAGCGGCATTTGTGATTTGATCCTGGAATAGGCTTCTTCTTCCGAGAATCTGTTGCGCTTCATCAGTCTATCCAACTGGGTTTGCTCATCCACATATACCACGATGATTTTCTCGACCAATCCTGTCAGCTTGCTTTCAAACAGAAGCGGAATGTCCATGACGACGGCTCTTTCATTTGCCTCTTCAGCTTTCGCTCTCTTTTGTGCCATCCGCTCTCTTACTGCTGGATGGACGATTGAATTAAGCAGCAAACGCTTTTCTTCATTGTTAAAGATGATTTCTCCCAACCTAGGGCGGTTTATCGTACGGTCTTCTTCTAAAATTTCTGTGCCAAAATGGCTGACAATATCATTGTATGCTTTCTCTCCTGGCTCAACAGCAAGCCTGGCTTCGATATCTGCGTCGATGACGGTGATGCCCATGCCGGTGAACATTGCTGATATCGTGCTTTTTCCGCTTGCTATACCTCCTGTCAATCCGATAACTAATGACATCCTCACTTTATCCTTTCAAGGGCCTGTTAAAGCTTCATCAGCCCGATTATGATCAATAAGATTCCTGGTACAAAAGAAAATTTTTGCATCCAGCCGCTCTCCGAAAAATAACTCCCCATTCTCATCCCTGCATACACAAATAATGAACTCATGCAGGCAACTGTCAAGGCCAGGTATCCTGGAGAGAATCCTAAAAACGCTGCTCCTACCCCTGCACCAAATGCGTCAAGCGACAGGGCAAGACCGAGCATGACAGCTTCAATTCCATTGATTGTACCTGATCGGTCAAAATCCGCTGTCATTGGCTTTTTCAAAATATTGATGACGATACCTAGTGATTTGATTTCAAGATTAAGGATGATTTTTTCGTGACAGAGCAATTCTGTTTTGTCTTCGCGGAAAAATTGGAATAAGACCCATCCGCCTAACACGATCAAGACAGCGCCCCCCAGTGTCTCTGCCACTCCTGGTGAAAAAAAGCTCTCAAGAAAATGCCCGATCATCATTGCTGCCATCAGGACGACAGCAGAACACACCGCAATAACGGCAATCGATTTAATCGGGATTTTCATTTTTCGCAATCCATACGTTAACCCTACACTGAAACTGTCAAGGCTGACAGCGAATGCAAGTAAAAGCAGGGAGATTGTTTGTGCCATAAACTGAGCTCCTTCCTGTCAATCGCTACGTTAGTATATGGAAGGAGCCTAGATATGGTGAGAGTTCATTATGTTAATTAAGTTTCTGGCACGACGGGCAGTAATGCGTTCCCCGTCCGCCAACGACGGTTTTTTCCAATGGTGTTCCGCAATCCTTGCATGGTTCGTTTTTACGGCCATATGCAAAGAGCTGGAGCTGGAACATGCCAATCTGTCCTTGTGAATTCACGTAGGAACGGATCGTGCTGCCTCCTTTTTCAACAGCTTCAGACAGAGTGCTGACTATTTCCTTGTAGAGCACAGCCTCCTCTTTTGAAGTCAAAGAGTTAGCAATCCTTTCGGGATGGATTTTTGCACGGAAAAGCGCTTCATCTACATAGATATTCCCGAGGCCAACAAGGATCTTTTGGTCCAGCAATGCAGGTTTTATTTTTCGATTGGTTTTTTTTAGCTTTTCTGACAGCCATTCCACCGTAAAATCTTCTGAAAAAGGTTCAGGCCCTAAATCAGCGAGAGGCTGGGTTTCAAACTCTTTCCCTTTTTCATAAAGATGCATCGTGCCGAATTTCCTGACATCCTTATAGCGCAATTCTGTTCCATCGGTAAAATGGAAAATGACGTGCGTGTGCTTATCCACAGGTTCATCAGTATTGAATACTCCATATTTCCCTTCCATCCTTAAGTGGGAAACGAGCGCGAAATATTCCGTGTAAAGAATCAGGAATTTCCCTCTCCGGCCAACCTCTTTTATCATCTGGCCTTTCAGTGCATCGTTGAACTGTTCGACCTCATTCGGACGCTTAATCATTTTTGGCCAAAAAACGGAGACATGTTTAATCTCTTTGCCTACCGTCAGGACTTCTAACGTCCGTCTGACGGTTTCGACTTCTGGTAGTTCAGGCATTTTATCCCGCCTTTCTCTGTAAAAATCCTGTTGCAACTTCTACTTTGCGTCATACCAAGTCGGGCCATATGAGAAGTCCACCTTTAGCGGCACCTTCAATTCAATGGCATTTTCCATGACTTCTGGCACAATCTTTTTTAATAACTCAATTTCATCCTCAGGTGCTTCAAAAATCAATTCATCGTGTACCTGAAGCAGCAGTCTTGTCTTTATGCCCTCTTCGCGGAGTCTCTCTGCCATATCAATCATTGCCTTCTTGATAATATCTGCGGCACTTCCCTGGATCGGAGTATTCATCGCCGTCCTTTCCGCAAAACTCCTTAGGTTGAAGTTTCGTGCCGTAATTTCCGGGATGTATCTGCGGCGATGCAATAATGTCTGGACATACCCCTTCGCTTTTGCATCCTTAACGATTTCATCCATATATTCTTTGACACCAGGATAGCTTTCAAGGTAGCGTTCAATGAATTCGCCAGCTTCCTTCCTTGTGATATTCAGGCTCTGGGATAATCCATAATCGCTGATTCCGTACACAATCCCGAAGTTGACTGCTTTTGCATGTCGGCGCATATTGGAGGTGATTTCATCTTTCCCTACATTAAACACTTCCATTGCCGTTTTTGTATGGATATCCATGTCATTCTGGAAAGCATCAATCAGCTTCTCATCACCCGCAATATGGGCGAGGACACGCAGTTCGATTTGCGAATAGTCGGCAGCGAAGATGACCCAGCCTTTTTCAGACGGAACAAAAGCCTGCCTGATCTTCCGGCCTTCTTCAAGCCTGATCGGGATGTTCTGCAGGTTCGGATCCGTCGAGCTCAACCTTCCTGTCGATGTTAGCGCCTGGTTGAATCTTGTATGGACTTTTTCAGTCTCTTTATTGACGACTTTTTGCAAACCTTCAATATATGTTGATTGCAGCTTTCCTAGTTGGCGGTAGTTAAGAATTTCTTCAATGATTTTATGTTTCGGCGCCAATTTTTCAAGGACGTCCGCTGAAGTAGAATAACCTGTCTTCGTTTTTTTCACGGCCGGCAATCCCAGTTTTTCGAAAAGGATGACCCCCAATTGTTTTGGAGAATTGATATTGAACTGTTCTCCTGCCATCTCAAAAATCCTTGTTTCAATATCGACTAGACGGCCTTTGATTTCTTCGCCCATTTTATCCAGGCGATTCATATCAAGCTTAACACCCTGATATTCCATATCCGCAAGAACCAATGATAGCGGCATTTCCAGGCTGCTGAACAGATCATGCTGGTCATTGTCCCATAGCTCCTGCTCAAGCTTTTCTTTTAATGACACAAGCACATCTGCCTTGCGCACCAGATGTTCTCCAAGGATACTTTCCTCAGGGATTTTCCGTTTAGCTCCCTTTCCATAAACAGCTTCGTCAGCCTGCACGCTCGTGAAGCCATGCTGTTTTGCAATGGCTGCCAGGTCATCCGGTGACTCGGAAGGGTTGATGATATAGGATGCAAGTGACACATCGAAGTCAGCGCCTTTCAGATGGATGCCGTGATGGCGCAATGAAACCTCGGAACGTTTCGCATCATAGACAGTCTTTTTGCTTGTTTCATCCTCGGCCCATTTCTTGAACTCTTCTGATTCCAGCGCGAGTTTTACAGGCAGGTAGAAGCTGCCATTTTCATTCACGATCGCAAAACCGATAATATCGGCATAGTGGTAGTTATCTTCAAGTACCTCGACGTAAAAGCCGTTTTCCTTTGCAAAAATATCTTGCTCAATCTGATCCAGCTGCTTGAATTCAATGTCTTCAAGTTCTACATTTTCTGCTTCCGCAACTGCTCCCAGCTTGTCCAGCAGGGAATTGAAACCGAGTTCCTTGAACATTTTCACAAGCTTTTCGTTCTCTGCGCCTTCATACTCAAGCTCACTCAATTCTACTCCAACAGGTGCTTCACGCGTAATAGTTGCGAGTTCCTTGCTCATCACAGCCTGATCCTTGAATTCCTCAAGCTTTTCCTTTAGCTTTTTCCCACTGACTTGATCAATCGATTCAATCAGTTTTTCAAGCGTGCCATATTCCTTCAACAGCTTGATTGCCGTTTTTTCCCCTACGCCTGGAACACCTGGAATATTGTCGGATGCATCACCCATCAAGCCTTTCATATCAATGATCTGTTCCGCAGTGAGACCATATTTCTCCTTGATATGCTCAGGTGTATATTCTTCAATATCAGTGATCCCTTTTCTTGTGATATTGACTGTCGTCTTGTCGGAACTCAACTGGGTTAAGTCCTTATCCCCTGAAATGACCTTTGTTTCGAAGCCTTCTTTTTCAGCCTGCAAGCTTAATGTACCGATAATGTCATCGGCTTCATAGTTCACCAGCTCATATTGCTTTATGCCATAAGCCGTCAGCAATTCACGAATGAACGGAAACTGCTCAGAAAGTTCAGGCGGTGTTTTTTGCCTTCCACCCTTGTACTCACTGAAGGTTTGATGCCTGAAGGTCGTTTTTCCTGCGTCAAACGCTACAAGAATATGTGTAGGCTTCTCATCCTCGAGAATTTTCATCAGCATCATTGTAAAGCCATAAACAGCATTTGTATGTATCCCTTTTTCATTATTCAACAGCGGCAGTGCAAAAAAAGCACGGTATGCAATACTGTTACCATCTATCAAAACAAGCTTTTTAGACATGTCATTCCTCCTCCTTGTAGACACGGATATGTGGCCCCGTTCACAAAAATATGTTTGTATGACTCTATATAGAAAAAAGACCGTTAGATTCCTTCCTATTTTATCATGAGAGATGATAGAAAGAAAAATAACGGCCTTTTGGTTGGCTCTATTAATTTGTGTAGCCCATCAGCATTCTTGCATACGGTGAATCAGATGGAAGGACAATGACGGTTTCGCCATTGATTGTCTTTTTATAAGATTCCAGTGTGCGGAACATCGTATAGAATTCCGGGTCTTTGGAGAACGTTTGGTTGTATACTTTAGCCGCTTCCCCTTCCCCTTCGCCTCGGATCGTCTCAGCGTCTGCAGATGCCTTTGCCAGAAGTTCTTTCACTTCTCTGTCCGTTTGGGCGATGACTCTGTTTTTCTGGGCATCCCCCATGGAAAGGTATTCCTGCGCCTTAGACTCACGCTCTGAGATCATTCTCGTAAAAACAGACATTTCATTTTCTTCCGGCAAGTCGGTCCTCTTCATTCGGACATCTGTCACAACGACTCCATAATTACCGCCAGCGAGCAGCTCATTGACTTTTTCAGTCACCCTGTCATTCAATGAACCACGGGATGACTTTTCATCATTGATGATTTCGTCATAATTCAGCTTACCAAGCTCAGAACGGACAACCGAATAGATGAATTCCTCCATTCTCGATTCCGCACCCTCAAGCGTTCTCGCATTGGAAATCATTTTTTTAGGGTCTTCAATTCTCCAGATCGCATAATTATCGATCAGCATTCTCTTCTTGTCCTTCGTGTTGATTTCTGCCTGTGAAACATCATAGGTCATCTGGTATTTAGGCAATGTCGTGACACTCTGAATAAACGGGACTTTGTAATTCAAACCGGGTTCTTTGATGATCCTAACAACTTCTCCAAATTGCCTTACCACTTTATACTCGCCTTGTTTCACGATAAATAGATTAGTAAAAATGAAGACAAGCAGGGCAATAAGGATGACCAGGAAGATCCCTAATTTCGTATACTTCCGCCAGGAACCACCATTTCGTTCATTGATATCAATCACGTTTTGATCAGCCATTATTCTTTTCACTGCCTTCCTGCTCTGACTTAGGTTTATCTGCTTCAAGCGGGCGAATCGGGAAATACTTCATTGTATTGCCATCATCATTCATGATGTATATCTCCGTTCCCGGCAGGACTTGCTCAAGCGTTTCCAAAATTAAACGCTGTCTTGTGATGTCCGGATTGGTTTTGTATTCAACAAGCAGCTTATTGAATACCGCCACGTCACCTCTAGCACGTTCGATCCTCGCAGCTTTTTCCCCTTCCGCTCTTGAAATAAGCGCATCCTTTTCCCCCTGAGCTTCGTTCAACTTCTGGTTACGGTATTTCTTTGCTTCATTTATTTTCGTATTCATTGTTTCACGCGCATCCGTAACATCAGTAAAAGCTTTGCGCACTTCTTCATTTGGCAATTCAACATCCTGGAGCTTTACCCCAAGGACGGATACACCCATATCGTACTTTTCAATCAGTGATGATAATAAATCACGGACCTCCGCTTCGATTTCAGCTTTTCCCGAAGTCAATGCTTCATCAATTTCTGAACTTCCGATAATGCTCCTTACAGACGCTGAGGTCGCATCATATAGAATTTCTCTTGGTTTATCCGCGTTAAATAAATATTTTTCCGGGTCAGTTATCTTCCATTGAACTACCAGGTCGGCAAGGACGATGTTTTCATCACCTGTAATCATTTTGGTTTCATCAGGAAATTCTTTGATTTCCCCATCCTTCTCTTCATAACCAAACTGTAGGCTGAAAGTTTCTTTCGATAATTTCTCGACACTCTGGATTGGCCAAGGCAGCTTAAAGTGCAAGCCCGGTTCGCTAATCCCTTCCTCTACTTTTCCAAACGTCAAAATGACCGCCTGCTCAGATTCATCGACCGTATACCACGTCGTGAAAGCCGAAAGACCTAAAATAATGGCCAAGACGACAATCCCGCTCGTCACGTAGATTTTTTTTAAGCTTACCATCTCATTCTCCTCTTCCTATGCTTTTGTCTATGTTTGTTTTTACGTTTATAAACCGTAAAAGTTTCAAAAGAATGTTAATTGAAAAACAGTTTCGACACAATGGTGGATTTTGTATTTTTGTCAAGTAAAGAACAAAAAAGCGCAAGCGCTTCGTTCAGCCCCAACAAGCGACTCGAGAGGCTAGGCGCTGGAGCTGGATCAAGAATTCTACATGTAGTTATCCACTACTAAATAATTTCCTGAAAAATGAAAAAAGCACAAGCGGGGTCAGCTTGTGCCTTTTTCTAGCTCCTTGGATGAAGGGGTTTTCACTAATGATTGTAGCAAGGCAGTGTTAAGGAAAAATAAACCTTTTGTTAAGTGAATGTAAATTTGGGACTTTTTTAAATCTGACTGTTGATTTAGATCCAATAGCTTCACTTTCCGCGAGCATCATAATGAAAAAGCCCAATTCAGTTACGAATTGGACCTGCTAATTAGTTATTGTACTCATTTGACTCTTGATTGTATTTCCCTATTGAGGCAGCTTTTTAAAGAGCTTGATCGTAAAAGTTGTCCCTTTGCCTATCTGGCTGTCGACTTCGATATGCCCTTTATGTGCTTCAACAATGTGTTTGACGATGGCAAGGCCTAACCCTGTTCCGCCGGAGTTCCGGCTTCTTGCCTTGTCCACCCGGTAAAATCGTTCGAAAATCCTCGTTATTTCGCTCTTCTCGATCCCTATACCGGAATCTTTGACCTCAACCGAAATGGAATTATCCTGGTCAGTTAAAGAAATCTCTACACTGCCGCCATTTGGAGTGTAGGTTATTGCATTGCTGACAAGGTTGATCAGCACCTGCTTGAGCCTGTCTGGATCTCCTTCAATGACAGCCTCTTCGCTATGCTGACTGAGCTTCAGCATAATATCCTTTTGTGCTGCTTTTCTTTTTAAAATCTCAATAACTTCATTTGCTTCTTTTACGAGATCCACTCTTCCTTTAGTCAGCCGGAAACCATGCTGCTCAATTTTCGAAAGGTCGAGCAATTCCTGGATCAGTACCTGAAGACGGTCACTTTCCTTTAAAATGATTTCCAGGAATGCTTCAAGTGTTGCCTTATCATGCATCGCACCATCCAGCAGAGTTTCTGAAAAACCTTTTATAGAGGTAATCGGTGTCTTTAGTTCATGCGAGACATTTGCCACAAAGTCCTTCCTCATCTGTTCCAGTTTCTTCAGTTCGGTAATATCATGGAAAACGAGAAGGATTCCCTTCCAGACATTGTTTGTCCCGATAATCGGCACTCCATAAACTTCAAAATGGCGTCGTTCGATCTCCAATGGCAAAACAACTTGCTTCCTTACTTTTTGTTCAGTCATGAAAATCTCTTCGACCATCTGGGTAATTTCCTCATGGTCAATTACTTCATAGTAAAGTTTGTAGAGGTATTCAGAAGCCTCCACATTAAAAATTTCCTTGTAAGGCTTATTAATCAAGTTGATAAAGCCCCTGCTGTCAATCAGGATCAGACCGCTGCCCATATTTTCAATCAGTGTGGTCAATCTGTCCTGCTGGGATTCTTTCAGCTTCATCAGTTCCTGAAGGTTTCTTGCCAGGATATTGATGGATGAACTCAGCATACCCGTTTCGTCTATATGATCCTCATAAGTCCTGGCCCGATAGTTCCCTTTTGCCAGTTCGATCGCCACATTTGTCGCCGACTCGATCGGTTTCGTATAGCGGTTGGTGATCCTTGTGCCAAGAAGGATGATGACCATTAGTGCCAAGCCGAGGCTAACGGTAAGAATCCACCAGATTTGACGATAAGCTTTCTGCAGCTCATCAATCTTTGTTGTTAAAAAAACATAGCCTTCTTTTTCGCCATCATGAATGAGCGGCTTCCAATAATAATGCAGGTCAAAACCTCCACCTACTTCCAGGTCACTCTGCTCCTCAGGAGTATCTTCAACGATGTCGCCAATAATATCCCTGTGCCTGTTGATTTTCGTGCTTGATAGTTCACCTGTGTCATAGTGGATGTCTCCCTCAAGATCAACAATGGTGATCCTTGCGTTAAGCAGCCCGCTCATCCGCGAAATTTCTTCAGTATCCAGAGATGCGAGTCCACCATTCTGTTCGATATTGGAGGTTAAAAGATTCATTTCAATTTTCAGCCGTTCATTGAATGAATTAATATAGTAATTCTTGAATAATTGCCCTAAAAGCAGACCCAGGCCTACCAACACGATGATGATCAGGGTAATGAGGGCAAACAAGAGACGTGTCCGGTACTTAGTCATTCTCCCTTTGGTTCCTCCAGCTTATAGCCTAGGCCTCGTATTGTTTTGATATATGAAGGCTTTTTCGTATTCTGTTCGATTTTTTCCCGTAAGTGGCTAATATGTACATCTACAATTCTTGTATCACCTGCAAAGTCATAATTCCAAACAGCGCTGAGCAGCTGGTCACGAGTCAGCACTCTGCCTTTATTCTTTGCCAGGTAAAGAAGCAACTCGAATTCTTTCGGAGTTAATTCAAGCAAGTCTCCCATAAAATAAGCTTCGTAGAAATCCGGGATGATCCTAACATCGCCAATTTTTATTTGTCCCTCTTCCTCAGGCTTTTCCTCCACAGTTTCTGGCTGTGTCTGCGTTCTTCTGAGAATGGCTTTTACCCTTGCTACAACCTCACGCGGACTGAACGGCTTAGTCATGTAATCATCAGCGCCCAGCTCCAGACCAAGCACTTTGTCAAATTCATCATCCTTTGCCGTTAGCATCAGAATCGGCACATTGATTTTCTGCTGCCTGAGCAGCTTGCATACTTCCATGCCATCAAGCTTCGGAAGCATCAAATCCAAAACCATCAAATCGGGCCTTTCCTCAGCTGCAAGGCGGATCCCTTCCTCCCCGTCCATTCCAGTTACCACAGAATAGCCTGCCTGTTCGAGATTATACTTCAGCAGTGTCACAATAGATTGTTCATCATCCACAACCAAGACCTTTTTGTTCATATGAGCCTCCAAAAAAGTTATTACCCCTGTTTCATCCAGGCTCTTTTCTCAAACTTTGTCGCTAGTGACTACAAAATTTGATTGAATGACCAATGTTTCTCTACAAATTTAAAGCTTATCATGAGAAAAGAGCTTACAAACTTAATACCGACCTACAAATTGGCTTTTAATCACGTTAAAATCGGCTTTAGGATTTTAACAACAGTCTTACGAAAACAGCCTTCATCCAATAGCTCTATTTACATTATAATATCAACCCAACCGGTAAAATCAAATTTAAAACTAAAAGGGATGCACAATTATGTACATCCCGAAAAAAATTAAAAGTTTTCTAATGCTTTTCCTTCCATACGCTGGACTGGATATGGAGGACAGACGAGCAGCAGACCCTTCACAACTGTCTCATCTTCTTCATTTTTTCCTGTAACCGAAATTTCAACATTATGCTTACTCCTGATTACTTCGGTTACTTCAAAAAAGAATTGGACTGTACCATAATGGTAAACAGGTTTCACATACTCAATATCCTGCTTCAGAATATGGCTCCCTGGTCCTGGAAGGTATTTTGAAACAGCTGAAGTGATGATCCCATTCAGCATGATTGCGGGAACAATCGGTTTTTCATAAGGCGTCTGTGACGCGTAATCATGCTGGATATACAAAGGATTGGCATCATTCGTCAATCCCAAATATAAGAGAAGGTCTTTATCTTCGATTTTTTCTGTTAATGTTAATTTTTCTCCGACAGTGATTTCTTCTATTTTCCTGCCAAGCTTACGTTTTCTTCCAAGCAGCATAGCATTTACCCCTTTGCAATAGAAGTTCAGGAATGTCCATTCCCATCTCTTGTCCCAAATTCATATACTTGATAATTTGTGAAAAAAATCGGGGAATATTCCCCGATTTTTTTATTTACTAGTAATCTTTTAACGTTTAAGCCAGTACTGCCATAACATTGCGGACAGCTTCTGCAGACTTATCAAGTGCTGCTTTTTCTTCTGCTGTCAATTCAAGCTCGATTACTTTCTCGATACCGCCAGCGCCGAGGATTGTTGGAACTCCAAGATAAATTCCTTCGTATCCATACTCTCCTTCTAGATATGCAATAGAAGGCAATACGCGTCGCTGATCCTTCAAGATCGCTTCACACATTTCAACCAGGGAAGCTGCTGGAGCATAGTAAGCGCTGCCATTCCCAAGTAGGTTGACGATTTCGCCGCCGCCTTTACGAGTGCGTTCGACGATGGCATCAAGGCGTTCTTTTGGAATAAGTGTTTCAAGAGGAATGCCCCCTGCATATGAATAACGCACAAGTGGAACCATGTCATCGCCGTGGCCTCCTAGAACGAAACCTGTAACGTCTTTTACAGACAGATTTAATTCCTGAGCTACAAATGTACGGAAACGAGCAGTATCCAATACGCCCGATTGGCCGATTACGCGATTTTTAGGAAAGCCGGACTCTTTGAAAATAGTGTAAGTCATCGCATCAACTGGATTAGTCAATACAACGATAAAACTATCAGGAGAGTGCTTGGCGATTTCCTGGGCTACACTTTTCATGATTTTTTGGTTCGTCTGGACAAGGTCATCACGGCTCATACCAGGTTTGCGCGCAATACCAGCTGTTACAACAACGATGTCTGAGTCTTTCGTGTCTTCATAGCTGGAAGTACCAGTAATGTTCGCGTCAAAGCCTTGGACTGGGCTCGCTTCAAGCATATCAAGCGCCTTACCCTTTGTAGGGTTTTCCATTTGCGGGATATCGACTAATACTACATCCCCAAGTTCCTTCTGTGCTAGCAAGAATGCTGTTGTTGCTCCTGTGAATCCTCCACCAATGACTGAAATCTTTTTGCGTTTCAATGACATAAGGCTTCCTCCTCAGAACGAATATATTTTTAAAAATATATGTTATTTATGTAAAGGCTATCCTTAAAAAGGATAGCCTTCCGCACATTTTTAGCCCATGTTCTTGATTAGTTCATCACCGAACTCAGAAGTCTTTACTTCTGTAGCACCATCCATCAAACGAGCGAAGTCATATGTTACAACCTTTGATGCGATTGATTTTTCCACTGACTTGACGATCAGGTTAGCTGCTTCAGTCCAGCCGAGGTGCTCAAGCATAAGCACGCCTGAAAGGATAACAGAAGATGGGTTAACTTTATCCAAACCAGCATATTTCGGAGCAGTACCATGTGTCGCTTCGAAAATAGCGTGGCCAGTTTCATAGTTGATGTTTGCTCCAGGAGCGATACCGATACCGCCTACCTGTGCTGCAAGTGCATCAGAAATGTAGTCGCCGTTCAGGTTCATTGTTGCAACAACATCGAACTCTTTCGGACGTGTAAGAATTTGCTGAAGGAAAATATCTGCAATTGCATCTTTTACGATGATCTTGCCAGCAGCCTCAGCATCAGATTGAGCTTTGTTAGCAGCATCCGTTCCTTGCTCATCTTTGATCTTGTCATACTGAGCCCAAGTGAATACCTTATCACCGAATTCCTTTTCAGCAAGTTCATAACCCCAGTTTTTGAACGCGCCTTCTGTGAATTTCATGATATTGCCCTTATGTACAAGCGTTACTGACTTACGGCCTTCTGTAATGGCGTAATTGATCGCTGAACGTACAAGGCGCTCTGTTCCTTCTTTGGAAACAGGCTTGATACCAAGACCTGAAGTTTCTGGGAAACGGATTTTGTTTACACCCATTTCATTTTGCAGGAATTCAAGAAGTTTCTTAGCTTCATCAGATCCGCTTGCATACTCGATACCAGCATAGATATCTTCAGTGTTTTCACGGAAAATTACCATGTCAGTGTCCTGTGGACGCTTTACAGGAGAAGGAACACCTTCGAACCAGCGAACAGGGCGCAAGCAGACGAATAGGTCTAGTTCTTGACGCAATGCAACATTCAGAGAGCGAATTCCGCCACCGATTGGTGTTGTTAAAGGCCCTTTAATCGCGATTAAGTATTCATTGATCAATTCTAAAGTTTCGCTTGGAAGCCACTCACCAGTTTGATTGAATGCCTTTTCTCCAGCAAGAACTTCTTTCCAGACAATCTTGCGCTCGCCCTTGTATGCTTTTTCAACAGCAGCATCAAGAACTCGGACAGAAGATGCCCAGATGTCTGGACCTGTACCGTCACCTTCGATAAAAGGAACGATTGGATTGTTTGGTACGTTTAAAACTCCATCTTTAACTGTGATTTTTTCACCTTGCATATTATTCTCTCCCTCCAAAATCCTAATTCATTAACAGAATCAAAGGTTAGCAGGCGAAATTGCCACTAACCTTCTTTTTGGAAGCCGTGTATCCATCGATTTAAAAAATAATTCTTTGGATAACCAGCTTCCTTCACTCTCCTATTAGAACAATTTTTCACTAAAAAGTAAAATATTGTTCCTTTATCTCTTATAATTATCTCATTTCGATGGCAACGTACTCTTGCTTGCCAGGACCTGTATAATCTGCACGAGGGCGGATCAGGCGGTTGTTGTCATACTGTTCAAGGATATGTGCAAGCCAACCAGAAACACGGCTTACAGCAAAGATCGGCGTGAACAGGTCATGGTCGATGCCAAGGCTGTGGTATACAGATGCTGAGTAGAAGTCAACATTCGGCGGAAGGTTCTTTTCGCCTGTAACGATTTCTTCAATCTTAGTGGACATTTCGTACCAGTGAGGTTCACCAGTCAGTCCTGTCAGCCTCTTGGACATTTCTCTCAAATGTTTCGCACGAGGGTCTCCAAGACGGTATACACGGTGTCCGAAGCCCATGATCTTTTCTTTGTTCGCAAGCTTTCCGCGGATTGCCGGCTCAACATTTTCAAGCGTGCCGATTTCAGTCAGCATTTTCATAACTGCTTCATTTGCTCCGCCATGAAGAGGGCCTTTCAATGCACCGATTGCAGCTGTTACACCAGAGTACACATCAGATAGTGTCGCAACGCAGACACGCGCAGTGAATGTTGAAGCGTTAAGCTCATGGTCAGCGTGAAGAACTAGCGCCTTATTCATTGCTTCTACTGCTATTTCATCTGGCTCTTCCCCAGTCAGCATGTAAAGGAAGTTTGCCGCGAAGTTAAGGTCTTCTCTTGGAGCGATTGGCTCAAGACCTTTCCTTACTCTTGCGAAAGCAGTAACGATAGCTGGCATCTTAGCCTGGAGGCGGATGGCTTTGCGGTAATTCGCTTCTTTTTCCATTACATCTGATTCATCATCATATAACCCTAAAAGAGATACAGCCGAGCGAACTGCAGCCATCGGATGGACTTTATCAATCGGGTACATCTTGAAATGCTCAAGCACTTCTTTCGGCAAAGCTGCATTCTCTGCAAGCTGCTTCTTCAATTCGTCCAATTCTGCCGCTGTAGGAAGCTTGCGGTGCCATAATAAGTAAATCACTTCTTCGAAACTAGCATTTTCAGCCAGATCGTCAATGTCATAGCCTACATAAGTCAGCGTGTCATCGATAATAGAGCTGATAGAAGATGTTGTTGCCACTACCCCTTCAAGACCACGTGTTACTGTCATACTCAATCTCTCCTTTGTAGTTAATTTCCCCATATCCCATTTTGTCTGTATGTTGAATTGCTGTCAAAAACAGCGATATCAGAAAAAAGAAATTTCTGACACTTTATACGAAAAGCCGGACCATACGCCGGCGACAGACCGATTCCAGCCGAAATGCCCTATTTACGATGGGTATCGAGCGCTTGCTCAGGCAACCGGCAAAAAGAAAATGCTTACATTTTGTTAAATAAAAAAACCGTGGATACTTTCTCCATCCCCAGGCCTATGTAGGGGGATGGAAGCAGTTACAAGTCCTATTATAAACAATTATCTGACATTTGTGAATGAAAACAACTTAAATCAATATAAAATATTATTTTACAAAAAGGCTATTTAAATAATTCAAAGATTTTCATAGCCGCAAATGCGATACCGGCACCAATCAAAGGACCTACTGCTACTCCTTTGAATAATGATACGGCCAAAATTGTTCCCAGGACAAGTGCGGTTGTTATATGGGGATCTTCCGCCAGCAAGGTAACTCCGCCTTTTGCAAGCAGAGCAACTGCCATCCCTGATATCAGGGCAATCCATGCATAGGGTGACTTGAAAGCACCACCTAAATCTTTGAAGCCAATATCGCCGCTGGCAATGGGCGCTAGGACAGCAATAGTGATAACCGTTACTCCCCAGTTAATACCCTTACCCTGGAGCAGCGAAAATGTTTTGGCTTCAATCCCGGCAATCTTCATGACAAGCAGGACCAGGACCGCAATAATTAACGATTGGTTTTTCGCCAGAAAAGCAATCGCCAATAAAGTTAGTAAAAAAAGCATAGGCTCAAGCATAAATTTGTCATCCTTCCACAGTTAAAACTATTGTAACATAATTAAAAATATTACACCAAACAGGTAGGATTAAAGATGGCAGTACCTACTGATTATACGCTTTAGATGATTGTTTAAATGCACAATTTCTCTTTTGAATAAACTACTTTTTGCAAAATTCATTATTTATATTTTAAAAGCCTTTTTACGAATTCCATTTCAAAAATCACCTCGGACGGTAATAAGAATGCTCATCTTATTTTGTTCGAAAGTCAGCATTTTACATTAGCCTTTCTTCTAGATATTTTGTATTTTAAAGGATTTTTTAAAATTAAATCGAATCTTTTAAAATGATAAACCGTATATTTTAGGAAACTTTCAGGACTGGCATCAAGCTTTTAAGATATACAAACAGTATTGGCATCCAGTTGGCCATTCCAAAAGGAGGAACCTGTTTGAATCTAGTATATCTACATAGGACATTGCGTTTTATTTCCGTCATTGGTATCGTTGTGGCCGGAGCGCTTGCACTATTTTTCGTATCCAAGGTGACTTACCCATTCATCATTGGCTTCCTGATTGCCTTTATGATGAATCCGCTCGTCAACTTTTTCCAGACGCGGGCAAAAATGCCCAGGTCCCTGGCGGTACTCATTTCCCTTGTGTTGATCATGTTGGTGTTCGCAGGACTGATCACATTGCTTGTTGTCGAGATCGCTTCAGGAGCTGAATATTTAGCGAAAGTTGTTCCTGAACATCTGGTTACTTTGATTGATTATATTGAACATTTATTTGCTGCTCAACTTATTCCACTTTACAATCAGCTAACAGGCATGTTCCAAAGCCTTGAATCGGGGCAGCAGGATACCATTATGGATAATATCCAAAACGTCGGCGCCACCATCGGGACAACGACAGGAAATTTTATCAAGGATTTCTTTGAAAAAATCCCCAACATTCTGTCCTGGTTTCCGAATGCAGCAACTGTTCTTATTTTCTCATTATTAGGGACTTTCTTCATAAGTAAAGACTGGTATAGATTATCGGCGATGGGTACCAGGTTTTTACCTAATCGCGCAAGAACGAGCAGCAAGACTGTTTTTGACGATTTAAAAAAAGCATTATTCGGTTTTGTCAGAGCCCAAGCTACACTGGTTTCGATCACTACCGTCATTATCCTGATTGGTTTGCTGATCCTTCGTATTGATTATGCCATCACGATTGCGCTGGTTACCGGTATAGTTGACATCATTCCATATCTCGGTACGGGGGCTGTCTTTGTCCCGTGGATCATCTATGAAGCGATTGCCGGTGAGATGAGTACCGCAATTGGCTTAGGCGTCTTATATGTTGTCGTATTGGTCCAAAGGCAGATCATGGAGCCAAAAATCCTTTCATCAAGCATTGGACTTGACCCGCTCGCAACCTTGATCGCTCTGTTCGTCGGCTTCAAAACCATCGGCTTTCTGGGACTGATTGTCGGTCCAGTCATCCTGGTGATCTTCAATACACTGCAACGAGCGAATGTATTCCGGGATATTTGGACATTCATTAAAGGCAAAGACGAGGTTATCTTAAAATAAGGTTGTCGTTATGCTGAATGATGAAATTTGAGACAAATGAAGACAGCTAATACTAAAAAAACGCCAACCGATGTGGTTGGCGTTTTCTATGTCAACGAATAACTTTAATCGTTCCTTTATCAATCCAGTTACGGAATAGTTTCAGCATTAATGCCTTGAAAAACTTCCTGGTCGGTGGTGCCAGTAGTAAAAACCCTAGAGTATCTGTTATGAAACCCGGTGTCAGCAGAAGGGTACCGCCGACAAGAATGCTCACCCCATCCAGGATGACATCTCCAGGCATCATGCCTCTTCTTAACTGGTCCTGAGTTCGTCTTATCGTTTCTAAACCCTGCTGCTTCGCCAAAAAAGCCCCTAGGAAACCAGTAAGGATGATGAGCAGGATCGTCGGCCATATGCCGATTGTTTGACCTGAAAGAAGCAGGATAGCAATCTCAGCAGCCGGAACAATAACTAAAAACAAAAAAATATATTTCATTCTCCACCTCAATGTTTTGGAATAGCGTGTCCTTCTATTATACGTGCCGAGCTGGTGAGAATACAATATTATGATTGCTGGAGATTTGTAATGAGAAGAACGATTGAAGATATAAAACATGACTGAACTTGCATTGATCGAATTCGGACATTTCGAGCAAGTTTACACGCTGCATTGTCTGAACTTGGTTCTACTTTTGACAGCTTTTCATCGTTTTCTGTGAAACCTGTCTGAAGTTGGCCCTTCTTTTGACAGCTTTTCTCGTTTTTCTCTCAAACCTGTCTGTAGTTGACTCTTCTTCTGACAGCTTTTCCTAGTTTCCTGTGAAAGCTGTCTGAGCTTAATGTGTCACTTACAGCCTTGAGCCCCTCACAACCCGTTGTGTAACTTCGGACGGACATTTCAGTCATGTTTAGATTCGCTTTTGTCTGCCCACAAGATGATTTCATTAATCTTCATAAATAAAAGCGTGAAATCAAAGTTGATTTCACGCTAAATTTGGAGCCTATCTCGGTTTATAAAACGCTGGCATGTCCTTTGTAGATGACGCCTCTTGCTGAGTCAACTGTAATCTCCTGGCCATCTTCAAATAGCTTCATTGCGTTTTCTACGCCTACGATAACAGGGATTCCAAGGTTCAATCCGACTACTGCCGCATGGCTTGTCAAACCGCCTTCTTCTGTGATCAAGGCACTGCATTTCTCAAGCGCTGGGACCATTTCGCGGTCTGAGCCGATTGTTACAAGGATGCTTCCTTGTTTTACCTTACTGATTGCTTCTTGTGCATCCTTTGCAACGACTACTCTACCGTATGCAGATTTGCGTCCGATACCTTGAGCTTTTGCAAGGATATCTCCTACTACATGGATCTTCATCAAGTTAGTTGTGCCTGCTTCTCCAACCGGTACGCCGGCTGTGATGACAACAAGGTCACCGTGGGAAACAAGACCACTGTTCACACTTTCTTCTACTGCGATTGCGAGCATTTCGTCTGTTGTTTCAGCTTTCTGGCCAAGCTGTGGATATACTCCCCATACTAGAGCCAGACGGCGAAGAACATGGTCATTTGATGTTGCTGCAATGATTGGAGCCTTCGGACGGTATTTAGAAATCATACGTGCTGTATGGCCGCTTTCAGTCGGTGTGATGATTGCGTTCACTTCAAGATTCAACGCTGTATGTGCAACCGATTGTCCGATAGCATCTGTAATATTGTGCTCTGTATCTTTACTGCGAGCAGATAAAAGTTCTTTATGATCAAGTGCTTGTTCTGCACGTGATGCGATATTATGCATTGTCTGTACAGCTTCTACAGGATATTGTCCTGCAGCTGTTTCACCAGAAAGCATGATTGCATCTGTACCATCAAAAATCGCATTTGCTACGTCACTTGCTTCTGCGCGTGTCGGACGCGGATTACGCTGCATGGAATCAAGCATTTGTGTTGCAGTAATGACAGGTTTGCCTAGTGTGTTGCACTTTTTGATTAAATCCTTTTGTACAAGCGGCACTTCTTCTGCCGGAATTTCAACACCAAGGTCTCCACGTGCAACCATCAGGCCATCAGAAACTTCAAGAATTTCATTGATGTTGTCGACGCCTTCCTGGTTTTCGATCTTAGGGATGATCTGGATATGGGAACCGTTGTTTTCTTCAAGAAGCTGGCGGATTTCCAACACATCTGTCGCGCGGCGCACAAAAGATGCTGCGATAAAATCTACACCTTGCTCAACACCGAATAGGATATCTTTGGCGTCTTTTTCTGTGATTCCTGGCAGGTTAACAGAAACACCTGGTACGTTCACACCTTTTTTATTCTTAAGCGTTCCGCTATTCAGAACCCTAGTTTTAATCTCATTGTTAGACTTGTCAATGCTGATAACTTCCAGACCGATCAATCCGTCATCAAGAAGGATTTTCGCTCCTGGATGTACATCATCAATCAACTGGTCATAAGTAACAGAGAACTTTTCAGGCGTACCTAGAACCTCTGTCATGGAAACGATGCATTCCTGGCCTGTCGTAAGCTCGATCGCTCCGTTTTCCATATCATTCGTACGAATTTCAGGGCCTTTTGTATCAAGAAGGATACCTACCTTCTTCCCTGTTTTCTCAGCGGCCTCTCTGATATTCTTGATACGTGCTGCGTGTTCCTCGTGATTTCCGTGTGAGAAATTAAGACGGGACACATTCATACCTGCTTCAATCAATTGAACTAATTTGTCTACACTTTCACTTGCGGGACCAATTGTACAAACAATTTTTGTTTTGCGCATAGCTTGCAACCTCCTGGTTTACTGTAAAGAGATTAAATAGAAAGCTCTTTCGATAATTTATATAAGTTCAAGTCAACAGTATGCTCTTTTGCCAAAGCCTCGATGATATCGTAATCAACTAATTGATTCTTTTCCATTCCTACAGCACGTCCGCCTTTGCCTTCCAATAAAAGCTCCACTGCCCGTGCTCCCAGCCTGCTTGCAAGTACGCGGTCGAATGCTGTAGGCGTTCCGCCGCGCTGAACATGGCCAAGGACCGTAACACGTGTATCAAAGTCAGTCTCTTCCTGTAATTGCTTCGCGAAATCATAACCGTTCATGACACCTTCTGCTACAACAATAATACTGTGTTTTTTACCACGTTCATGGCCTTTTTTAAGGCGGCCTGCTATGTCCTTCATATCATGTGGATCCTCAGGAATCAGGATAGTTTCCGCACCGCCTGCCAGACCAGACCATAACGCCAGGTCGCCAGCGTTGCGTCCCATTACTTCGACAACAAATGTTCTTTCATGTGAAGAAGCAGTATCACGGATTTTATCGATTGCGTCGATGACAGTATTAAGCGCCGTATCAAATCCGATTGTGAACTCAGTTCCTGGAATATCATTATCGATGGTTCCAGGTACACCAACACAAGGAAATCCTTGTTCAGTCAACGCCTTTGCGCCTCTGTAAGAACCATCTCCTCCAATGACAACGAGACCGTCAATCCCAAGCTTATTCAATTGCTCAATTCCTTTTTGCTGGCCTTCCTTTGTCTTAAATTCTTCGCTGCGCGCAGAATAAAGGAACGTTCCACCTCGGTGGATGATATCACCAACTGAACCAAGCTCAAGCTTTTTAATATTTCCGCTCATCAAGCCTGCATATCCGCCAAATACACCATAAACCTCTACATCATGATAGATCGCTTTTCTAACAACCGCACGTACTGCGGCATTCATGCCGGGCGAATCCCCGCCGCTCGTCAAAACACCAATTCTTTTCATCTTTTCACCTCATTCAATATGTACTGTACCAAAAACAAAACGCTGTAGTATTCTGATAGTAGCTTGTCTTATTATAAACAGAATACCCGGGAATATTTCTAAAATACCACGTAGAATACCTTATCTCAACTGAATCCTCAATATTGACAATAAGACGGAATTATCACGTAATTGCAAGCGCTTCAATAAGTTTTAAAGGGTCTTTTATTACGTCTCGTGCTCTCTATAAACCCTATGATGGCAGTTTATACGAATATAAAACTTTACAAAAAACGGTAAACAGGTTTACTTCATTGCACAAGACAGCGTGTTTTTACAACACAAAAAATAAAACGTGCTGTTTCGCACGTTTTATTTTACCCCTATAAATTCAGTTGGAAACGAAAACTCTCCAATTCGTTTATATTTTTCATAGCGCTGGTCCAGGAGTGTCTCTTCATCAAGAACAAGCAATTCGGACATCGAGTCTTTTAAAATTTTATCCATATACTTTGCCTGTTGTTTTAGATCTTTATGTGCTCCGCCCTTTACTTCGGGAATGATTTCATCTATGATTCCCAGCCCTTTAAGGTCTGGTGCCGTAATCTTCATCGTTTCGGCTGCTTTTTTCGCCAAAGTAGAATCTTTCCACAGAATGGCCGCTGCTCCTTCAGGCGAGATTACAGAGTACGTGGAGTTCTCAAGCATATGAATGTAATTGCCGACTCCAAGTGCCAGGGCTCCGCCGCTTCCGCCTTCACCAATGACCACACAGATTACCGGTACGGTGAGTCCTGCCATCTCGAATAGATTTCGGGCAATTGCCTCACTCTGGCCACGTTCTTCTGCCGCTTTCCCAGGGTAAGCCCCTTTCGTATCGATAAAGCAAATGATTGGACGCCTGAATTTTTCTGCTTGCTTCATCAGACGCAAAGCCTTTCGGTAGCCTTCAGGGTGTGGCATGCCAAAGTTCCTGCGGATATTCTCCTTCGTGTCTTTTCCGCGTTGATGGCCAATGACTGTAACAGGATAGCCGTGGAACTTGGCAATACCGCCAACAATTGCTTCATCATCTCCATATGTCCTGTCACCATGACATTCGAAGAAGTCAGTGAACAGCAAAGAGATATATTCAAGCGTTGTAGGGCGATTTGGATGGCGGGCTATCTGAACCCTGTCCCACGGTTTCATGTTTTCGTATATTTCAGATTCAAGCTTTTGAAGCCTTGCTTCAAGTTTATCTATTTCAGTAGTGAGATCTACATCCGTACTCTTGGTGAATTCCTTTAGCTCACTAATTTTCTTCCTTAATTCCAATACCGGTTTTTCAAATTCTAGTTCTCCTGCCATTCGAAAGTCCCTCCTGGCTGATGGATTTCAAGTATTCCAGCGATTTTTTCCTTCAAGTCAACTCGCGAGATTACAGCATCAAGCTGTCCATGCTTCAGCAAGAATTCAGATGTCTGGAAGTCTTCCGGCAATTCTTCGCGGATTGTCTGTTCAATAATCCTGCGGCCTGCGAAGCCAATCAAAGCTCCAGGTTCTGCTAGATTGTAGTCGCCAAGCGAGGCAAAACTCGCGGACACTCCACCTGTTGTCGGGTGAGTCATAATGGAGATGATCAAACCGCCATTATCACTGAATCTTTTCAATGCGACGCTTGTTTTCGCCATTTGCATCAAACTGAGGACACCTTCCTGCATCCTGGCACCGCCCGAAGCGGTAAAAATGATAAATGGTAAAGATAATTCATCGGCTTTTTCAATCGCCCTCGTAATCTTTTCACCTACGACGGAACCCATGCTTCCCATCCTGAAAGTCGCATCCATGATCGCTATAGCGACATCAAATCCATTCACACTGCCTAAGCCGGTAACTACCGCTTCGTTTAAACCTGTTTTGTCCCGGTCCTTTTCAAGCTTTTCCTCATATCCGGGAAATCCTAATGGATTGCCTGAAACCATCTCTCGGTCCAGTTCGCGGAAACTTCCCGCATCGAGGAAGCTGCCGATTCGCTCTGCTGAATTCATTTGATGGTGGTAACCGCACTGGAAACACACCTTACAATTTTTATTCAGTTCTTTTGTATACATGATTTTCTTGCAGTTCGGGCATTTCGTCATGATTCCTTCAGGAACATCCTGCTTCGCTGCTTCAGAAGGAATTGTCGCGTACTTTTTCTTTTTCGTTTTCGTAAAAAGTTCCTTAAGCAAGTTATAACCCCCTCCGAATAATGCTAGTTATTTTGTAATATCCTAAATTTAGTAAAAAAGAACTAAGTGGCCAGACCACTATTTCAAAAAAGAAAGAGAGGCTGCCCTCCAGGCATCATAGGCATGTCCACAAGTATATAACATCCTTTCTACAAAAGATGTTACTTCATGTCGTCATTCCGTCGACATTTTCCGCAGCATGCGATACCTTTCGAGGATCAGGTCTCCTCTTTTTGTTTCAAGCGAGTCTACCAGTTTATGATAATCAGCTTTTTCAGCCGGCGATACTTTCAACTGAAGTGCATCATAATAATCATTCAATATATACCAAATTCGATAAAAAAGGTGATTGTCAGCAAGTTCGGCAATTTTCCTGAAAAATTCCTCGTCCTCAAAATTATGGTCATCTATCCAGACCTTTAATCTTTTGATTTCGTCTTCCTTAAACTTTTCTGCCGCAAGATAAAGACAATCGACTTCAATCATATTTTTTGTTTCTACCACATCATCTTTAGCTTTTTCATCCTGCAGGATAAAGGTGCTTAATAATTGGACAAGCTGGTTGCCGCGGAAGTCCCTGATAAACGTGCCTTCTCCCCTTTTCGTCTCTATCAAACCGAGAAGCTCGAGGGCACGCAAGGCCTCGCGAACGGAGGAGCGCCCTGCATTCAGGCGCTCCGAAAGTTCACGTTCGGATGGGATTTTATCTCCTGGCTTTAAGCCGTCTTTATTAATCATTTCCCTTAGCTGCCTGACGATTTCCACATATACTTTTGTGTTTTTTTCAGGCTGTGCCACTAAGAGATCACTCACCTTTTCCAATCAATGCTAGACGCTTCGTGCGCTCTTTGACTTCATCTGGATCCACTTTAATGCGCGCAACTCCCGTTTCCATCGCTGCATTCGCTACAGCCGCTGCAACAGCAGGAGCTACACGCGGGTCAAATGGGCCTGGAATGACGTAATCACTTGACAGCTCTGATTCCTCGATCAGGCTAGCGATTGCGTCTACAGCAGCCACCTTCATCTTTTCATTGATATGGGTAGCCCTGGCATCTAATGCACCGCGGAAGATTCCAGGGAATGCAAGTACATTGTTCACCTGGTTAGGGAAGTCGGATCGGCCTGTACCAATTACTGCCGCCCCTGCTGCCTTTGCTTCCTCTGGCATGATTTCCGGCACCGGATTTGCCATCGCAAAAATAATCGGATCGTTATTCATCGTTTGAACCATTTCAGAAGTCAACGCTCCAGCGACGGATACTCCGATAAACACATCCGCGCCCTTGATCGCATCTGAAAGAGATCCTTCCACGTTGTCACGGTTTGTGAATTTAGCAACTTCATCCTTGATTGCATTCATCCCGTTAGGGCGTCCTTCATAGATCGCACCCTTTGTATCACACATGATGATGTCCCGGACTCCGTACGAATATAGAAGCTTAATGATCGCAATTCCCGCAGCTCCTGCTCCGTTTGCGACCACTTTAATTTCGTTCATTTTTTTGCCGACAATTTTAAGAGCGTTCACTAGACCAGCCACTGTTACAATGGCAGTTCCGTGCTGATCATCATGGAATACCGGAATATTCGTTTCCTTCTTCAAACGTTCTTCCACAGCGAAACAGTTTGGCGCAGCAATGTCCTCCAGGTTGACTCCACCGAATGTCGGCTCAAGGAGTTTTACAGTCTCGACAATTTTATCAACATCCGTTGTATTCAAGCAGATCGGAAAGGCATCGACGCCAGCAAAGCTCTTGAAAAGGACAGCTTTTCCTTCCATTACTGGAAGCGCGGCTTCGGGACCGATATTTCCAAGGCCCAAAACTGCTGTGCCATCAGAGACAACGGCTACCATATTGCCTTTCATTGTATAGTCATAAACGGTTTCAGGCTTATCATATATTTCCTTGCAAGGCTCCGCCACACCCGGAGAATAAGCAAGACTCAAATCTCTTGCATTCCTTACAGGTACTTTTGATTTTGACTCTAATTTCCCTTTGTTTACACGGTGCATGTGCAAAGCTTCTTCACGTAAAGTCAACTCAGGTCCACTCCTTAGTTATAGGCTTTCTTCGCCATAGATTAGCGCTTTAGTCTTGCTCATTTCCGGCTGTGATACAACTTGATTGACGGCGGGAATGAGGAAGACAGAATTTCTTCCAGAAACGACAATTATTTGCGAAGAAATACCTGGTTATAAAAAAAGTTTGCCTACTACAGTGGTCTGACCACACATATCCTTTTCCAATATAACACATCTATTATACTTGTAAAGGACTAATTTTTCAGGACGACATTATTGTCACCCAACACCTTCTTCAATTCTCCCATACTTCCATGTTCTGCATTAATGCTGAACTCGCCCGGCAGCAGAAGTGATTTCTCGGTTTCTTCGTTATACACTATTACCGGTACAGCACCATGATGTTTTTTCAATAAAGCTTTGAGTTCATTCATCTTGCCAGCATTGTTTGTTCCTTTAGCAATCCGCAAATATAGAACTGGTTTTTTTTCTGCTTCTCTTTCAAGGTCGAGCACTTGTTGCACGATAAATTGGCTCTTGCCCTCACGTTCATCGAACTTTCCTTCCAGCAGCGCCATTCTTCCCTGGCCTAACACATGTCCATATTGCTTATATACAGATGGGAAAACGACAGCGTCTGTTTCCCCGCTTGCATCGCTAATAGTGAGGAAGGACATTGCTTCACCTTTTTTCGTCCGGATTTTCTTTTCCTCAGTGATATAGACGCCAAGCCGCACTTTGCTTCCCGGAGATTTCGAGGCAATCTTTTTAACACCTGCTGCCTTGAATTCTTTTTCGTAAATTGAAGCCGGATGCTTGGATAAATAGACTCCGAGCACATCCTTTTCGAGGCTGAGCTTGTCCTCGATCCGCATCGGGTCGACCTGGGTATACTTTGGCTTCAGGGAAAACTCTGCTTCAGCGAACATATCAATCTGTCCGGAGTCATCGGGAGCCACAAGCTGTGCGTGTTCAATCGCGACATCAATCGTCGCTAAAAGAACAGCGCGGTCCTGGCCGAATTCATCGAAAGCTCCTGAATAAATCAATGCTTCGAGCACCTTTCTAGAGGCAGCCTTATGAGGCACACGGATACAAAAGTCGAATATATCTTTAAATGGCTGGTTTCGTCTCGCCTGGAATATTTCCTTGAGAGAGGCAATTCCTACACCTTTAATCCCTGCGAGGCTATACCTGACACCATCGCCTTCTGGCTGGAAGCTGAAAGCACTTTTGTTGATCGAGGGAGGAAGAAGTTTGATTTCCATTTGCTGCAGCTCTCTTGCATACTGTGCGATTTTCAGATCATTTCCAATTGCCGAAGTAAGCAGCGCAGCCATAAAATAAAGCGGATAATGAGCTTTGAGGTACGCCAGCTGGTAGGCAATCATGCTGTATGCCACCGCATGGCTACGATTAAAGCCGTAGTTTGCAAAACGGACAATCAAATCATAAATAAGATTCGCTGTTTGAGTGTCATAGCCTTTCTTTAAAGCCCCATTCACAAAATGTTCACGTTCCTGGTCAAGAACTTCCTTCTTCTTCTTTGAAACGGCTCTCCTCAGCAAATCCGCTTCACCTAACGAAAATCCTGCCATCTGTGATGCAATCTGCATGATTTGCTCCTGATAGACGATAACCCCGTATGTGTCCCGGAGAATCGGTTCGAGGTCCTTATGGTAATAGTCTATAGGCTGTCTTCCGTGCTTGCGGTCAATGAACAACGGGATATTTTCCATCGGACCTGGACGATAAAGGGCATTGACTGCGACAATATCTTCAAACCTTGTTGGTTCCAGCTTCATCAGTACTTTTCTCATCCCATCGGATTCCAGCTGGAAAATACCTGTCGTCTCTCCCCTACCAAGCATCTCGAATGTTTCTTTATCTTCAACCGGTATATCATGAGTGTCCAGCTTGCGCCTTGTTTTTTGCTGGATGGAGTGAAGGATTGAATCTATTAAAGTCAGATTCCTTAATCCTAGGAAATCCATCTTCAATAGACCTATTTCCTCAAGGTGGTCCATAGAATATTGGGTAAGGAAAACCTTGGACTGACCGGATTGAATCGGCACCACATTTGTAAGTGGCTGTTCGCTGATCACGACTCCCGCAGCGTGAGTCGAAGTATGCCGCGGCAAACCTTCAAGCTTGATTGCCGTTTCAAGGATTCTCTTATTCTTAGAGGTTTCTTCAATAAAATCTCTTAACCCGGCAGATTCCTTGATGGCGTCTTTTAGGGTGATGCCAAGTCTCGATGGCACAAGCCTTGACAGTCGGTCGAGCTCCTTTGCGTTCAAGCCGAAAACGCGGCCAACATCCCTTACTGCTGCCTTCGCAGCGAGCGTCCCAAAAGTGGCAATCTGTGCTACATGAAGCTCTCCATATTTGGAGGCGACATATTCGATCACCTCATCCCTGCGATTATCAGGGAAGTCGATATCGATATCAGGCATTGAAATTCGTTCTGGATTCAAGAACCTTTCAAACAGTAGATTATGTTCAATCGGGTCGGCATCGGTAATGTACAATACATAAGACACAATTGAGCCAGCCGCCGAACCACGTCCGGGTCCGATGAGGATTCCTTTTTCCCTCGAGTATTTTATGAAATCCCAAACAATCAAGAAGTAATCGCTGAAGTTCATTTTTTTAATGATTGATAACTCATATTTCAGTCTGTCTATATGCTTTTGGGAGGGATTTCCGTATCGTTCTTCAAGTCCCTGAAAGCACATTTCTTCGAGCATTTCATCTGCATTTTTTCCCGGATCGACAGGGAACTTTGGCAGATGCCTTGTTTCAAAGTCAAGCATGACATTGCAGTTCTCCGCTATCTTCAGGGTATTCTCCAATGCTTCAGGATACTCTGAGAACAGCTCGCCCATTTCTTTTGCTGGCTTTAAGTAAAATTCGCTGCTGCCTAGCTTTTCACGGGCTTCATCCTGGAGTTTCTCACCATTCTTGATCGCCAGCAGGCACTCCTGAGAAAATGAATCTTCTTTTTCCAGATAATGCACCTGGTTGGAAGCAGTCAGCGGAGTGTTGGTTTCACTGCCCAAACTTGCCAGCTGTCCAACTAATTCCTTTTGCCCGGGTAGGCCCTGGTCCTGTAAAGATAGGTAAAAGTTATCCCTGCCAAAGATCTGCTTGTATAGATCCACTGTCTTTAGTGCTTGCTCTCTTTCACCGTTTGTTAAATAATATTCTATTTCTCCCAGGGTTCCCGGAGTTATGGCAAATAGGCCAGAAGCGTAATGTTTCAGCCATTTCACCGGTATTCCCTCAGGTGATTTCGTCTGTACAGCACTGGAAATCTTAATCAGGTTCTGGAATCCTTCATTATTTTTGGCGAGTAGCACAAGCGGGAAGGATTCATGTTCCAGAGTGGGGCTGACTACGTCAACAGTCAGGCCGAGCAATGGTTTGACCGAGTTCCTTAGGCATTCTTTATAAAATGCGACACTTCCGTACATTACATTGCGATCCGTCAGTGCGAGTGCGGAAAATCCTTTTGCCCTGGCATCGCGGACTAGCTGCTCTACTGTCGCCGTACTCGTGAGCAGGCTGTATGCACTATAGACATGAAGGTGAATAAATGGCATTTCTCTCACACCCTTAATGGTTCATCTTCTTTCATTATAGGCTTTTAAGGAAAAAAAAGAAAATATGTTCTCATTTGTTCAAGGAAGTTTAAACATATTAAATGCAGATTGTCCATATGATGAATTACGAGGAAAAAATCTACCATTTACAGAGGGTGTTTTATTTGAATCAGCCATTTGCTTCCCATCTATTCGAAGCCTATTTTATCGCGCTTGGTGTATTGCTTGGCGGCTCGTTGATTGGCGGATTGGCCGCTTTTTTGACAGGACAGCCTTTAATGACGGAAATTGCCCGGTTCTCAAGTTCCATCCGGATATGGGCTATCATTGCTGCGATCGGCGGTACCTTTGATACTGTCTACAGCTTTGAACGGGGGCTTTTGAACGGTGAAACAAAGGATATCTTCAAGCAATTCCTTTTGATCCTAACAGCCATGGGTGGTGCGCAGACTGGTGCACTTCTGATCAACTGGCTTACGCAGGAGCATGTATAAATGAGAATCCCCCCTTATTATCGCAGGCCTGAATGGCAGAGATTTTTTTCAGGTGTAGCAGTTGGTGCCATAGTTAGCTGGGTATTATTTTTATACTTTAATGGTGCATGGATGGAAAAACACGCGAAAAAAATTGAGCAACAGAAAGATGAGATCGCCGACCTGCAAAGCGATATCAAAATCTGGATGGAGGATTATGAAGAATTAAACAAAAAGAACCAGGAGAACTTGACTGTCCAGGAGATCAAGGTGAAGATCGTCAACGATAAAAAATATAAACAGCTTGATACGCTAAGCATCTACGAGATCGAGGAGGAGACCAAGGGACAGTTGAACATGCTCCTTGCCAAGGATCTGGATTCGGTTTTTAAAAGCAGGGATTTGATCACCAGAGTGATTGAAAACAAATCCATCAAAGTGAATGACAAGCGTTATAAACTGAAAATCAAATCAATGGTCATATATACTTCCGTCAGCATCCAGGTGGAGATTAGCCTTGATTGAACCGGAGAGAGAATCGGAATCCTTGCGAGTACAGCTTCTTTTTGACAGCTTCAGAGGCTTTTGCATGAAAGCTGTCATGATTCCGGATTTTCTTGACAGCTTTGGGCTCTTACCCCTGTAACCTGTCACAATAACTGCGTTTTCTTGACAGCTTTGGGCTCTTAACCCTGTAACCTGTCACAATAACTGCATTTTCTTGACAGCTTTGGGCTCTCACCCCTGTAACCTGTCACAATAACCATGTTTTCTTGACAGCTTTGGGCTCTTACCCCTGTAACCTGTCACAATAACTGCGTTTTCTTGACAGCTTTGAGGCATGCCACATAAAAGCTGTCACGATTCCGGCTTTATTTTGACAGCTTTGATGGATTCAGCACGAAAGCTGTCACGATTCTCGCTTTATTTTTACAGCTTTAGAGTTATCTCAAAGGAGCTGTCCTGATCCGGCCAGTAAATAAAGGTAATTCCCTCCAGTTGTTATCAGTTTGTGTCACGCCTGATAAAACCGGGAAATATAAAAAGAAATTCGAAGATATAGACTGGAGGGATGTAAGATGAGTTTTAACAACGGAGCTGGCAATAGCGGCAGTGGTGTTGGCGGAGGTGTATTCCCTGCGTACGCCATGAATAACCGTGACCAGGAAAACCAGGTGAAATTAAATGAGGACCAGTATGATGTATTTGTGAATGGTGATTTTGTTGGTCAAAAAAGCCTTAAAAATCAAGGTGAGAATCTTTCTGACATTGATGACTTCTTAAAACAGCAAGGAATCAGTGATTTTACAGCATCCCTTGATGGTGACCACTACAAGGTCAAGACAGATGGTTCGGATAAAGAAATCGCAGATGCATTACAAGTGTATTTTAATAATAGATAAATGATAGTAGCAAGGTGCGTTCCAACTAGGAAACGCACCTTGCTCTGTCTTTCGAGCTATTCCTTGCAGGCTCGAATGAGGTCAGCAAGAACTTTGTCGACATCATCCCATGAATAGATGGATGCACCCGCGGCCAGTGGATGGCCTCCTCCATTGTAATTCCTGGCGATCGTGTTGATTACAGGTCCTTTGGAACGGAGGCGTACCCGGATTTGATCTTCTTCCTCAATGAAGAACACCCACGCCTTGATTCCTTTGACATTCCCCAATTCACTCACAAGCAAGGATGCTTCAGAAGGCTTGACTGAATACTGATCAAGCAGTTCCCTCTTCATCACGACCTTGGCCGCACCATTTTCCAGCAGTTCGAAGTTCTGGAGAATGTACCCGTTCAACTTCACCACATTCGGTGCCAGTTCATACATTCTGTCATAAAGCTCGGTACGCGAGAAGTTATAGTGGATCAATTCCCCCGCATAGGCAAATGTTTTATTGGTCGTGCTTGGATACAGGAATCGGCCAGTATCGCCCACAATTCCGGCGTACAGCAATCTGGCTGCCTCGTCAGAGATCCGCAGGCCCTTTTCCTTGAAGGTAAGGTAAAACTCATAGACCATTTCACTGGTAGAGCTCGCAGAAGTATCTACCCATTGCAGGTCTCCATAAGGATCTTCATTCGGGTGATGGTCAATTTTCACCAGCTGCTCCCCTAAACGATAACGCTCATCACAAATCCGCTCAGCATTCGCTGTGTCACATACAATGACCAACGCCCCTTTAAAAGTATCGTCAGAGATTGAATCTAACCTTCTCAGGTAATTAAGCGATGGCTCCTCTGCGCCGACAGTGTAAATATTCTTTTCAGGAAACGAAGCCTTCAGGATTTCAGCCAGCCCTCCCTGTGAACCGTAAGCATCAGGATCCGGTCTCACATGGCGATGGATAATGATCGTTTCATAATTTTCTATAGCTTCAAGTATTTGCTCTTTCATTAAAATGCTCCTTCACCTTTTTCATATCTTAATTATGAACATATTTTTTGGAAAAGAAAAGCAGGAAGACATTTTGCGGGGAGTGTTTATCTGGAAAAAAAGCGCGTTTTTTTCCAGTTTGCGAATAAACGGGTGAATTTTGCGAATAAAACTTATGGTTTTGCGAATAAAACTATTTTTTTGCGAATAAATCTATTTTTTTGCGAATAAAATTATTATTTTTGAAAATGAATTTACTTTTTCACGAATAAACAATAAATGATTGCGAATAAACTCCATCCACACTTTCCTTCTTAGCATTTCAACCAATGTATTGGACCAATGCAACGCAAACTGTATGGCATTCTTTTAAAATTAACGGTAAAATAGGAGTGATTCTGAATGTGGAGGAAATGTAATGCCTATTTTTGTACTATTAATTGTTCTTTCATTCGTCTTTTATATCTTTTACAAAGTCAAATATGTCCGCAGCAAACGGCCCGCTGAGCGAAAATGGCTTTCAGCCAAGTCCAGCATCGCCCTGGGATTGTTCGTCGCACTATTTGGTATCAATCAACTGTTCCTTTTCCAGACTACTGTCACATACATTGTGGGTGCTATATTCATTATCATTGGTTCATTGAGCGTCTGGGGCGGGATTAAAGCGTATAAATTCTACCTTCCGCATGCTGCCAAGGAAGCCCAGGAAAATTAAAGCACAATAAAGCCGATCCGGTTAAGGATCGGCTTTATTTATTTTAGTGCCTGTCAATAAGCTGGCACATCATCATGGCTTTCCCGACGAGGACTCCATCATTGAAGGCTTCGATATCGACCTTACCGAACTTTCTTCCTACCTCGAGAACTTTTGGGTAAATTTCTATTACACTGTCAATCTGCACTGGCTTCATAAAATAGATCGTCATATTCTCGACAACCAGATCGCCTTTTTTATATCCTCGCAGCACACGGTTCGCGGCTTCTGTGACGATTGTCGTAAACACGCCATATGAAATCGTCCCAAGATGGTTCGTCATCTGCGGAGTCACCTGGCAGCGGAAAATGTCTTCATCCTTTGTTTTCCCTTTTGCCAGGACAAGCTGGTTTGTTACCGTATCATCCAGCGTCTCCCCTACCTGCGGCTGGCGCTGGATCATTTGAAGAGCCTTCAATACATCCTGCCTGCTGACTATGCCCTGAAGCCTGTTGGCATCATCCACAACCGGGAGGACTTCAATGCCTTCCCACACCATCATGTGGGCAGATGAAGCGACACTCGTTGAACCGCTTACGGTCATTGGATTCTTTGTCATGATTTTCTCGATCAATGTATCCTGTTCATGACCCATAACGTCCTTTGATGTGATCATCCCGATTACTTTCATATTCTGGTCCACTACCGGGAAGCGGCTGTGCAGTGATTCATCCTTGTGCCGGTACCAATCAGATACACGGTCATCCGCTTTGAGAAAAATGGTTTCAGAAACCGTCGTCAGGATATCCTCGACAAGGATGATTTCTTTTTTGATCAATTGGTCGTATATCGCACGGTTGATCATTGTCGCTACTGTAAAAGTATCATAACTGCTTGAAATGATCGGCAGCTGCAGTTCATCTGCCAGCTTTTTTACATGGTCTTCGGCATCGAAGCCACCCGTCACTAAAACAGCTGCCCCTGCCCTAAGCGCTTGCTCATGCGCTTTGTCGCGGTTCCCGACAATTAGCAGGTTGCCCGCCCCTGTATACCGCATCATCGCTTCAAGCTTCATTGCACCGATGACGAATTTATTCAATGTTTTATGAAGTCCGGCGCGGCCGCCCAGTACCTGTCCATCGACGATATTGACAACTTCGGCAAAAGTAAGTTTTTCAATGTTTTCTTTCTTTTTCCGTTCAATCCTGATGGTGCCTACACGTTCAATCGTGCTGACATACCCTTTATTCTCAGCATCCTTGATGGCTCTATATGCAGTTCCTTCGCTTACGTTCAGCGCCTTGGCGATTTGGCGTACCGATATCTTTTCTCCTATTGGCAATTCATCTATATATTGAAGTATTTGTTCATGCTTAGTTGCCAAGACTTTCACCCTTTTTAATAATTTTCCGTACAAAGTAGTTCTATCCATTACCATTATAAGGTTTTAAAGGGTTGGATTCAATTTAATTAGGGTGTGGGAGTTTTTTATCGCAAAAAGAAAAACTGGCTGATCCTCTCAGCCAGTATATACGCGTGATTTTCTTTTCGGGTTGGCTTCCATTTTTCTGCTGGCTGTCCGGGCGCGCTTTTTTGGAGTGTATAAAAAGGCTGCCAGATTTCCTGCAAAGACGAGCAATGCGAGGAATAACCATGAACCGGCGAACAAAGCTTCTTTGCCCCCGACCTGGAAGTTAAGCTCTGGCATCGCTATGTAAAGCATCACGCCGCATAACAACAAGTATAGCAAGTAGCGGTTTTTCTTCATTTTCCCCCTCCTATAGGTTGTCTTATTTTATATCTATGCTTCCATAGCTAAAAAAAGCATGTGAAATAGAAAAAGCTGCACAACTTTTTGTGCAGCTTAATTACTTCTATAATTCAATTGTCTCTCCTGCTTCGAGTACGCGGCCTTTATTTTTCTTAAGCATTTTTACAAAAGCATGTGGATTCTGCTTGATTGGCGGGAATGTATTAAAGTGAATCGGCACGACTTCCTTTGCATTCAGGAATTCTGCTGCCAATGCGGCGTCTTCCGGTCCCATCGTAAAATTATCGCCAATTGGCAGGAATGCAAGGTCGATTGGATGCCTTTCACCAATCAGCTTCATATCAGAGAACAATCCAGTATCGCCCGCATGGAAAACGGTCTTTCCTTCTGCCATGAACAGGATTCCGGCTGGCATTCCACCATAAATGATTTCATTGTTTTCAGTAATCATACCAGTACCATGGAATGCCGGTGTCATTTTCACTTTGCCAAAATCAAATTCATAAGCGCCGCCAATAGACATGCCGTGTGTGTTCAGGCCTTTCCAGCTTAAGTATGTAGCAACTTCGAAGTTGGCGATTACAAGTGATTCATGTTTTTTAGCCAGTTCCACTGTATCTCCCAGATGGTCTCCGTGCGCATGGGTCAAGATGATGACATCCGGCTTCACATCCTCCACCCTCAAATCAGTAAGGTCATTGCCGGTGATGAATGGGTCAATCAGGATGTTCTTCCCATTTGTTTCGATTTTAACAACAGAATGGCCGTGATAAGATACTTTCATATTATCGCTCCTTTCAATCATTCATTAGATATTTCAACGTTACTTCCCTATCTCCTGCTTCCTTTTTCTATATACCCACTAAGTCTCTACTATAAAAGTTTTACTTTTCAACTGTGAATTGCTACTCTCATAGTGTGATGTACATATAAGAGGAGGAATTTCTATGACTGAAAGATTGGCTGCATTATCAGGATGGATGAAGGACAATGGTGTCGATGTTACTTTTGTTACTTCCCCTGACAATGTATTTTACTTGAGCGGATTTTTAAGCGATCCTCACGAAAGACTGCTGGCGGTTGCTGTTTTCCAGGATGCTGAGCCCTTCATGATATGTCCGGCGATGGATAAGGAAAATGCGAAAAACGCGGGATGGGAACTTGAAATCATTGGCTACAGCGATACGGATGATTCAATGGAGCTAGCTTACACCGCCATTAAAAAGCGCGTCCCTTCTATCAAGAAAACCGCTATCGAGAAGGAACAACTTAATGTAGAGCGCTATGAAAAAATGGCTGGCCTTTTTGGCGGTTCTGAATTCGTTTCGGCGGAAGAAAAACTTCGCCAGATGCGAATGATCAAAACGGAAGAAGAATTGCAAAAGCTGAGAGTAGCGTGTGAGCTAGCTGATTTTGCCATCCAAACAGGAGTAAATGAAATCCAGGAAGGCAAAACCGAGCTAGACGTCCTTGCAGCGATTGAATATGAATTGAAGAAAAAAGGCGTAACGGAAATGTCGTTTTCAACGATGGTCCTTACTGGTAAAAATGCAGCAGCTCCACATGGTACACCTGGGCTTACAAAGATCAAGAAAGGCGACCTCGTCTTGTTCGATCTTGGCGTTGTGATGGATGGCTATTGTTCTGATATCACAAGGACCGTTGCTTACGGTGAGATCAACAAAAAGCAGGAAGAAATTTATAACACCGTTTTAAAAGCACAGCTGAAAGCCCTGGATACTGCACGAGCTGGTGTTGCCTGCTCAGAGGTCGACCTTGCAGCACGCAATGTGATTGAAGAAGCTGGATACGGGGACTACTTCCCTCACCGCCTCGGACACGGACTCGGAGTCAGTGTCCACGAGTATCCTTCATTAACAAGCACGAATCCTTTATTAATGGAAAAAGGAATGGTGTTCACTGCTGAGCCAGGAATTTATGTACCGGGCGTAGCCGGCGTGAGAATCGAAGACGATGTCGTCATTACAGAGGACGGAATCGAAATTTTAACGAAATTCCCTAAAGAATTGGTATTTGTATCGTAAAATGAAACCAAAACCGCCTGAATTACGTGATCAGGCGGTTTATTTTCGGCTGAAAAGGCTAATTTCCATAGCGCAAATAACGTTTCAATATTTTTATAGCGACTTTTATTTTTATATAGCGAGTTTTTATACTTTATATAGCGAGTTTCACTTTTTTATAGCGAGTTTTTGCTTTTTATAGCGACTTCTAATTTTTTATAGCGACTTTTTCTTTTTTATAGCGATATCCCGATTTTTATAGCGAAATGGAAAATATCCATGATTTTTTCCAGTTAAAAAAGAGCAGCACCTGCGTCTGCTCTTTTTATATTTAGCGATTATCCACTTTTTCAGGATACATATCGTGATTCATCATCCGGTAGTTTGCCATTTCTTCATACTTCGTTCCGGGCTTGCCGTAGTTGGTGTAAGGATCGATCGAGATACCGCCTCTTGGCGTAAATTTGCCCCAAACCTCAATATACCTTGGATCCATCAGCTTGATCAGGTCATTCATGATGATGTTCATGCAATCTTCGTGAAAATCACCGTGGTTCCTGAAGCTGAATAAATATAATTTCAGCGCTTTGCTTTCGACCATTAATTTATCAGGAATGTAGCTGATGTAAATCGAAGCAAAATCAGGCTGGCCTGTGATCGGGCAAAGACTCGTGAATTCCGGTGTGTTGAATTTTACAAAATAATCCCTGTACGGATGCTTGTTTTCAAAAGTTTCAAGGATTTCAGGGCTGTACTCAAACAAGTATTTTGTTCCTTGATTGCCAAGCAATGTCAAATCTTTCATTTCCTCATCTTTTCTTCCAGCCATTTTAAATGCCTCCTATATATCTGCAGCCGCTATTTGAGGCCAGGAACCCTGCTTTTCAAATAAAAAACCATATCCTCTGAGATATGGTTGAATTAATCAAAGCCATAGTTTTTTATAGAGGGTGTCCGCTATGAACCTCTCCCGCGAATGCAGGATGAATTATTCATTTTTATATAGCAACTATAATGAAATACCATTTCAAAGTCAAAAGAAAATTTTGATAAGAAATATGACAAATTCATGTATTTCCATATTTTATTTTTACATATGTTCATGAGGTTATTTACATATGTTCACCTACCTGATATATTATTCATGTAAGTAACACATAATATAT